>JAZQCX010000021.1:0-35562 GCA_045546495.1 Acetatifactor sp. | reverse complement strand
TGAGCCAAGGAGTTGGAGCTAAGTGTTGTCTTCCTTAAGACCGCTTGGCCTCCGACTTTCCTCATCCTCTCTGGCTTCCACAAATGCCTTTTCCAAATCCACGCCGTAGTAATCCGCTAACCGCATCACCTGCGCAATAACATCTGCCATTTCATTGCCCACCTTCTCATCCACATCAGGCACCTCCCCGGTCAAGGCATAGTACTTTTCCTTTATCATAACCTGCTTTGCCAGCTCTCCCACCTGCTTGGACAGCTCAATCATCGCACCCTCTGCCTTCCAGTCCTGTAACTCGATTTTATTAAACCGTTTCACAATTCCACAATACATTTCCTGCATTTCCGCAAATGTCATACTCATATCAGGTACCTCCTTACGGCTATATCGGTATCTAAACACTCAAGTTCAATATCGACGCCTCTCCTACTCCTTAATAAAATACTGCCTGCCCCATTCTTTTCCGGTCAGTCTTTCATGCGTATCTTCGATACTAATTTCTCGGATACCAATAGCATGATAATGCCTTTCTATTTTGTTCCCCTTCGTAATTCCGACCAACAAATATGTTTTATTTTATCATATCCCCATTCCTCCGAAAAGGAAAAACATTCTTATAAATCCTTAATTTTCCTTGTAGCAACGCCTTCCCGAACTGCCCGGGAGAGCACTTCCCACGTTCATAATATCCACCGACCGCATTCCTTATCCTCATTCTTTTAGACCTCGCTTCCTTTTTTCTTCTCTCCACTCCCCGTGCCACCCAGTCAAGCAACTCTATCAAACTGTACATATCCGCCACTCGGGTTTCTGCCTCCTCACGGACGCACGCTCGGACAACTTTCCGCAATCGACTGCTACATCTGCCGTTCCCCAACATAACCTCCATTGTTTTCCCCAAACCATATACATCACAGGATGCCGTCAGACGCACTCCCCCACCAAGCTGCTCCGGTGCCGCAAAGCCACGCGTTCCCGCTTTTGCATCCGGCTTCACTCCCATCCTGCACACACATCCATAATCCACAAGTGCCACCCTGCCATCCTGACGCAGCATTATATTAGCGGGCTTCAAGTCCCGATACAAAATCCCTTCTGCATGCAAATATCTAAGACAGTCCGCCAGTTCCATTGCCACCTGCACCGTACAGCGCTCCGACAGCCTTCCCCTGCGCGCCAGAAGTTCCTGTGCCGAACTTCCCGTCACATACTCCATTACCAGATATGCAAATTGCGCCTCCCAGAACAACACCCCTCGCGGAATCACCGGATGGTGCAGGCTACTCAGCGTCTCCCATTCCCTACGCAGCATTTCCGTTTCCCGACTGATTTTGCAGGCGTAAATTCTTCCCTTTCGTTCTATCACTAAGTATACCTTTGAAAAGTTTCCCTCCCCCAAAAGTCGTATCACTTTATACCCATGTGCGGCAAGCTCATCTTCTATTTGTATCATGCTACTCTCGCCGTATCTCATCACTTTACTTCTGCCTCCTTTGTCAAAATCAAAATCCCAGCGCTGCTTTTCCTCACCGTTCCCGCTAAGCCAAGCTCCCTCAGGTGTTTTTCTACCATATATTCCTGACGGTATCTGTCTTCCATTTCCGATTGTCTCACACTCCCCCTACGATGATTTCTTTTCCCGCTGTTTCGTGTAAGCTTTGCTTTTCTTTCTTGTCCGTGTAAATAAATCGGACGCAGCAAATCCTCCACAAACAGCCCCTCCTGCAGTTCCCTTTCTCCGATTCCCCTTAGGAAATCTCCCGTTGCCAAAAGCACTCCCACTCCCGGCTCAATCCTTCCAAGCTTTATGCAAAGCCCCCTCTCACCTCGACGCAACGGCGTTGCACAGGGCTTCCCCCTATCGCGGTTTAACAACAAAACAGACATATCTCCCCTTGCAAACATAAAACATCCTCCTCCCACACAGAACACTCCGCTTACAGGAATCTCTCCTTTCTCATTTTTCTTACCTTTTCCTCGCACCGGCTGTCTTACACAGCCGCTTTCCCGCACTGCTGAAACCTCCCTGTCTATGCCTTCGATTACTTCTTCAAAAACACATGCCACCCATTCTATGTACTTCTCCGGCTTTTTCAACGCAGAAAACACCGGATATTTGCGAAATTCCTCAAGCAACCTCTCTGCGAAATAACAACACATCCTATTCTCTTCCACAGCCCCATCCGCGACTTTCCGATTTTCTGCCGGTGCACCGTCTAAAATCCCACCTTCTTCGACAATACAGGCAAAAATCACCTCTTCACCCTTATAGGCATAATGTTGCAGCACAAGTGCACACTTTTCTCCTCCCGTTTCACAATAGGAAGCAGTTAAAAACTCCATCTTTTATTCCTTTCCCGAATCTCATACAATTCGCCCTACATTCAGCGCATAACAAAAACACCTACGCTTCCTGCAGGTCATTATCTAATTATCAGTAATTTTTTGAAAAATTCGCCGGAACCGGCTTTGACAGGCACGGCACCGCAGAAAACGGTGCCGCATCCCAGATACAATTGATTTCATGTGTTGACGTAAGTGAAGGAATCACTTATCAAACACTATTTCATAAAAATATTTGTCAAATCATTAAAGAATACAAAAACCATCAAAATCATAAAGAATACAAGGCCGACAAAATGAACCATGCCTTCCTTTTCCGGCGGTATAGGCTTTCCCCGTATGACCTCCACCAGCATAAACACCAGTCGTCCACCATCCAGGGCCGGAATAGGAAGCAGGTTAAGAATACCCAGATTCACCGAAAGCATCAGCACGATATTCAGCATATTCAGCAGCACATTTTCCCATCCGTACTCTTTCGTTTCCTCGTAGGTTTTTCCCACCACATTTACCGCAATTCCCACCGGACCTGCCACATCCTGTCTGGACACCTGCCCCTTAATCAGCATTCCCAGACTCTTGTAGGTTGCCTTTACGGAATATTTCATCTCATACCATGCGTACTTAAAGGTTTCCAGTCCTTCCGCCTTCACGAAATCCGCGTTGGCAATCCCCAGCAAATAAGCACCACTCTCCGGGTCAATTTGTGGTGTAACGGATGTTCTGTACTCCTTACCGTCCCTCTCATACACCACCTCCACTGCACCGCCGCGATAGGTGGTCTGCATAAACAGGGAAATTTCCTGAAACAGGTCGATACTTTCACCGTTCAAAGATACAATCCTGTCGCCATTCTCCAGACCCGCAGCCTGCGCACCGCCTCCGGCTGACACCTCTGTAGCGATAGGGTCTCTGATAACCATCATGTTTACCATGATAAATGCTACGATAAAGGCCAGCAGAAAATTAAACAGCGGTCCTGCCACAACCGTGGCAATTCTGGACCACACCTTTGCTTTTAGAAAAGAGCCTTCTCCCGGTTCCTCGCCTTCCTTCATGTTTAAGCCATCCTCGCCCTCAAACATACAGGCTCCGCCGATGGGAAAAAGCTTGATGGAATACTTGGTTTCCCCCTTTTGAAAGGAAATCAGATTGGGACCCATTCCCACCGCAAATTCCACCACATGAATGCCATTTACCTTGGCAATCAAAAAGTGTCCGAATTCGTGAGCAATCACTACCACTCCGAATATCAGAATAAACCAAATCAATGTCATCATTTAAAGAGAAATCCTTCCTGCGATATATTCATATGTTTCAGCTTCCGTTGCCAGAATCTGCTCGACCGAAGGGTTTTCAATCACACTGTGACTGCGCATAGACTCTTCAATCAGCTCCGCAATTTGCAGATAGCTTATCTTTCGCTCCAAAAACAGTGCAACTGCCTTCTCATTTGCGGCATTATACACGGTAGGCATGCTGCCGCCCGCTCTCGCTGCCTCATATGCCAGCGCAAGTCCTCTAAAGGTCTCCGTATCCGGCTTTTCAAAGGTCATCTGAGCCAGCTCAAAGAAATCCACCCGCTTGCCGTCCATGGGTCTTCTGTCGGGATAAAACAACGCATACTGAATCGGAAGCTTCATGTCCGGTGCACCAAGCTGCGCTATAACGGCACCGTCCACATACTGCACCGCAGAGTGAATAATGCTCTGAGGATGCACCACAACCTGAATTCTGTCAAGGTCTACCCCAAACAGCCATTTTGCTTCCATCACTTCCAGTCCCTTGTTCACCAGCGTAGAAGAATCTATGGTAATTTTTCTTCCCATAGACCAGTTGGGATGCTTTAAGGCATCCTCCACCTGCATTCCCGCAAGCTGCTCTTTCGTTTTTCCGCGAAAAGGCCCGCCGGAAGCTGTCAGCAGAATCTTCTCGATTCTTTCTGCAGGCTCCCCGTTGAGCGACTGAAAAATAGCACTGTGCTCACTGTCCACCGGCAGGATTGCCACACCGTGCTTTTTTGCGAGGGGCATAATAATATGCCCGGCAGTCACCAGTGTTTCCTTATTTGCCAGAGCGATATCCTTCCCCGCTTCTATGGCAGCAATGGTAGGTCTGATACCAATCATTCCCACAATGGCAGTTACCAATACCTGACTTTCCGGCAAAACTGCGATTTCCAGTAAGCCTTCCATCCCCGCAACTACCTTTACATCCAAATCTGCTACCTTTGTGCGTAGCTGCGTTGCCGCTTCCTCGGTCCACATAGCTGCCACCCGGGGACGAAATTCCCGGATTTGCTCTTCCATTTTATCTACGCTGGTGCCTGCTGCCAGTGCTACAACCTGTAAATCCGGATTGGCACGGACAATCTCCAGCGTCTGTGTGCCGATAGAGCCTGTTGACCCTAAAATAGCTATCTTTTTCATAATCATATCTTCTCCGTAACGAAAATCCAGGACATTCTCCTATTAAATCAAAAACGCCAAAAGGAAATACACAAGTGGAGCAGTGACAATCACACTGTCGAACCGGTCCATGATACCGCCGTGTCCGGGAATCAGCTTTCCGTAATCCTTTATTCCCTTGTTCCGCTTAATCGCAGAGGCTGCTAAATCTCCCACCATACTTACAAGTGCACCTAACACGCAGATACCTGCTATCAGGCAAAGCTCCTTCCAGTCCTTTGTCAACGTAAACCACCCGAAGACAGCCGCGATTAACGCTGCACCCAGACAACCGCCGATGCAACCCTCTAAGGACTTCTTGGGACTCAACACCGGGAAAATCTTCGTTTTACCGATGAGCTTGCCTACACAGTATGCACAAGTATCACATCCCCAGGAGCAGATAAACACCAGCCAAACCAGTATGATACCGTCCTTCCGCATTCTGATAAAATCAATAAAGGAAAGCATTACCGGCGCGTAGAGAAAAGCAAACACGGAAAAACCGATTTGCTCCGGAGTAAACTTCGGAAAGGTAAATACATACACGAACATCTCTGCCAAAAACACGCCTACTATACAGGCGGCAAGCAAAGCGATTCTCACATCCCATCCCGCAGTTATATCAATTGCCAGCAGACACAGATAGTAAACCGTAATTCCTATGTAACCGACGATTTCCGGTGCACTGAATTTCTTTTTTCCTTCCTGTACAGGTGCCACACCCAATGCCAACGCAAGCTCCCTATATCCCACAAGAGAAACAAGCAACAGCAAAACGGGCAACACGGGGCTTCCCATCAGACAGGAGACAAGGGCAATTACAATCAGAATAATGCCGCTTAACAGTCTGGTTAAAAACATGCCATTACTCCCCCTTTAGTCCACCGTATTTTCTATCCCTATGATTATATGCTTCCACGGCTTTTTTCAATTCTTCCTTTGTAAAATCCGGCCATGCAACAGGCGTAAAATAGAACTCCGTATAGGCAAGCTGCCAAAGCAGGAAGTTTGAAATCCGCTGCTCATTACAGGTTCTGATCAACAAATCCGGTTCGGGGATACCTGCTGTATCCAGGCAATCCTCCAGCGCTGCTTCCGTAATCTGCGATGCCGCAATCTCACCCTTTTCCACCCTCTTGGCCAACTGACGCGCTGCACGCACAATTTCGTCTCTGCCGCCGTAATTGATGGCAATCTGGAAATGAAGCCCGTCATTCTCCTTCGTTGCTTCCTCCAGTTCCTGAATTCTGGTGCGAATATCCTCGTCCAATCTGGATTTTTCTCCCAACACCTTCACGCACATGCGGTTCTTCTTTGCCGTCTGGAGACAGGTTTTCATGTAATTACGCAAAAGCTTCATCAGGGCATCCACTTCATCCTGCGGTCTGTTCCAGTTTTCTGTGGAAAAAGCATATACTGTCAGGTAATTAATTCCCATCTTATACGCCTCTTCGCAGATAACCTCCACCGTTTTTGCACCTTGTACATGCCCATAGTTCCTAGGCATTCCCTTCGCTTTCGCCCAACGTCCGTTACCATCCAGAATAATCGCCACATGGTTTGGCATTTTCAAATCATCACCCATATCCGTTTCCTTTCACACTATCGGAATTCGTGTACATAACGGGGGAGCGGACATTCTCCACTCCCCCGTCAACCTTATTTTCTTTCGGCCTATACGGTCATAATCTCTTTTGTCTTTGCTTCCATTACCGCATCAATATCCTTGATGAACTTATCGGTAAGCTTCTGAAGCTGATCCTCCAGCTGCTTAATTTCATCCTCGGAAATCTCGGTCTTTGCCAGCTTCTTGAAAGCATCGTTACCGTCGCGTCGGATATTACGGATTGCAACCTTTCCATCCTCTGCCTTTTTCTTTACTTCCTTTGCCAAATCCTTTCTGCGCTCCTCGGTAAGCTCCGGGAATACCAGACGGATTACACTACCATCGTTGGTAGGATTAATTCCGATGTCGGAAACCTGAATTGCCTTCTCAATTTCCTTCAGCAGAGACTTCTCCCAAGGTGCAATCTGAATGATGCGCGCTTCGGGTACGGTAACGTTACCTACCTGCTGAATGGGAGTAGGGGTTCCGTAATAATCTACGCGCAGCTTATCCAAAACATGAGGATTTGCACGCCCCGCACGGATTCCTGCATAATCAGACTCCAAAAATTCCAGAGCCTTTTTCATTTTATCTTCGTACTGCTGTAATCTAGCATCCATATCTTTTTCCCTCTCTCTCTTTGTATTATATTCTGCCGGCCTTATGTCTTTCCTGCTTTGCGTCTTTCCGGCTTTACGGTTTTTATGAACCTGTCCGCCCTGCTTGCCCTTTTGCCCGCATGTACGGTTTTCAGACGGTTACTTTGGTTCCCTTGAACGGTCCCTTTACGGCATTCACGATACTGTTTTCTTCATTCAGGCCAAACACCCACATGGGCATTTTATTATCCCGCGCAAGAATCGATGCCGTCATATCTACCACCTGAAGATTCTTTGCGATTACCTCATTGATGGATACCTCATCATAGCGCTTGGCATTCGGATTCTTATTGGGGTCATCATCATATACCGCATCCACTGCCTTCGCAAGCAGAATCACCTCTGCATCTACCTCAATGGCACGAAGCACAACACCGGTATCCGTAGAGAAATAAGGGTGTCCGGTACCTCCCGCGAAAAATACAACATGACCTTTTTCAAAATATTTATTGGCTCTGTCCTTGGAGAACAGCTTCGTAAAGGAGCCGCACTCAAAGGGAGTCAGAATGTTAGTCATCATGCCTGTGGAACGGAAAATTTCCGAAACATAGATACAGTTCATAATCGTTGCCAGCATACCAATCTGGTCTGCCTTTGTCCGGTCGATATTCTCGCTGGTTCTGCCTCTCCAGAAGTTTCCGCCGCCAATTACAATGCCAACCTGAATCCCGTCATCCACCAGCTGCTTCACCTGCAACGCTACTCCTCTGACGGTCGCCTCATCAAAACCTGTTTTCTTCTCTCCCGCCAAAGCTTCTCCGCTGAGCTTTAATAATATTCTGCGCATAAGCCGCCTCCTATTTTCTTGCCTTGCGAACCTCAGGCTTATAATCATCAAAGAAAGAAGTAGGGCTGACATCTGCATAGCACTGGGAACACATACCCTCGATTACCGCACCGTTGTTAATCTGAACGGACTTGGACTTAATGTTACCCATTACGATTGCGGATGCATCCAGAATAACGGGACCTCTTACGTCAATATCTCCCTTAACCGCACCTGCGATTGCTGCGCTGGTAGCGGAAATATTTCCGATAATAACGGAGCTTGCACCAATCTTTACGGCACCTGCGCTGACAACTTCACCGTTGATCTTCGCACCTTCTGCGTAAATTTCTGCAGCCTTGGAGTTACCAACGATGCGACCGGTAATATTCAGCTTGCCCAGTGCATCTACGTTACCGTTGATGGTACCTACTACATCTACGGAGCCTTCTGTCGCAATGTCTCCCGTAATCACCATTCCTGCTGTAATAACTGCTGTCTCATCCACTGCTTCTCTGACTGTATCCATATCCATGATTCTTTCTGCTCCTTTGCTCTCTTCCTTCACTTCCTCTGTCTTTTCCACCGGTGCCTCTTCCATCGGGGCTTCCGCCAGCATCTGTGCCAGCATTTTTTCCATTTCTGCCGCATCATCCGATGCATCGGCTTCCGTAGCATCCGTTGCTTCCGCAACTTCCTCTGCTTCCTGCTCCGTCGCCATATCCACAGGCTCATCCGCGACAACATCCTCCGGCAAAGAAATCTCATCAATATTCTTCAGCATTTCATCGATGGAAATCTCCGGTTCCGCAGCCTGCGCCTCCTCCGGTTCCGCGTTTTCCTGTTCCTGCGTGTTTCTGATTTGCTCCTCCTCCGGCATCAGTTCATTTACCGCCTGAGACAAATCCTCTTTTAAGTCTGAGAAAAAGCCCATAATAAATGTTCCTCCATTCGTTCTTTAATCCGGCTGACTCTCCTTCGTCTGCCGCTGTATATGTTGAACCGGCACGGTATCCTCCGTAATCGGCAGGATTACGGTATCCTCCATAGCCAAAATGTTCTCGATGATAATGGGCAACGCCTCTACCGTTGTCCGTTTATCCGCAGAATCATGCAACAAAATGACGGATGTCTTATTCTCCGCAACATCGGCCGTACTGTTCTTTACCAGTTCCTCTACCGACAGCGCTTCGCTGGTTGCATCTCCGGAAGAAATATTCCAATCGAAAAACCGGACTCCCCGGCTGTCCAGATAATCACAATACTGATGAATCTTGTCCGTGCTTATCGTGTTGGAGCTGCCACCCGGGAAGCGGTATATGGTGCTTCGCACCCCCGTAACCTCTTCCAGATAATCCTGTATTTTCACAAAGTCTGCGGCAAAGCTCTCCTCTGATTCATACAATTCAGCGTATTTATGGCTGTAGGAATGCATACCGATTGCATGTCCCCTGTCCACAATATCACGCATCAGTTCCTTAGCCGAATCCGATTCCTTTCCTACAACGAAGAAGGTTGCCTTCACCTCATACCTGTCCAAAATATCCAGGATATCGTCCGTGTAGCTGCTGGGACCGTCATCAAAGGTTAAATACACCTTATGGGCGGCTTCGCTTTTTCCCGCCTCTTCCGCTCCAACGCTTACACCGTTTCCGGCATTTATGCCGACTGCATTTTCCTTCTCCGAATCGCGCTCAGCCACGCCGGGCTCCTGCATCAAACCACTGTTACCGGAAAGCCCCTTCTGCGCCTCCACGCTTGCGGATACCACCTGCTCTCCGCCCTGTACGTCCGCATCGGCACTCTGCGCTTCATCATCGCCAATCGTACCCTGATACATAGCAGAAATTTCTTCCACCTGTACCGCCAGCTGCTCTATTTTCAGATTCAGGCTGCGTACCTGAAACAAAAGAACCACACATAACACCATAGGCAGCGTGACAAAAACCATCAGCAACGTGATAATATATTTTTTCAGTCGCTGCACACGTCGTTTCCTGAATGCAGCTTCCCGCATATTATCCTCTGTCATAGCTTCTCCCAACTGCTCCTTTTACTTACAAAGCTAAGTATAACATAATCTTCTATTCTCGGAAAGACAAAAATCAAATTTTTCATCTTGTCCTGCACTTTTTCCAAACCCGCACTTGCAGGATTTTTGCGCTTATACTATACTATATTCCGAACAATGGTTCAAATGGAAAGAAAGGGTGTAATACCATGAGTTTTGAATTTGTACAAAAGCTGCCTACCCCGGCAGAAATCTGCGAAAGCTATCCGCTCCCTGCGGAGCTTGCTAAGCTCAAAGCCGAAAGAGACGCCGAAATCAGAGACGTCCTCACGGGAAAGAGCAATAAATTTCTTGTCATTATCGGCCCCTGCTCCGCGGACAATGAAACCGCTGTCTGCGACTATGTAAGCCGTCTCGGAAAGCTCAAGGATAAGGTAAAGGACAAACTGATTCTGATTCCCCGAATCTACACCAATAAGCCCCGCACCACGGGCGAAGGCTATAAGGGCATCGTACATCAGCCTGACCCCGAAAAGAAGCCGGATTTCCTCGCCGGACTGATTGCAATGCGTAAGATGCATATTCGTGCCATCGCAGAATCGGGACTGACCGCTGCGGACGAAATGCTCTATCCCGAGAACTGGGGATATTTATCCGATATCCTCTCCTACGTTGCAATCGGCGCTCGTTCCGTGGAGGATCAGCAGCACCGCCTTACCGTCAGCGGCTTTGACGTACCCGCCGGCATGAAAAACCCTACCAGCGGAGACTTGTCCGTTATGCTGAATTCCGTATATGCGGCGCAGCATCCCCACTCCTTTATTTACCGCGGCTGGGAGGTAAACACCACCGGCAATGACCTGACCCATACCATCCTGCGAGGTGCCGTGAATAAGCATGGAAACAACATCCCCAACTACCACTATGAAGATTTAAATCTGCTTTTGGAGATGTACGGTAAAACAGGGTTGAAAAATCCCGCCTGTGTCATTGATGCGAACCATTCCAACTCCGGTAAGCAATTTGAGCAACAGATTCGTATCACCAAAGAGGTTATGCACAGCCGCAAGCTGAATCCCGACATCCATAAGCTCGTTAAAGGTGTTATGATTGAAAGCTACATCGAGGAAGGCTGCCAGAAGGTGGGCGAAGGTGTCTACGGCAAGTCCATCACTGACCCCTGTCTTGGTTGGGAAGCATCTGAAAAATTGATTTATGATATTGCAGAATATGAATAAAACGATAGCCCCGTTGCCGGATTCATAGGCATCGGGGCTGTTTTTTTGCCAGATAACAGGTTACTCTCGCAATCTCTCACAATCGTCCCACGAAAAATCTCCTCATTTGCGCATTCTCAAAACCTCTTCAGAAATCCCAGCAAAAAGTAAGGATTGATATATCCTTCCAAAAAGCACCCCACCACAACAAGTCCCACAATAAAAGCCAGCTGTCCCAGCTTCCTTGCCGCAAAACCCTTCTCTGTGGCATCGCACCCTATCCCCCGCCGATAAATGCTGTGGTATAGGTGCGTCCCCCAGTTCAGAAACAGCAAGAACGCCGGGATATATAAAATATATTGCGGCAGTACCCCAACCAGCGCAAGCAGCAGTCCCTTTAACCCATATCTCAGCATCAGAGAAGACAGGAGCATCCCCGCCGAGATACCGTACCAAAGCGTTATTCCGGTGCACAGCATCAATCCCAAATAAGTTGTAACAGCCACCGACAATATACAAATCGTGCTCACACGCTTTCGCAAAACATAACAAAAAAGAGCCACCCTGTCGACAGTAACGTACTTCATTTGATACAAGGTATCCTCGTCAAACAAACCCGTATTCACCAACAGAATGCTCTTTCCCACATTCATAATCAAAATGCCGAGCACCAATCCGATTCCAAACAACAACGCTGTTCTGTTTTTCTCATTCCGCGTGCTCTCTCCGATAATCCGCATTGTCTTCACCTGCCTTGCATAAATGTATCCCTCTACTTTTATGCGGTCGTTTGTCCTGCTATGCGAATTTTCTTCCTAATCACATTTTATTCTGCTATTTATTTTTCTAAAATATCAATCGTGGCTACTTTCCATACTTTGCCGCATAGGTCATAATTCCGCAGATTGTCTTGGAATCCTGTATTTTGCAGTCATAAATCATCTGCTGCAGTTCCTCCACCGTATATGCCTCTACGTCAATGAACTCATCCTCGTCCAGATGCTGCTCACCGGGCTGCAATCCTCTTGCAAGATAAATATCTATCTTTTCGTTACAAAAAGCTACCGTGGTGTAAATGGAATTCAACAGTTCAAGCTTTTCACAGGTATAACCGGTTTCCTCCTCCAGCTCACGACGAGCTGCCGTCTCCGTAGGCTCCTGTCGACCGTTTAATCCGCCCGCAGGGATTTCCAGCGTCTCCCGTCCCAACGCATAACGGTACTGTCGCACCATCAAAAGCTTTCCGTCTTCACGGACAGCCACTACCGCCGCGGCACCCTTATGGTCGATAATATCATACCTTGCCACGTTTCCGTTAGGAACCTGCACCGTATCCTGATAGTAATCAATGATGGAACCCTTGGCAACCAAATCATGCTTTATACACTTGAACTCTTCCATATACGCGCACCTCTTCTATGTTTTCTACCGTTTAAACACGACACGCCGGATTACTTTGCCCTAACTGCAAATCTCACACGTATCAGACAGTTTTGACACAATTTTATTCCTATACACACTTCTCCAACAGTTTTTCCACGCTGACAAGTTTTACACACAGCACAAACAAATCCGTTGCCTGTGCCATTTCTTCCGGTGTCGGGAAGGAAGGTGCAATACGGATATTGCTGTCCTTAGGGTCTACACCGTAAGGGAAGGTTGCACCCGCACCCGTCAGTACAAGTCCTGCCTCCTTACATTTTGCTACGATTGCCTTTGCACAGCCCTCCATAGCGTCAAAGGAAACGAAATAGCCACCGTTGGGCTTCGTCCATGTACCGATATTTGCGTCTGCTAATTCTTTTTCCAAGGTACTCAAAACCGCCTCAAACTTAGGCCGGAGTAATTTTGCATGCTTCCTCATATGCTCCTTTACTCCCTCAAAGTTCTTAAAGTAAAGTACATGGCGAAGCTGGTTTGTCTTATCATAACCAATCGTCTGAATCGTCATAGACTTCTTAATATCTGCCAGGTTTCCCTTGGAGGATGCCACTGCAGCTATACCTGCACCTGCAATACTGATTTTAGAGGTAGACGCAAACTCATATACCATATCAGGGTTGCCAGCCTTCTCGCACTCCTCCAAAATATTAAGCAGCTCATCCTGTCTGTCCTCATAAAGATGATGTACCGCATATGCATTATCCCAGAAAATCCTAAAATCCTTTGCAGCAGGCCGCAGTGCCGCAAAACGCTTCACGGTCTCGTCGCTGTAGGAATACCCCTGTGGGTTGGAATACTTGGGCACACACCAGATTCCCTTAATGCTCTCATCCTCGGAAACAAGCTTTTCCACCATATCCATATCCGGTCCCTGCGGGGTCATGGGAACGGTAATCATTTCAATTCCAAAGTGCTGGGTGATAGCAAAATGCCTGTCATATCCGGGTGCAGGGCAAAGAAATTTCACCTTTTCCAACTTACACCAGGGAGTAGCACCCATCACACCGTGGGTCATGGAGCGGGAAACTGTATCATACATAATGGGCAGGCTGGCGTTACCGCAAACAATCACCTGCTCCGCAGATACACCCATAATATCCGCCATCAGGCTCTTTGCCTCTGCAAGACCGTCTACTACACCGTAATTACGAATATCCGTACCCTCGGAGTTCTTCATGTTACTTCTTGAATTCAGGGCGTCAAAAATATCCTCGCTCAATTCCAGCTGAGATACTCCGGGCTTTCCGCGGGACATATCCAGCTGCAGCCCCTTACCCTTAGCATCCTCAAATTCCTTGTTAAGCTGCTCTCTCAGCGCCAACAATTCTTCTTTACTCATCTCCTGATACGCTTTCATAATGCCTCCTCAAATGCCATTGGATAATCGTATACAATCATACACTTGCCTTATGATACTATATATTGGCAAATTTCACAAGAGGAAATTAAAAAAAAGTCGCCATACCTTTCGGTACGACGACTTCTCTCATTCTGTTACATGTTCAAGTCCGAAACTGTTGCAACGGTTTACTTCGCGTAGTCAATTACGCGGCTTTCACGGATTACGTTTACCTTAATCTGTCCGGGATATTCCATTTCAGCTTCAATCTTTTTGGAAATATCACGAGCCATCAATACCATATCGGCATCTGTAATCTGCTCCGGCACTACCATTACACGAACTTCACGACCTGCCTGAATAGCAAAAGATTTATCCACACCTTTGAAATTGTTTGTTATTTCTTCTAATTGCTTTAACCTGCTTGTGTAGGTTTCCAGCGTTTCCCTTCTTGCTCCCGGTCTTGCAGCAGATATTGTATCAGCAGCTTGTACAATACATGCGATCAGGGAAGTAGGTTCCGTATCACCGTGGTGAGATTCAACAGCGTTGATTACCACTGCGTTTTCTTTGTACTTTCTACAAAGTTCAACACCCAACTGGATATGTGAGCCTTCCATCTCATGGTCGATGGACTTACCGATATCATGCAGTAAACCTGCACGCTTCGCCAGTCTTACATCCAACCCCATTTCAGCAGCCAGCAGTCCTGACAACTGCGCCACCTCGATGGAATGCTTCAATGCGTTCTGACCATAACTGGTTCTGAACTTCATCTTACCCAGCAGTTTAATGAGTTCGGGATGAATACCATGTACACCAACCTCCAGTGTAGCGGATTCACCCTCTTCCTTCATCATGATTTCTACTTCTTTTTGCGCCTTCTCTACCATCTCTTCGATTCTGGCAGGATGGATTCGGCCATCTACAATCAGCTTCTCCAACGCAATTCTTGCAACCTCACGACGAATAGGATCAAAGCCCGACAGAATAACTGCCTCCGGTGTATCATCAATAATTAAATCAACACCTGTCATGGTCTCGAGAGTACGAATATTACGTCCCTCACGACCGATGATTCTACCTTTCATTTCATCGCTAGGAAGCTGTACGACGGAAATAGTTGTTTCAGAGACATGGTCTGCTGCGCATCTCTGAATTGCTGATACAACGTACTCCTTCGCCTTTTTGTCTGCTTCTTCTTTGGCCCGACTCTCCATTTCCTTGATCATCACGGCCGTTTCATGCTTGACTTCATCTTCAACAATTTTCAATAAGTAATCTTTTGCCTGTTCAGAGGTCAATCCTGAAATTCTTTCCAGTTCCTGTACTCGCTGCTCGTTCAGCTTGGACACTTCTTCCTTCATCTTAACAAGGGACTCTTCCTTCGCTGCGAGACTTGCTTCGCGCTTTTCAATCGCGTCTGCCTTCTTGTCGATGTTCTCTTCCTTCTGCTGAACCCTGCGCTCATAGCGCTGCGCTTCCGCTCTACGCTCTTTAATCTCCTTGTCAAGTTCATTCTTGGTACGAATGGACTCTTCCTTGATTTCGAGCATGGACTCACGCTTTTTGGCCTCTGCAGTCTTCAGAGCATCATCAATGATCTCTCTTGCCTTGTTCTCTGCGTTTCCGATAGTGGATGCAGCTGATTTCTTCTGATAATTAGACACTACCAGAGCAGTTACCAGTGCTGCCACAACTACGGCTACTACAAGAACAATGACCCATGCGTATGTCGGCATTTACAGGAACACCTCCTTATGAAATTTTCATTGTACATTTAACCATATGGTGTCGAAACACCATCTGACAAGCAATTTACAACAGTTAAATTTTATACTGTATTTTGTATAATGTCAAGCATAAGTCTCAATATCTTCCAATTCCCGCAGTACCTTCCGCACCTGCTCCGCAGAAAAGCCTTTTCGTAAAAGAAACCCGTACAGGCGCTGTAATTCCTTCCTGTCCGCAGTCTCCGGGTTATAACGCTTCTTACGCAATAAATCGCGAATCATCTCTGCTTCATCCTGACGGCCGCCCTGCTCCTCCCATGCGCTCCAGGCCTTCGCCATGATTTCCTTTGAAATTCCCTTCTTCTGCAAATCCTGCTCGATTTTCAGCCGGCTCTTTCTATCCTCATAGGTTGATATATAATCCGTTGCATACTGCAAATCATCCGTATAATGAAAAGAAGCAACATAATCTAACGCTTCCTGCATTACCTGCTGTGGATAGCCGCCCTGCTTCAGCTTATCTCCAAGCTGTTTTGTTGTATACGAGCGGCTTTTTAAAAGATTCATCGCCCGAAGTTTCGCCCTTTTCGGCAGAATCTCCTCCATAATTGTCTTATAGTCCCCGCTTTGCAGTTCCTCCCCCACCTTTATATGGTATAAACGCAATTCGCCTTTGTACAAGACAAAGGCGAATTCCTCATCGATAAATACCTTGCTGCGGGATTTCGACACTTCTTCTATCCCGGTTACTCTCATTTCTCTTCACTCGCCTCAGCTTTCGCGTCTGCGAACCCATAATGTTCACGAACCTTTTGGCATATAAGTTCGCACACCTCCTGATTATCACGCAGATATTGCTTTGCATTCTCGCGACCCTGACCGATTTTGTTGCCCTCATATGCGTACCATGCACCGGACTTCACGATAATACCCAAATCCGCCGCCAGATCAAGAATATCACCTTCTCTGGAAATACCCTCGCCGAACATAATATCAAACTCAGCCTCCTTAAAGGGCGGCGCAATCTTATTCTTTACAACCTTAACACGGGTACGGTTTCCGATTACCTCACCGCCCTGCTTCAAGGATTCAATACGGCGTACATCCAGTCTTACGGAGGAATAAAATTTCAGTGCACGACCGCCCGTAGTCGTCTCGGGATTGCCGAACATGATACCTACCTTCTCACGAAGCTGGTTAATAAATACTACCGTACAGTTAGACTTACTGATAACTGCCGTAAGCTTACGGAGTGCCTGGGACATCAGTCTCGCCTGTAAGCCCACATGAGAATCCCCCATATCGCCATCAATTTCCGCCTTAGGAACAAGTGCCGCAACGGAGTCTACCACCACAATATCAATAGCGCCGGAACGTACCATGGTTTCCGTAATCTCCAAAGCCTGCTCGCCGTTATCAGGCTGGGAAATGTACAAGTTATCAATATCCACACCGATATTCTTTGCGTATACCGGGTCAAGGGCATGCTCTGCATCAATAAAGCCGGCAATACCGCCACGCTTCTGCACCTCTGCAATCATATGTAAGGTAACCGTTGTCTTACCACTGGACTCCGGTCCGTATATCTCCACAATTCTTCCCTTAGGGATACCGCCTAATCCAAGCGCGATATCAAGGCTTAACGAACCGGTGGGAATCGTCTCAACATTCATCTGTGCGGAAGGATCACCCAGCTTCATCACTGCACCCTTTCCGTACTGCTTTTCAATCTGGCTTATAGCCGCGTCCAATGCTTTCAGTCTTTCATCTCTTTCCATGTGGAATCTCCTTTTCATCAGGAACAAATGTTCTGCCTGTATTCAGAATAAAACATTTGTTCGTTTTTGTCAATTATTATTTCAAAGGAACTATAACATTTTTTGTGTACCAAAAAACACCCTCAAAGGCACCTCACCTCCATTTTTCAATTTTTTCGTACTGAAACCTGTGGCGAACTGCCGGAACACAAGATTTATTGTGTGATTTATAGAAGTATCAGACATGAAAAGTGTACCACAGTATTTGGGGTTGCGCAAGCCAAAATCCAACTCACATCCGGATTACACCTGCAAAACCAAATCTATCAAAAAAAGCATCCCGCCTAAGGCAGGATGCTTTTCCGCCATTGCAATTATGAACCACTGATGAAATCCGTCATTCCGAAGTCAGACATTCCCTAGCCAGAACAAGAGCTGCCGCGACAGCCGACTCCCTGATTTTCATCCGGTTACCGGAAAAACGATATTCTTTCACGGTTACTTTTTCTGCAACCTTACATGCAATGTAAACGAGTCCCACGGGCTGTTCCTTTGTCCCGCCGTCCGGCCCCGCAATTCCCGTTACCGCCAGCGCCGCGTCGGTTCCGGCTGCCTTAGCCGCCCCCTCCGCCATTTCTTTGGCCGTCTGTTCACTGACTGCAGTATATTTTTTTAAAGTTTCCCCTTTTACATCGAGAAACTGCATCTTTGCTTCCTCTGCATAAGTCACAAAGCCCGCCCGATAAACCTCTGACGCGCCGGGCACATTAATCAGTCTTGCTGACAACAGACCCCCGGTACAAGACTCCGCGCAGGTAACGGTAAGATGCTTCTCACGCAGTAGGTCAATCACTGCTTTTTCTAAAGTCACCTCATCCCGGGTGCTGTATACAGCATTCCCGAATCTGCACAAAAGCTCCTTTTCCACGGGAGAAATCAGCTTCTCCGCCTGCTCCCTGTCTGCCGCAGCTGCCGTAACACGGATATGCACCTCTCCGGTCTTGGCATAGGTTGCCAGAGTAGGGTTAGTCTGGGCATCAATCATGTCCAGAATCATGCTTTCCGCCGCACTCTCACCGATGCCGGCAAGCTTCACTGTCCGGGAACAAATCACCTGCTCCGTAAGCCCTTCCAGATAGGGTTTTGCGCTTTCCTCAAACATGGGCTGAAGCTCTCCGGGAGGTCCGGGAAACAACAAAAGGCGGGCATCCTCCGTTTCCATAATCACGCCGGGTGCCGTTCCGTTATGGTTTTCCATTACAATACAGCCCTCCGGCAGCATTGCCTGCTTCCGGTTACTTTCAACAGGCACCATGCCTCTCCTGGCAAAATACGTCTCAATCATCGCCCAGCTGGGTTCATGAAACAGAAGCTGCTTTCCGCAAACCTTTGCCGCAACCTCCTTTGTCAAATCATCCTCCGTAGGCCCCAGACCACCGCATAAAATTACGATATCCGAGCGTTCCGCCGCTGTCTTTATCACGCCGGCCAGCCGCTCCTCATTGTCTCCCACAACAGTCTGAAAAAAGCATGAAAAACCCAGTGCCGCGCACTGCTTTGACAGATACGCGGCATTCGTATTTACAATATTTCCGAGCAAGAGCTCTGTTCCAACGCAAATCAGTTCAACCGTCATTATTTCTGCTCTTTCATAACA
Source organism: Acetatifactor sp. (assembly GCA_045546495.1). Lineage (GTDB taxonomy): Bacteria > Bacillota > Clostridia > Lachnospirales > Lachnospiraceae > Acetatifactor. The sequence goes on along the minus strand of JAZQCX010000021.1, from coordinate 16,584 downwards.
TCCTTGTTCTTCACCAGATAATCCACCAGTGAAATGATGGTCAACGCCAACGCAATCCACATAATTACATCCGTTATAACCTGTATCCAGGGGAACAGTACGCCCAAATTCGCAATCATCAGACATACCATAATCATCTGGAAGGTAGTTTTAAATTTGCCCCAATAGCTTGCCGCAATCACCACATTATTATCGGAGGCAATCAAACGGAATCCGCTGATGATAAACTCACGACTGATAATCACAATTACAACCCAGGAAGGAATTCGCTTCATTTCCACCAGTGCAATCAACGCCGCGCATACAAGCAGCTTATCAGCCAGGGGGTCCATAAATTTACCGAAATTGGTCACCAGATTACGCTTTCTTGCAATTTTACCGTCAACCAAATCCGTTAAGCTTGCCACAATAAAAATTATCATCGCAGTAAAGTCGGAAATCAGGCGGTTTGCTCCAAACCATCCCTTTTCCCCACCCAGCAGAATGATAATAAACGGCACTATCATAATCATACGTAATATTGTTAATTTATTGGGTAAATTCATTTTTGCCATTATCTCACCTTTCCTTTCCGGCGCCTGCGCGCTTTGAATCACAGGCACTATTAGGATTCCAATTCCCCTACTAAATCATATTCGTTTGAGTCCGTAACAAGTACTCTCACAAAATCACCCGTCATCAGCGTTGCCGTTGTGTGCAAAAACAGATAGCCGTCAACGTTCGGTGCATCCCTGTAGGTTCTGGTGACATATACATCCTCGTCAGCCACCTTGCCTTCCACCATAACCTCCAGCACCTTTCCGACCATATTTTCTGCTTTCTCAAAGGCTATGGCCTGCTGCAGCTCCATCAGCTCATCACGGCGTGCCTCCTTGACCTCCTCCGCAATCTGTTCCGGCATATCCGCAGCCACGGTATCTTCCTCCTGAGAATAGGGAAATACTCCCAGTCGGTCAAACTCCATTTCATTTACAAAACGGTACAGTTCCTCGTAGTCCTCCTGCGTTTCCCCGGGGAATCCGCTGATTAAGGTGGTTCGCAGGCAGATGTCGGGAATCCGTTCCCGCAGCTTTTCAATCCAAAGCCGCAGCTCCTCCTCATTGGTCCGCCTTCCCATACGCCGGAGTACGTTATCCGATGCATGCTGAATGGGTATATCCAGATAATGACACACCTTCGGCTCCGTTGCAATGGTTTCTATCAATTCTTCCGTAATTTCCTCCGGATAACAATACAAAATCCGAATCCATTTCAATTCTTCTATCTCTGCCAGCTTGCGCAAAAGTTGCGGAAGGCTCTTCTTTCCGTATAAGTCCACACCGTAAAGGGTAGTCTCCTGCGCTACCAGAATCAACTCCTTTACACCGTTTTTCACGAGCTTATTCGCCTGTAACAACAGTTCTTCCATGGGAATGCTTCTGTAGTTGCCGCGCACCTTCGGAATAATGCAGTAAGTGCAGCGTTTGTTACAGCCCTCCGCAATTTTCAGATAAGCAAAATGTCCTCCCGTAGTCAGCACACGGTCAGCGTATGTAACCGGTGTACAATTCAAATCACGGTAATGATTTTTTGCCTTGCCGGAAAGAACCTCTTCCACTGCCGTCACAATCTCATCAATCGCCATAGTACCCAAAATCGCGTCTACCTCGGGAATCTCCTGTTGAATCTCCTCCCGGTAACGCTCCGCAAGGCACCCTGTTGCCACCAACGCCTTTAACCGCCCGCTCTTTTTCAGCTCTGCCAATTCAAGTAAAGTATTGATACTTTCCTCTTTTGCATCACCAATAAAACAGCAAGTGTTTACCACTGCTATTTCCGCTTCCGATTCATCGTCCGTAAATTCGTATCCCTTCTCCCTGAGCATCCCAAGCATCATCTCCGTATCCACGAGATTCTTGTCACAGCCCAGTGATACCAGCATTATCTTCATAAATCTGTTTTAAACTACCTTTCCTTACAACTTAAAGTAGCTGGTATACTACCAGCCACCGTAAGTTCCTATCTACTCTTCATCACCGAGAATCTTAATCTTTCCCTGATTCAGTTCATCAATGGCAACAGACAACGGCTTCTTATCCGTATCCTTTACCAGCGCTTCCTCACCGGAAATAATCTGTCTCGCTCTCTTGGAGGTCGCCATAACGATGGAATAGCGGCTGTTTACTACAGGTGCCTCACCGTGCTCTACCTCACTGTTTACTACCTTCATTAAGTCTGAATAAGATGGATGTAACATTATTTTGCTCCTTCCTTGAAACCTTTCAGTTCCTCTCTGATTTCTTTTATAAAAGTCTGACAGCGTACAGGGGCTCTGTGAGCAAGCTTCACCAGTCTGTGAACCTCCTCAACGCACTCCTCCAGCCTGTCATTTATCACAATGTAGTCATAAGCCTCAACGCCCTCGGATTCCTCCACCGCGCGGGCAAGACGTTTTGCAATTACCTCCGGCGTCTCCGTACCTCTTCCCTCCAGCCTGCGCTTTAACTCCTGCGCGCAGGGCGGTGTTAAAAAGATTAACAGGCTTTCAGGAAACTTTTCTTTAATTTTTAATGCTCCCTGAATTTCTATTTCCAGAATCACATTTTTCCCGGCAGCCAGCTGCTCTTCCACATACGCCCTAGGCGTTCCGTAGTAATTACCGCAGTACTCGGCATATTCTATCAGGCCGTCCTGACGTATGGTTTCCTCGAATTTTTCTCTGTCCGAGAAAAAGTATTCGATACCGTCCCGCTCCCCCGGTCTCGGTGCTCTCGTAGTCATGGACACCGACAGGGCATAATCATCATATTTCTGTAAGAGTGCCTTTACAAGAGTACCCTTACCTGCACCGGAAAAACCGGAAATGACAATCAATAATCCTCTTTCTTTCATTCCGCTTCCTCTTTTATATAAGTACCTTTATTCTTCGTCTTCGGGCTGTCCGTCTCCGGCCTGCTCCCGTCCTGTCTGCACTCGTCCCGCGATGGTCTCGGGCAACAGTGCGGACAATACCACCTGACTGCCATCCATTACAAGTACAGCCTTTGTCTTACGGCCCTGGGTTGCGTCAATGGCAAGCCCCTTTTCCTTTGCACTCTGTACAAGACGCTTTATAGGCGCAGATTCAGGGCTTACGATAGCAATTATTTTAGCGGTATTCACAATATTTCCGAATCCGATATGAATCAGCATCTCTTTCTCCCGCTACTCAACATTCTGTATCTGTTCTCTGACCTTTTCAATTTCAGTTTTAAGCTCAATCGCACAGTTGGAGATTTCCAAATCGTTAGCCTTGGAAAGGATTGTGTTGGCCTCGCGATTCATTTCCTGCGCAATAAAATCCAGCTTTCTTCCGATGGAGCCGCCGTCAATCAAGGTCTTTTTCGTTGTCTCAATGTGACTGCGCAGTCTGACGATTTCCTCATCCACACAGACCTTGTCGGCGAAAATGGTAATCTCTGTCAGGAGTCTGCTTTCATCTACCATAGTATCTCCCAGCAGATCCTTTACCTTATCCTCCAGCTTCTTACGGTACTCGGCAATAATCTGCGGAGAACGCTCGTCAATAAAATCCACCAGCTTCAGCATACCGTCCAGCTTGTCAATCAGGTCGTTCTTCAAATTCTCGCCTTCGGTGATACGGGTTTCAACGAACATCTTCGCCGCACCCTCCACAGCCTTACGCAGCTCTTTCCAAAGTTCCTCCTCATCAATACCGTTTTCTTCTACGGTAAATACCTCGGGGTACTTAGAAAGGGTGGATACACGGATATCATCATCCAAACCGAAATCAGCCGCCATCTGACGAAGATAGGTTAAATATTCCTGCGCCACTTCCTTGTTATAATGAAGCGTTGAGGTATTCTCCGAAAAATCCTCATAGGAAATAAAGATATCCACCTTACCGCGGGAAATATAATTCTTCAGTTCACTCCGGATGGCAGACTCGAAGAAAATAAGTGACTTAGGCATCTTGATATTCACATCCAGATACCGATGGTTCACTGCCTTCATCTCCACTGTGAACTTTCTGCTGTTCTCGGCAACCTCACACCTGCCGAAACCTGTCATACTCTTAATCATCAGCTCTCCGATCCGGGCAATGCCGTAAGCGCCACTTCTCCATGCCCACACTTCGATTTATTATAGAATAATTTTTAGGACGCGTCAAGGGCGAGACACGCAAAAAGCCTTGCATTCCGCCGTCCCCTTTGATAAAATAACATAAATATTTTCCACATCTGGACTACCGCCGTTTTTCTGCGGCAATTCTTTTTTCATATTCCGCAATTACCATCCTGCATTTATCAAGCATTTTTTCCCGTCGCGACACAGCTTGCGCATCCCGGCTTTTTTTCTGTTTCGTTTTCACAGCCTGTATACCGAAACAATTTACGAAGCCCCACTGTCCAAAGCATGTCTGCATTATTTCTGTTTTTTTCTTTTCCGCATCCATTTTCCTATCCCTGCCATCCGATTCTACGCTCTTCTTTTCATGCTTTTTGCGCTCTTTTCCCTACCTGCTCTTTACTGTTCCGTCTTCTTCTGTCCCGCCTTTTTTGTTCCGCCTTTTTTCTTTCCGTCTTTTACTTCTAAATTCGGGGCTCTCCACCCGTCATTTTACATTTCCATGATTTCTTTTGGTTATATATGATTGTAACATATGTCTATTTTCTTTCTGCTTCCATTTTGGAATCAAATTTTCCAAATTCTGGCTACACTTTAATATATGGAACGAATTAATCAGAGAACCAATCCCATAGTCGGCTCAAATATCCGGCGTTTGCGAACTGAACGAGGGTTAAAAAATAAGGACATTGTGGCACGGCTGCAACTACGCGGAGTTGAAATCACATCCGGCACCTACAGTAAGGTGGAGCTGGGTATGAATAATCCGAGTGTCAGCATGCTGACCGCTTTGACCGATATTTTAGATTGCGATTATAACGAATTTTTCAAAGAATAAAGGCTTCCCGAATCCTAAGATTGCGGAAAGCCTTTTTTATTGCCTTTATTCCATTTTTCAGTCTACCTGTAGCTTATCTTACAATACACATATGCCAGCCGTTTCCATTTCTTCAACATGTCAAAAAGGTACTCCCGTTCTTTTAATACGGTGCTTCTCATACCTTCGTCCACCGGATGGGCGCCGTACAGCACTTCCTCGTAAAGAGTTAAAAACTGCAGTGCCGGTCTTTGCAGGCTTTCGTCTGCCGACATAATTGACCATGCGCGCACCCCAAGTTCCTCCAGCGTTTCATTCTCCCGCCGTTCATATCCCAGGAAGGCAAGCATCTTCAGATTTTTGTTTACCTCTGCAACAAATTGCTTCCTAAGATCCCATTTGCGGTAGCGCCGCTTCTTGAGGTAGGCATCCGTAGCAAAGACTAAGACACCTGCCACAGCCACCGAAGAGACGGTATAGAAAAGAATTTTTAAAAGATTCTCGGAATCCTCCTCTTTTTCGGGCTCCTCCTCTTCTATCGGCTTCTGAGGCATAACCTCCGGAATGAACTCCTCCGTTTCGTCCTCCTCCATACTGCCCAGTCCTACTTTTTTGTTTTCCTCCTCCGCATCCTTTATTTTCCAAGGAGTATAGCGGATTTCCGCATAACCAGGCGTCGGTTCAAAGGGAATCCAACCGCTTCCCGCGCAGTATACCTCCGGCCATGCATGGGAAGCATCCGAGTAGACCACCATTTTTCTGGGACCCTCCACAGGCACACAAAAGCCCTCCACATAGCGGGCGGGAATGCCCTCCGCTCTCGCCAGAAGTACAAACGCCGTGGCAAAATAACTGCAAAAACCCTGCTTACTTTCCAACAGGAAATAATCCAGAAATTCCTCTTCCGTATCAATCCACTCCGGCAGTTTACCCGGATTCGTACTGTAGGTAAGCTCCTGTAGCTTTGCTTCAATCGCCTTCAACTTTTCTATGTCCGTGTCCGTCCCCGCAGTCACCTCATCCAACCAACGGTGCACCTCTTCGGAGGGTTCAACTTCCTTTCCGTACACAGCCTCAATCTCTTCACGATGTGCCTGCAAATCCGCAAGGGTATACCGCTCCGTCAGGAAATCCTTAAAGGTTTCCTGGACCTCCGCAAAGGCCGCCTCATCCTCTCCGAGCGGCGCATCCAGCAGTTCGTAAAACAGCGGATGGTCCACGTTAATCTGTACAAAGCTGGCGGAATAGCCGGTTCCGTAGCCCATGGTTTTATCAAACACAAGATTACCGCCCACCGACGTATGCTCGCTGTCATCTCCTTCTACGCAAAGACTCTTTAAGGGCGCAAAAAGATATTTTGTAGCAAGATACTGGTATCTTACATTCACCCCTGACATCTGTACATAACGCTCTTCTCTGCCCTCATCGTACATCCTCGCGGCATACAGTGTTTCCAATGTATCCAGAACCCTGTCCTTGGACTCACTTTCACTTGTCTGTTCCCATTGCCTGCCATGGAATGTGTCGTATATTTTACCAATCAGATAGACATTCGTTTTTATATTCTGCTGTCCCTGAACGGTCAGCACTTCTCTGCTCTCCTTTGTGAAGCCGCCGTACAGCCTGCCTTCCTCCGAGAAACCGCTGATACCTCCGTCGAAGTCATCCCGCCCGCCGATAAACCATGTACTGCTCGCCTTTAAAAAGGCCTCCTTTAAATCGGCATAAGCATTCTTCACAAACTGCCAGTCATAGGGCTTTTCCGACACCGGCATCGCCATCATCAGCACAAAATAAACCAACAAAAAGGGCAAAATCCAAACCACATACGGATGACGCTTATTTGTCTTCTCCTTTTTCCAGCCGCGCTGCGTCCATTCAATGTAGACAATTACCACATACAACATGATTGCCGCCACTCCCAACTGCAATAACTGGCGCACCGTAAACAGATCCGCCAGCACCCAAATCAGAAGACCCACTGCCACTGCCGCCTTTGCCGCAAACAGCTTTTCCAGCAGTAAATTCAAGAAAAAACAACCCACACCGATTGCTGCCGCCTGCAGGCTCTTCTCATAAAGCTCCGCAAGCTCGGTCAGCTGGGTATCTCCCAGCACCTGGCGGGTTACCACTACCACAATCGCCACAGTACCGCCAAGTAACACCCGTCCCTTTACATGCAGCTGGCACCAAAGTGCCAAAAGAAAGGTAGCCAGAATCATCGGAACGATCTGTAATGCAGTTATCTCTTTCCCACCCATCGCAAGGGTTACGGCACACTGGCAAATCACTGCAACCAGAAGGCTGCCTGCGAAACGATACACATTCTTTCCCATCACAGCACCCCTTCCAGTTCGCCATCCGTAGGAATGACAATCACTTTTTTTCTTGCCGTATTCTGCCGCATATATTCATCCATGTTCTCATCTGTCACCAAGTAGACAAGCACAATCACTCCTGAGACCGAAAGCTGCTCCATCCAATGCATCATGGCGTCATTCCACCGGTGAAATACACCAATCACCACCTTCGTATCCGACAATACTCCCTGCTCGTAGAGCTGTCCAAACAGCGCTTCCGGGTCATTCTCCTCCTCAAAGTAAAGCCCTGACATACGGGCATAAAAGTCCTCAAAGCTGCGCATACCGGTAATATCACACCGCTGCACGCCGTTATGGGCATAATAGGCAGACACCGTCACGTTTCTTTCCGCGAAGAACATTCCCAATGCCAGAAGAATTTCCAGTATTTTACTCTCCAAGGGCAAATAATCCTTGGGCTTATCATTGTAACGCTTCGTGTCAAACAGGATGCGGATACCCTGCTTCTCCTCGCCGGTATCCGTTCTCACCTTCAGCTTCTGCTCCCTTGCGGTAGCCTTCCAATGAATGCGGTTCAAGCTGTCTCCCCGCACATAATCCCGCACCACAACATCCGGCTCCGTCTTGGATATCAGGGATTCCTTCTGCAAATCCACCGTCACCTCAGACAGTCCGGTTATCTCGTTTAATTCCACCAACTTTGGTCTTACAATGGCGCGGATGGTTCCGACCACCTTATATCGAAACCGGAAAATCCGGAAGAAATCCGTTACCACTGCCTCCCGCACGCCTACCTCATACTCGCCCCGATAGCGGCAGACGATTTTCGTCCTGTACAAGAATTCATCTCCCGGAAGCAGCTCGTACTCGATGTCCTCTGCCACATCCTCCACATAAGAAAAATCGGGAAACATCCTGACATTTACACCTGCAAAGCCAAATTTATCCTCATTTCGCAGAATAAAGTAGTAGGGCATTGCCTGCCCGCACACCATCTCCCTTGATTCCACCTCCTGGTAAATCTTAAAGCGCGCAAACACACACAGTAGATACAGGAAGGACACTACCGGAATCAGCGTCAATGCGAAAAAAAGACCATAGCTCGCTGCCCCGCCGTAGAAGCTGATACCCACCAGCGAAAGCAACCATAAAACAAGCCAAATCCACCTTCGTTTTCTCATGCTACCCCCATGCTCTTTTCGGCATCCGCATACTTTGCACTGCCGTCAAAACCTTTCGTATGAAAATGGTTTTTCAACCGCCTCACCGGTACACTATGCTACCGGAATCTTGCCTTTCAGAACCAGACTGTACAGAATTTTATCCGCACTTTCCTTCCTGATTTTTGCTTCTGAGGTAAGGGACAGTCTGTGTAACAGTACCTTTGTCGCCACTGCCTTCACATCATCCGGCTTCACGAAATCCCTGCCCTGCAAAAAAGCCTTGCTCTGGGCGGCACGCACCAACGCAAGCAACGCACGGGGACTTGCACCCAGCTGAAACCGCTCTTCGTTTCTGGTAAGACTGATGATGTCTTCTATGTAGCTTAACACCTGTCCGGTCAGCTTCACCTTGGAAACCTCTTCCCGGATTGCCATAATATCCTCCGCTTTGCACACCGGCTCCACTTTATCGGGAGAAATGCCCTCCAAAAACTGTTTTGCCATCCTGATTTCCTGCTCCCTGTCGGGGTAGCCGATGGAAAGACGCATCATAAAGCGATCCATCTGCGCCTCCGGTAACGGATAGGTTCCCAAGAATTCCACCGGATTCTGGGTTGCAATTACAATAAACGGCTGCGGCAGGGGATAAACCTTCCCATCCACCGTAATCTGCTCCTCCGCCATGGCCTCCAAAAGGCTGGCCTGGGTCTTCGGCGAGGTTCTGTTAATTTCATCCGCCAGCAGAATCTGATTCATAACGACGCCTTCGTTATACTCAAACTCTCCCGTCTTCATGTTGTATACGGATACTCCGATTACATCTCCCGGCAACGTATCCGGCGTAAACTGGATTCTTCCCAGACTACACTCCACGCTCTTTGCAAGTGCCTTTGCAAGAGTGGTTTTTCCCACTCCCGGTACATCCTCCAAGAGCACATGCCCGCCTGCAAACAGACAAATCAGCAGGCTTTCCACAACCTCTTCCTTACCCACAAAAACGGCATTGATATTCTCCTCTACCTTTTTTGCCAATTCATAATTCCCCATGTCTACCCCTCCTGTTTTTCCTCGTATATCCCGCAAACTGCTTCCTAAAAAAAGCAGAGCACACTCAATGGTAATTTTCATTGAATATACTCTGCACCCGATTCCGGTTATGTACATACCTTTATCCTATTTTACAGTATAGCGATGCTGACCGTCAAGTACTGCAACCCGCTCAATGACACAACCGCCAAACTAAATTCAACCGAAGCGTCATTTCTCTGCTTCACCCACCGAACAAATCAACCGATTAAATTTTTTCGCAAAGAATTGCGGTATATTATGCCCCGCTTTCTCCCAAACCTCATATCGGCAAGTAGGATTTATCTCTGACAGTCGCCGTACGCCGTCCCGTATTTCCTCTTGCTCTTTTTCACCCGCCAATGCAATCACGGGAATCGTTACTTTTTGAAACTGCGGAACACTCTCAAGTGTGATTCCGTTATACACTATATTACGAACCGTTTCCGCTTTTACATTTTGCATCTGCGCAATAAATTCTTTGCAGCGTTTCGGCGGCAAACCGTTCATCACGCCGGTAAAGCCGCAAATAAGCTTATTTTTCAGCTGCCTAAGCTGCTTTACGTTCAATTCTGCAATTTTTGAAAGAAACGGTTCCTCTTTTATCAGCCATGGACTAACAATAATGGCCGATTCAAATAATTCCTCGTATTCCGATACCAATCTGAACGCAAGTTGTGCACCGAGAGAAAAACCGACGAGCATCACTTTCTGATTGAGCGTTTTAATATAATCTGCCAGCTCCTTAATGCAGTCATCCGTTTGGAATATTCTATCCGTATTATCGCCGAATCCCATTATATGCGGCACAATGATATGATACTCCTCAGCCAGTGAATATTGTCTGCCAAAAGAATGAACAAAATGTGCTCCGTGAAGCATCACTATTGTTTTCTTATTTCCCTTACCGTATTCTTCTACCTTCATATTTACCTCGCAAAGTCACAGTTATCTCTTTTTCTCCATACACCCGTTGCAGAACTTGGTGAAGCCCGCTTCCTGTGCCTCTCTGACCGTCCCGAAAATCACCCGGTTTCCCTCCGCAGGTAAGCCGTCACAGGTTCCCTGATGAACCACCTTACTGTTTCTGTTTGCAATGATGTAATTGTCTGTCGAAAGTTCCTCTTTATCAAATTCCCATGTGATACCGGATTCCTCCGAAACCGCTACAATGCTGCCGTCCGTATCGGTCCGGTATACGGTTACATCCATAGCCTGTAACGCCGCAAGGGGTTCCTTATGGGGATGTCCGTAGTCGTTTTCTCCGCAACTGACAATCCCTACTTCCGGGGTAATCGCCCGCAGAAATTCAGGCGTTGACGCGTCACTGCTGCCATGGTGTCCCAGCTTATAGACATCACAGTCAATATCCAATCCGTTTTTTAAAATATCAGCCTCTGCCTGCGTCTCGCAATCCCCTGTGAACAGGAAGCTGTTCTCTCCGTCCTCAAAAAGCAACGCCACACTGCTGTTGTTCGCGTCCTCATAGGAGGCATTGGGGGCCAGAATCGTAAAACCGGCGCTTCCCAAGGTATAGGTTTCCCCTACCTCAGGTATCGTGTAGACTAATCCTTTCTCCTCCATCACCTCATTCAGCTTTTCCGAGCTGCTGCCTTGTTTTTTATAATCGGTAGTTAAAATCATTCCCACGTCATATTTCATCAGAAGCACATCCGCGCCCCCGATGTGGTCGGAATCCGGGTGGGTCAGCACCAGATAATCCAGCCTGTCCACTCCTTCCTTGCACAGATACATCTGCAGCTTTGTACTCTGCTCATCGCTTCCCGCATCAACCAACATATACCGACCGTCCGCGCAAATCAGGGTCGCATCTCCCTGGCCCACATCAATGTAGTGAACTTCCGTTTTCTCTACCGCATTCTCTGATGCACCGCCTGCATTTTGTGACAGAGAATCCCCACTGCTTCCCCCTGTCCCCGGCGCTTGCACTGCCCCATCCGCTTTTCCCGGAATCGTGCCGCAGCCTGCAAGTAAAACAGATAACAGCAGGCTTAGCGCTACTGTTTTTATCATTTTATACTTCCCGAAGAAATCTTTCATTCTTGCTCCCTCTTCACGCTTTCGCTACTCTTCTATTTTCCAAATAGTCTGCCTTCGTAATTCCAAAACGATTATATTGAAAATAAACCCTAAGGTATACACTTTTGTTTTCTTTGTTTCAAGGTCAGTATATACTCGAATGCTAATCCCTTGCAAGTCCATATGATGAAATTGAAACTCAATAAAATAATCCCCTACCATTCCTTTGAAATACGAAAGTGTCTCATACACAAAAGGATTTAAGGTTTTTAAAGATTCGAAATATGTTTGCCAAGTGTCCGTAGCTTTCATAGGATAAGTATCCTTTAGTTCATCATCCAGTTTGCAAAGCGTTTTTATTAAGCCTTTTCGAACGTTCTCACACTCTTCTTTCGTTCCTTCAACGATAACTTTGTCAAAAAATATTATCCTCAACTTCATTCCTCCTATATTCTTCTATTCTATACCTAAGCCCTCTTTTACTATGCTTATTACAGCTTTATTTTATCATATGTTGTTAATATCTCTGTAAGCTTAGTGCTAAATTCTTTGAATCCTTCTCTGTTAGTATCTATTTCAAAATCATTCATTTCCATATGTTCTTCATAGTATCGAGTATCGATATAAGATAATCTTATATCTAAGACATATTTCTTTTTACATGCCTCATAACGAACAGGTATCGTTAAGACAACTCCCGTATCATCTGATAATGTAGTAGTAGAAAATATAATGGGAGTATATTGCTTCCCATATATCTCAGAGTCTTTATATTGATATGTTACTTCACATCTCCATTCTCCATGCGTCTTCTTAATAAGCTCACATATACTTGTTGTTAATTCCAGCAAATTTAAACCCTCTAAATTGTTATCAGAGCTTAACCAGTCTATTATTGCCCTTAACACTGTAGCATCGTACTCCTCTTGAGATGTCCAGTCCAGCAGGGGTCTAAATATATGTTTATTTTCAATTACTATAGCTGTTTTTCCGCAATAATATAAATGAGTTTGATATAAGCTGTTAATTGTTCCGGGCTTTACGCCTAATTTATATAGTGTATTTATTCTTTCGGCTATTTCTTTGGTATAGATTATTCGACTCTTCGTTTTTCTGCCTCTATTGATATATTCTGCAAACTCCTGTAACAGTTTTTCATAGCTTAAATCTGTCTCTGTTCCTTTTGCTGTTGTGTGGTTAAGCTTTTCTTCTTCTCTGCATATACACCTTATCTTTTCCATGTATTGTTTCCCCTTGCTCTTTTTATATTTTCCGTTAAATCAATTTAATTGAACGGTCATATATTTCATTCCGCACTAAGATAAAGCCCTCAAAAATCACCAGGATTTTGAGCAAAAAAAATACCCTTTGGAATTTTCCAAAGGGTAAGTAGCGAGAAAGGGATTTGAACCCCCGACACCGCGGGTATGAACCGCGTGCTCTAGCCAACTGAGCTATCTCGCCATAATGGAACCTATAGGGCTCGAACCTATGACCCTCTGCTTGTAAGGCAGATGCTCTCCCAGCTGAGCTAAGATTCCATATTTAGTCGCTGTCGCAACCGACTTGATTAGTATACAATGGAGGAAAATATTTGTCAACCTCTTTTTTCTATTCCTTTTTATAGTTTTTTTTGATATAATCGAGCCAATCTAAAAGAATCGAGGATACTGCCATGGCCTTTGATGGTGTTACCATAGCAAATGTTGTTTCAGAACTGAAAAAGGAGCTTATCGGCGGACGATTGTACAAGATTGCCCAGCCGGAAGAGGATGAACTGCTTCTTACCATAAAACAGCCCGGAGGTCAAAAGCGGCTCTCCATTTCCGCATCCGCGTCCCTGCCTCTAATCTATCTGACGGATTCCAACAAGCCAAGCCCCATGACCGCTCCTAATTTCTGTATGCTGCTTCGTAAGCACCTGCAAAACGGGCGAATTACGGATATTTCTCAGCCCGGCCTGGAGAGAATCGTACACATCCAAATAGAGCACCTGGACGAAATGGGGGATTTGTGCCAGAAAACTCTTGTAGTGGAAATCATGGGTAAGCACAGTAACATTATTTTCTGCAACGAAGAAAATATGATTATCGACAGTATCAAGCGCGTTTCCGCTGCGGTGTCCTCCGTTCGGGAGGTATTGCCCGGAAAACCCTATTTTGTGGCGCAAACTCAAGATAAGGCAGATGTCCTGACAACAGATTTCGACAGCCTCCGGAACATACTTGCCGCAAAGCCTCAGCCTGTTTTTAAGGCTCTTTACGGCAGTTTTACCGGCATCTCCCCGATTCTTGCCCAAGAGCTTTGCTACCGGGCGGGTCTGGATGGTGAGCTTCCTACCGCTGCTCTGTCAGAGACCGACTTCCATTCTCTTTACAGTGCCCTTTCAGACATGACCACAGCTATCCGGGAAGAAAACTTTTCCCCTAATATTGCATATACCGCCGGAAAGCCTGTGGAATTTGCCGCACTGCCCTTGACCATGTACCAGTCTTCTCCCAATGACCACACGGTTTCCTATGATTCCATGTCCTCATTGTTGGAGAACTACTATAAAGAAAAAAATACCCTGACCCGCATCCGTCAGAAATCCTCTGACCTGCGCCGCATCGTGCAGACCGCTCTGGAGCGCAATGTAAAAAAATATGATTTACAGCTGCGCCAAATGAAGGATACAGAAAAACGGGAAACCTATCGCATTTACGGCGAACTTCTGAATACCTACGGCTACAGCGCCGCACCCGGCGCGAAAGCCTTGGAAGCCCTGAATTATTACACCAACGAGACTGTTACCATACCGCTCGACCCTACCCTGACTGCTACGGAAAATGCCCGAAAGTACTTTGACAAGTACGGAAAAATGAAGCGTACCTACGAAGCATTATCGCAGCTGACCGAGGAAGTCAAAGTGGAAATTGAGCACTTGGAATCCATATCCAACGCGCTGGATATCGCGCTTCATGAGGAAGACCTTGCCCAAATCAAGGAAGAGCTTACGGAAAGCGGCTACATCCGTCGAAAATACGGTGTAAAGAAGCAGAAAATCACCAGCAAACCTTTCCACTATATCAGCAGCGACGGATTCCATATGTATGTGGGAAAAAATAATTTCCAGAACGACGAACTGACCTTTAAATTTGCCACCGGAAACGATTGGTGGTTTCATGCAAAAAAAGTACCCGGCTCCCACGTTATCGTGAAGCTGGGTAATGCAGAGGAGCTTCCCGACCGTACCTTCGAAGAGGCTGCTAAGCTGGCCGCCTATTATTCCAAGGGCCGGGACCAGGAAAAGGTTGAAATCGATTATGTCCAGAAGAAGCACGTTAAAAAACCCGCCGGAGCTAAACCGGGCTTCGTGGTTTACTATACAAACTTCTCCATGGCTATCGACAGCGACATCTCCGGGCTTCAACTTGCAGAGGAATAAACATCACCGTAGCAGGCAATGGCATTAAGTAAAGCCGTCTTGCTCTCTTTTCCTGTTTTCCTGCGCCCGCAAAGGACATAGGCAGACCGGAGAGCACTCCCCACGACCTGTTCGCCCGGGGAGTACGCTGTAATGTTGTCGGGAGGCAAATGTGAGGATTTCTTATGTGCGCAACTTTGGAATAAGGTTCGTGTTTTTATGCGCTTGAACAAAAATTGAGTCGTGTCCGCGGGAGGCGGAAAAAGGAGCATGCCCTTTCGCTCATTTTTCCGTCCGACTGCGAATACGACTCTTATTTTTGTCCCAGCTCATAAAAATCTCGAACTATCGTAAATTCAAAAGTAAGCACATTAGAAATCCCACATTTGTTGACCCAATATTATAGCGTGCTCCCTGGGCGGACAAGTCGTGGGGAGCATGTTCCGGTCTGTCCAAGCCCCTTGCGGGCGCAGGAAAACACTTTACAGCAAGACGGCTTTACTTAGCGCTTCACCGTAGCAGGCGGCATTTCCTTGCCGCCTTCACCAGAAGATGTCCTTTCGGGAAGGCTCGCAGCTCCGTCTCCGTCACTCCTCTAAACAGGAGCAGCAGCACGAAGTAAGCCGCAACCGCCACTATAATGGCAGGAATAACGGACAATGTGGGCATAGAGGTCAAAAGCAACAGCACCTCGTAAACCGCCCATGCAATTCCACCCATGCAGGCAGATGCCAGAAGCGGCACCAAAAACGTCTTTACAACCTCCTGCCGGTAGCCGATTGCCTTTCTTACGGATAACTGGTTCAAGAGGCACATTAAGCCGGAGTATACGGTATTGGCAACGGCAATACCATACAAATCCAAATCTGTATAAAGCAGCAGCAAAACAGCCACCACTGTCTGCGCCGCCAAAGCAATTCCCGCGTTTATAATCGGCGCATTCATCTTTCCCAACCCCTGCAAAATCTGACTGTTTAAGGTCGATAATGCGTAGAAAATAACCGATAGGGATAACGCCATCAAAAGCCCTGTTGCCAGGTCCTCTGCCTCCGGGGTATTTTTAAATAACAGTCCCGTTACCGGTCTTGCCAGCGTAAACAGTCCCACCGCACAGGGAATGGATATCAGCATGGTAGTCTTTACCGCAACATGAATCTTTTCCTTCGCCTCCGATACCTTTTTCGCGGCAATAAGCTGCGCCACGGTAGGAAGCATGGCAGCCGCCATAGCCGACGCAAAGGCTATGGGAATATTGGAAATCGTCTGGGGCTGACCCGAGAAAATTCCCCAGCGGGAATAAACTGCCACGGAATCCGCCTTTGTCACCGCCGGAACCAGCTTGGTATAAATACTATTGTTCACGGAACCGCTCAGATTATAAATTGCGGTACTTAAAATGAAAGGCGTTACTACGAATGTAATTGTCTTTAAAATCGAGCCGTAAGAATCCACCTGCTGATTCCTGTCTCTTCGGATTCTCCGATAAATCAGTCCCTTATTTAAGCCGTAAATCCCCAGCATAAATAAAAGCGCAATCAGCACACCTGCCCCGGTACCCAGCGCACTTCCGATGGCACCCTTTGTAGCACGCTCCACCTGCGCAGCACCCTCCGCCGGCATTTCCAGACTGCCGAAGCTTAGGTGAATTAACAGCCACGCAGCACC
>JAZQCX010000020.1:0-5963 GCA_045546495.1 Acetatifactor sp. | reverse complement strand
CTGGAGGCAGAATACAAGGCAGGCCGTGAAATCGGTCCGGTAACCCTGGGCGAAACCTGTCTGTTCTTTAAGGTAAAGAGAAAGGTGAGCTATGTACCTTATGCAGACATTACCCGTGCCTTCCGCAGAGTGCAGCTGGTGGGCATGAAGATGTGCTGCGGCAAGGGGAATCTGGAAGTGGAAAACCTGGTCATCTGCGGCGCGGAAGACAAGGAACTGGCTATGATTCAGCTGCCGGGAGCCCGTGCAGGTGTCATTATGCTGGAAGAACTGGAGAAAAAAGTGCCTGGCATCCAGATTGGAAAGCCATGACAGGCAGCAGACAATCAGAACATTAACGGAAGCTAAATTTTTGTCAAAAAAATTTGAAATTTTCTGTAAAATTTAATTGATTTTTTCTGTCAGCAGCGTTAGAATAAGTGTGTTACTTTGTAGTGTATAAAGTATACACAAAACAATCTACAGATTGCAGACAGGAGTTTTATTTATGACAGCAAGAGAAGCTCTTCCGAGCCTGCTGAAATCATTCGTAAGATATTATGACATTAAAGACGAAGGTGTAGACCCGCCATTCGCAGCTGAAGCACTGTTCTCATCCCATGATGAGCAGTTCTTCCTGATCAAACAGGTAAAGCTGAGTGAAGCGGAAAGTAAGGAATTCGTCTTTTTTGGCGTGTCTGAACATCTGACACTGGACGAGGCGAAGATGCTGGATGAGGCTGCGTGGAGCCGCGGTCTGAGCCGTGTGACGCCGCATGATGGCCACCGCAACAGCGATGTGGTGCTGATTATTCTGGCAGATCAGGTAGATGCGGATGGTGCTGCATATCTGAAAAAGTGCATACGCTATGAAAGCTATAAACGTACGCTTCATGGCTGGAGCCATTACCGTGTTATTGTTCGGGACATGAGTACAGGGAAGGTGACCTTTAACCGAATGGGGCGCACCCTGAAAAAAGTCCTGGAAAAAATAAATTAATAAAATTTTATAAGATAGGAGATTGAGTTATGACTGCTATTTTAATCATTCTCGCTGCAATTATCCTGCTGGTTCTGGGTTACATTTTCTATGGTTCCTGGCTGGCAAAACAGTGGGGTATCGACCCTAAGAAAAAGACTCCTGCGTATGAATTGGAGGACGGTGTTGACTATGTTGCTGCACCCCCTGCGGTTCTGATGGGACATCACTTCTCATCCATCGCCGGAGCAGGCCCTATCAACGGACCTATCCAGGCAGCCGTTTTCGGTTGGGTGCCTGTATTCCTTTGGTGTATCATCGGTGGTATTTTCTTTGGCGGACTTCAGGACTTCGGATCACTTTTTGCATCCATTCGTCATGAAGGAAAATCTGTTGGTGAGATCATTAAGTCTTCCATGGGAGAGAGAGCAAAGAAGTTGTTCGTTATCTTTGCACTGCTCGTGTTGATCCTGGTTATCGCATCCTTCGTAAACGTAGTAGCAGGTACTTTCCTGACCGCTGCGGATGCAGGTGTGTTCGGCGTGGTTGCTAACCCTACCGGAAACCAGACAACCGCTATGATTTCCCTGTTGTTCATCGTATTGGCAATTATCTACGGCTATGCGACTAACAAGCTTGGTGTAAAGACCCTTCCTGCAACTATCGCAGGTATTATCGGTATCGTTCTGATTACCGTAATCGGTCTGAACTTCGGTTTCGCTATGAGCCGTACCGCATGGATTATCTTCATTGGTGCATATATCAGTATTGCATCTCTGGTTCCCGTGTGGATTTTGTTGCAGCCCCGTGATTATCTGTCCAGCTTCCTGCTTTATGCAATGATTGGACTGGCAGTTATCGGTATTCTTGTTTCCGCATTTACCGGAAGCGCTACCTTCAGCATTCCTGCATTTACCGGTTGGGAGACCAAGATTGGCGGAATGTTCCCCGCACTGTTCATCACCGTTGCGTGTGGTGCATGTTCCGGTTTCCACAGCCTGATTTCTACCGGTACAACCTCTAAGCAGCTTTCCAACGAGAAGGATGCAAAGTTTATCGGTTATGGTTCCATGTTGATTGAGTCTGCACTGGGTATTATTGCTCTGATTGCAGTTGGTATGATCTGGGGCAAGTATTCTGAGGGTGGTATGACTCCTCCCGCAGCTTTTGCATCCGGTATTGCAACCATGTTCGGTACCGAGACTTCTGCTGTATACGGAACCATTTACGCACTGCTGACTCTGGCAGTTTCCGTATTCGCATTGACCTCTCTGGATACCGGTACCCGTTTGAGCCGTTTCATGTTCTCCGAGCTGTTCCTGAAGAAGGGAGAGGAGAGCTGGAAGGATGCAACCGGCGTTCGTAAGATTCTGGCTAACCCTATTTTCTCTACCGTATTCATGGTAGTAATCGGCTGTATCCTGGGTGGTCTGAGCCTGTCTCAGATTTGGGGTCTGTTCGGTGCTGCAAACCAGCTGCTTGCAGGTATCGCTCTGATGGCAGTAGCTGCATGGCTTGGTGAGGCAGGTAAGAACAACAAGATGTTCTTCATCCCTATGATTTTCATGCTTGCAGCAACCCTGACCAGCTTGATTATCACCGTAATCGGTAAGGTAAAACTGGTTGCAGGTATGACCGAAGGCACCGCTGCATGGGGTGACTGGTTCCAGATGCTGTTCGCAGCAGCAATGGCTATTCTGGCAATCGTTCTGGTTGTTGAGGGTGTTCAGACCTTCAAGAAGCAGATGAAGAAGAAATAAGCTTAAAAGACCTGTTATAAGAAACAAAACGAGCAGCCCGCTACTTAGGTAGCGGGCTGTTTTTGTGCAACATCGAATCAGAGGCGGTAGCGGTACCACTCCGTGTATACTCGGTTTAATGTGAAGGATTGGATAGCCAGTATGTTGGCATAGATGGTGCTTTCCGGCCAGGTGGAGTAGATTTCGCAGGAGGCAACGTTTTTGATGTAGTCTTTGTAGCGGACCCAGTAATTGGGAGCATTTCTGTCCCCGGGAACACCGTCGTGGACGATGATGTACTCGGGAATGACTACACGGCTTAAAACAATTTCTCCGGTTTCGTCCATGGGTTTGATTTCGTCCTCCGGTATTTTGGGCGGATAATCACCGAAAAGAGTGTGTGCCGGAATGATAATGACATTTTTTTCCTCCTCCCGGGTGGCAAGGGGATTCATGCGGATTGGCTGCAGGGCAAGCTGTCCCGAAAAGATTTCCGTGCCGGAAACGAGTACAGGCTCATAGCCTTCTGCAGTAACGGAAATATTATATTCAGAGTAGGGCTGCTGTTCGGATTCCGGGTCAAGAGAAAGGGACAGGGAAGGGGAAGGTAACGTGATAACCGGAGTTTGTCCGGAGCTGTCCGTGGTAATTGTTTCGATGGGGGAATCCGGGTCTCCCGTGTAGGAAATTACAACTGTGGCGTTTGCAACGGGAATCAGACCGATGGCGGAAATGACTCCGATTTTTAAAGTGCCGGTATATTCGGTGGATGGAGCAGTCGTTTCCTGAGCGACTTGCAGTTCAGGTATGGACAATTCTTTCTTTGACATAGAAGTGCCTCATAAAGTTATTTGTGGTATAAATATGCGATTTTTGAAAAATTGTGAAAAAAGGTGTTGACAAAGCAAGCACCGATATGTATTATTGTATTATAAAGTTAATACAGCAACACAGAACGGGCTGGAAGGAGGCACAAAGGTTTGATAGGATGTTTTATGGGCCTGGGTGGACTGGCAGTTGGTTTGATAATAGGTGTACTGGAAATGAGTACGGAAAAAGAAAATAAAATAAATAAAAGAAAGGGTGAAGAGTATGGCGTGGGAACTGGATGCTGACAGACCGATTTATGCGCAGTTGGTGGAACGGATTCAGATGCAGATTGTTTCGGGGTATTACCAGCCCGGCGGAAAGCTGCCCAGTGTAAGGGAGCTTGCGGCAGTAGCGGCGGTAAATCCGAATACGATGCAGAAAGCGTTTGCCGAGCTGGAAAGAAACGGTCTGATTATAACGCAGCGAACTAACGGCAGGACGGTTACGGAGGATGCAGAACTGATACGGAATCTGAAAGCAAGTCTTGCAGAGGAACATGTGGATAATTATTTCGCGAAGATGAAAGAGCTTGGCTACCTAAGACGCGAAGCGGTCGAACTGCTTCAAAAGAAATGTGAGGGAGAGGAATAACAATGAATGAATTGGTTGAAATCGTAGGGCTGACGAAAGCCTATGATGCAAAACATGTGGCAGTAAACAATGTGACATTGACGCTGCCCAAGGGAAAAATCATCGGCCTTTTGGGACCGAACGGAAGCGGAAAGACTACGCTGATTAAGATGATGAACGGATTGCTTACTCCTACCAGAGGAAGCATCATGATTAACGGAAAGTATGTAGGGGTGGAAACGAAGGCGCATGTGGCTTACCTTCCCGACAGAACCTACCTGTCCGGCGGTCAGAAAATCAGTCAGGTACTGGATTATTTCTGCGATTTTTATTCGGATTTTTCTAAGGAAAGAGCACTGGAAATGTTGCAGAGCCTGAATATTGATCCTTCCACAAAGATGAAAACTTTGTCCAAGGGTAATAAGGAAAAGGTGCAGTTGATTCTCGTTATGAGCAGAAACGCAGACCTTTATATACTGGATGAGCCCATTGCGGGTGTTGACCCTGCGGCAAGAGATTACATTCTCCGTACTATCATTAATAACTACAATCCTGATGCAACCGTAATTTTGTCCACGCATCTGATTGGGGATATTGAGCAGGTGTTGGATGAGGTTATTTTCATGAGATACGGACACCTTGTACTGTATACGTCTGTTGATAATATCAGAGAGCAGCACGGAAAGTCTGTGGATGCATATTTCAGGGAGGTGTTCGCATGTTAGGGAAATTGATAAAGCACGAATGGAAAGGAACCTATAAAATCGGTTGCCTGATGATTTTGGCGCTGGCGGTAATCAGCTTTTTCGGCTGGCTGGCATTTCAGACTCCTATGTGGCAGCAATTGTCCGGAGAGGAGTATTACGGAGAACTCAGTACTTTAGACCTATTAAGTATGGTGACGCTGATGATGTATGCATTTTTGCTGGTAGGCGTTTCCTATGGTACAGTTATTTACATGGCAGTACGCTTTTACCGTACCATGTATACGGATCAGGGTTACTTAACCCATACATTACCTGTATCGAAAAA
Organism: Acetatifactor sp.; assembly: GCA_045546495.1. Classification (GTDB taxonomy): domain Bacteria; phylum Bacillota; class Clostridia; order Lachnospirales; family Lachnospiraceae; genus Acetatifactor. The sequence continues at coordinate 794 of JAZQCX010000020.1, read as the reverse complement.
TAAGATTCTGGTAAGTAAGATTCTGGTGAGCGGTATCTGGTATGTACTTATTACCGTCGGTATTCTGATATCGGTTGTTGTGCTGATGGTGTCGCTGTTTTCCGCAGTGCTGCCGGATGTGCACTGGAGCGATATTACAGAGTTTTTTGAACTGTACGGAGACGAGTTTGTGGCGGTACTGAGAGATGAACTTGGAATTAATCTGGCATACTGGGGTGTCCTTTTGATAGTGGTAGGCATTGTGGCGCCGTTCTGTACCATGACAATCATTTTCGGTGCGATTTCCATAGGTCAGCTGTTTACCAAGCATAGAGTACTGATGGCAATTGTAAGCTATGTGGTAATATCCATATTGAATATGGTAGTCAGCAGTGCAGTACAGAGTGCAACCTCCATGAATGCTCTTGTGGAGATGACCAGCGAGACAACGGCCTTTAATAATTACATGAACAATTCAGTTCTAAGTGCGATGGGACTGAGCCTGTTTATGGCGGTTGTTTTGTATCTGGTATCCTACTTTGTAACCAGCAGAAAGCTGAATATGGAATAATTGAAAAAGATACGACAAAATACACAAAAACAAATTGCCCTGCGTTCCAAGATTTGATACAATGAGCGTATAAGCGACGAACGCGGCCGGGCACACAAAAGGGTGCAGCCTTGCTTGCAAGAGCTGCACCCTTTTTGCGTGCCCGGGCATGTGAGTGCAACGGACACCCGGCAAACACAGCAGCGAACGTTGTTCGCACTGTGTTTGCCGGGTGAGCCGTTCGTCGCGTGCCGCGGTGAGCCGT
>JAZQCX010000019.1:0-3004 GCA_045546495.1 Acetatifactor sp. | reverse complement strand
AAGTATGGACAACTGCTCCCACAACGGTGACAAGCTGAAAGGTGCAGTTCTTGCCTTTGCCGACGCATGGTGTGAAAAAGGACTTGCAGATAAAGGGTTTGCTGAATATGTTCGCGATGCTTCCAAGGTTTCCTTCCCCTGGAGCATGATTGACAAAATCACCCCCCGCCCGGACGCCAAGGTAAAGGCTCTTTTGGAAGCTGACGGACTGGAGGCACTTGATCCCGTCATCACTGCAAAAAACACCTATATTGCGCCCTTTGTAAATGCTGAGGAATGCGAGTATCTGGTAATAGAGGACAGCTTCCCCAACGGCAGACCCGCATTGGAAAAAGGCGGTATTATTTTTACAGACCGCGAGACTGTAGATAAAGTGGAAAAGATGAAAGTTTGCACCTGCTTAAATCCCCTTCATACAGCACTGGCGATTTACGGTTGCCTCCTCGGCTTCACCCTGATTTCCGATGAAATGAAGGATCCTCTTTTGAAAAAGCTGGTGGAAACCATCGGCTATGCAGAGGGACTTCCCGTTGTTGTAAATCCCGGCATTCTGGATCCTAAGGAATTTATCGATCAGGTAGTGAATGTCCGCATTCCCAATCCATTTATGCCCGATACCCCTCAGCGTATCGCAACGGATACCTCCCAGAAACTGGCTATCCGTTTCGGCGAAACCATCAAGGCGTACGAGAAAAGTCCTGCTCTGAACACTGCTGATTTAAAGCTTATTCCGCTGGTATTTGCAGGATGGCTTCGTTACCTGATGGCAATAGATGACGCCGGAAACACTTTTACCCCCAGCCCGGATCCCCTGCTGGATGCCGCAAGTGCGTATGTTGCCGACTTTAAGCTCTCCGATGCACCTAAGGATTTAAGCGGTCTGGACAGACTTCTGTCCAACGAAAAAGTATTTGGGGTTGACCTTATTGCACTTGGCATGGCAGAAACCGTAAAGAGCTACTTTGCTGAGCTTTCAAGCGGCATTGGCGCAGTCAGGAAAACTCTGGAAAAGTATGTAAATTAAGCCGTGACCATATAAAAATCTAAAGGGAGTTCCTTGCGCCGAAACCTTCATTTCAGCCCAGGAGCTCCCTCTTCTTAATCCTTCTTATCTGTTCTTTACTCTGTTCTTTCCCAACAAGCCTTTGTCACGCCGTCCCTGCCGTACAGCGATTCCGTGTTCCTGCTCCGCTATTGGAAATTAGTAATGTCCACTTCCTCCCAATAGGTGATTTTCTCAAAATCAATTTCATACTTTTTACTCAATTGTTCATCTACTGCCTGTCGATAATAATATATCTCAACCACATTCTCCTCCGGCAGATATTTCGCCCTCTGACTGGCAAAGCTTACATTATCATACTCTCCGTCCAGCAGTTCAAGTGCCATGCCACGCAGTATCTTGTCCCCTTCTCTGCGATAAATCAGAGTATCAGCTGCGCCGTCTCCGTAAACAACGTTGCAGACAAGCTCATTCATTCCGTCACCGTCCACATCCACCACATAGTCATCCTGCTGAAAGCCCCAACTGACGGCAATCCTCACTTTCTCACCGTCCGCTTCGGAATAGTACGCAGTTTCATAGGGCAGCACCGTAGACTGATTTAAAATTTTTACGCCGTCATAGCCCAAAACATCTTCAAACGGTTCCTTAATAAACTTCGATTCGTCTATCGGCTCCGGTGTATTACTTCCCGACATACCGCTTTCCTGTACAGCTTCGTTCTTCTCCGCCTGCTCCAACGCCGGAATCTCCGTAGCCTGTCCCGGCACACCTTCCGATGTTGCACTGCTCTCCAAGGGACGCACTTCTCCCGCTTGCACAAAGCGGCTTCCCGCAGGCTCACTATCTCCCTCTCCGCAAGCCGTCAACATCAGCCCCACCAGCAGCAACAGAGCAATCAAAAATCTCTTTTCTCTCTTTTTACTTCTCCTGCACACAATTCGCATAACAGGTCTCTGCCTCTTCATCTGACATTCCGAAGCGCTTCACAAGCTTATCTATAATACGCTCCTTCAGCACATTTTCCTCCATATTGTCCAACACAAGAATTCGTGCACCTTCCGCTCGCCCCTCTGCCAAGCCTATCTCTCTACCCTCTTCTCTTCCTTCCTCTCTTCCTTCCTCTCTTCCAATCCGTCGTCCTTCTGCCAGTAAAATCCTCTCATCCGCCATCTTTCTCATATACTCTACCGACACCTCCTCGTCATGCTTCACATGCTCCACAATACCGTGCAGCTTTTGCAAAAATGCATTTGTCACATTCTCTGAAGAACTTTTCTCCATGTACGCCAACAACTGTTTTACTTCCTCTGACGGTACCCCTACCGTTCCCCTTGTGTACAAAAACAATGTTCTCATACCGTCCTCATAGGGCATATCAGGTTCCTCTACACAGCTGTTTTTGATGGTATACAGCATGCGGTTCTGTCCAAACGGATCATACGGGGTTATCATGATAACAATCACATTTTTTAGTGCTTCATATTCTTCCCCTGATTTCAGGCTGTGGCTATCCATCTTGGCATGGTAAAATCGCATCCTTTTCGGCAGGGATTTTACCGTATCCCCTCCCGTTTTCAGTTCCGGCTCCACATCATACACCGTCACCTGCTCTTCATCCGCCTCTTCCAGATATACATCCAGTCGCGCTCCGTGCAGGTTCGTATCGCTGCCGTAATAGACCCTTTGAGGGATTACCGTAAGCTTCCCCAGCTTGCGGTTTAGAATCACCTGCAGCAGCATTCTGCTGAATGTTTCACCATACTCCGGGTGAGTTACCATGGACCCGAACAAAAAGTTGTCCAGAAGGTTCAGTTCTTCCAGCTTTCTGTGTTCATACTTCATATTTTTCCTCCTTGCTTGTGTGGCAAACAAGCAGGAAATCCGTGCCATCGTTACCGCCGCTTCCCTGCAAGTTCACCATATTTTTATGCAACATGGGAATTTGCAACCGAACGGTTCAGACAGTCCCAGAATTGTGATTTTATGGTAGCAGAAACC
>JAZQCX010000018.1:0-24328 GCA_045546495.1 Acetatifactor sp. | reverse complement strand
AGTTTGATGCCGCAGCACTGAAGGCAGCAACCCCTCTTGTTAAGGGCCTTGGCGCATCTCCCGGTGCGGCTTGCGGTAAGGTTGTATTTACTGCTGAGGATGCGGAAACTTGGGCAGCAAAGGGCGAGAAGGTTGTTCTGGTTCGTCTGGAGACCTCTCCCGAGGATATCACCGGTATGAAGGTGGCTCAGGGTATCCTGACCGTTCGTGGCGGTATGACCTCTCATGCAGCAGTAGTTGCCCGCGGTATGGGTACCTGTTGTGTATCCGGCTGTGGCGACATTGCAATGGATGAGGCTAACAAGAAGTTTACTTTAGGCGGTAAGGAATTCCACGAGGGAGACTTTATCTCCATCGACGGTACCACCGGTAATATCTATGAAGGACAGATTAAGACTGTAGATGCTACCATCGCAGGCGAGTTCGGTCGTGTTATGGCATGGGCTGACAAGTTCAGAAAGCTGAGAGTTCGTACCAATGCGGATACTCCCGCTGATGCAAGAAAGGCTCGTGAGCTTGGTGCAGAGGGTATTGGTCTTTGCCGTACCGAGCACATGTTCTTCGAGGAGGACAGAATCGCTGCATTCCGTGAAATGATCTGTTCCGACACCGTAGAAGAGAGAGAGGCAGCACTGGATAAGATTCTGCCTTATCAGCAGAGCGACTTCGAGCAGCTGTATGAAGCTCTGGAGGGATGCCCTGTTACCATCCGTTTCCTGGATCCGCCTCTTCACGAGTTTGTTCCTACCGATGAGGCTGATATTGAGAAGCTGGCTAAGGCACAGAATAAGTCCGTTAAGACCATCAAGGAAATCATTGCTTCCCTGCATGAGTTTAACCCCATGATGGGTCACAGAGGATGTCGTCTGACCGTAACCTATCCTGAAATTGCAAAGATGCAGACCAAGGCAGTTATCCGTGCGGCAATCACCGTACAGAAGGCACATCCCGAGTGGACTGTAAAGCCTGAAATTATGATTCCCCTGATTTGTGAAATCAAGGAGTTGAAGTTTGTAAAGAAGGTAGTTGTTGAGACTGCTGATGCTGAAATCGCAGCATCCGGAATCAAGCTGGAGTACGAAGTAGGTACCATGATTGAAATTCCCCGTGCAGCACTGACCGCTGACATCATCGCTAAGGATGCTGATTTCTTCTGCTTCGGTACGAACGACCTGACCCAGATGACCTACGGCTTCTCCCGTGATGATGCAGGTAAGTTCCTGAATGCTTACTATGACACCAAGATTTTCGAGAACGATCCTTTTGCGAAGCTGGATCAGACCGGTGTCGGCAAGCTGATGGAAATGACCATCCAGTTGGGCAAGCCCGTGAATCCTAACCTGCATATCGGTATCTGCGGCGAGCACGGCGGAGATCCTTCTTCCGTAGAGTTCTGCCACAAGATCGGACTGGACTACGTTTCCTGTTCTCCTTTCCGTGTGCCGATTGCAAGACTGGCAGCAGCACAGGCAGCTATCGCTGAAATGTAGGGTTAAGCAAAAATAGCCTAAAAATCTTGTATTTATGCCCCTTAGAGCCAAAGGCTCTAAGGGGTTTTTATGTCTTGAGATACTTAGATGCGGATACTTTGACAATAACTGTCAGGAACATAGTGCTTGGAAGAGATTCTGAGGGCGTCGGGTAAGTAGTCGTATGCCTCCAATACTATGTTTGCCGGAAAAATTCTTTGACAATAAAGAAAAAATAGGTATAATAAAAATGAAATAAAAAATTTCGAAATTGTGAAAGGAGGGTCCTGTATGTTATATGATTATATCATTACTAATTATCAAAAAGATGAACCAATCTTTCTTGCAGAGCTTCCTGGCAAATCCAGAGAATCTGTTAGGCAAGAGATGAAGAAACTTACAGACGAAGGGAAAATAGAGCGGTTATACAATGGCGTGTATTATCGTTCTTACAAAACTATATTGGGAACTAAGGGAAAAATCTCGGTTGATAAATTTATACAAAAGAGGTATCTGGAAGCGAATGGAGAGATATTCGGATATATTACAGGTATCCAACTTGCGAATATGTATGGTTTTACAACGCAAAATCCGTCCTGCTATGAGGTATGTTCTAATGAGGCATCTACCAAACAGCGTAAAGTAGATGTGGATGGCAGACAGATTATTGTTTACAAACCGGTTGTAGACATATCAAAGGAAAATAGAGGTGCATTGCAATTTTTGGACCTTATGAGTACGATTGACAGATACAGCGAAGTTAGTGGTGATGAATTTACAATGAAGATAAAGAATTTTATTTCTGCTGTAGGAGTCGATTTTGAGCAGGTGAAAAAATATTTATCACTATTTCCGGATAGAGTATATCGAAATATTTATCAAGGAGGTTTGATGAATGAATTGGTATAAAGAGTATCAAGCTGAATGGAAAGAAATTATTGAAACGGTAGCAAGAGAAATAGTCAGAAGTGAACAAATGGTTGAAAAAGATACCATTCAGTCATTGTTCTTGTTTGAACTGGCAAAGTCGGAATTACCATTTGTGTTTAAAGGCGGAACTTCACTTTCTAAGGCGTATAATCTGATAGATCGTTTTTCGGAAGATATTGATTTGTCGATGAATCGAAGACCTACGCAATCAGAGCGTGTGAAATCAAAAGATTTGATTATCGATATTGCCGAGAATTTGGGTTTGGTGTTGTCAAATCCGGAAGAGATAAAGTCACGGTATGATTATAACAAATATGTGTTTAAGTACGATTCTTTGTTTTCGGTAATTCCATTGGAGATTATTATTGAAACAAGCTATTATCAGTCAGTATATCCTGTTGAAAAGCATGTTGTAAGTAGCTTTGTAGGAAGGTTTTGTTTAGACAGAAATATCATCCTGCCAGTGCCCTTTGAAGCAGCAGAAGTGATGATGAATGTTCAATCTGTAGAAAGAACTTTCGTGGATAAGGTGTTTGCCGTATGCGATTATAAAATACAGAATATGCAGGACAGAGATTCAAGACATTTATATGATATCTGCAAGCTTTTACGAGAGGTTGAACTGAATGAAAAATTGGATAAATTAATTGATATGGTCAGAGATGATAGAATGCAATCTAAGAATAATCCATCGGCGCAACCGGAATATATTATTCCGGATATGCTTAAGGAGATAATCAGAAGCAGATTCTATGAGCCTGATTATAAAAATGTAACACAGAAATTATTGTACGAAAATATTTCATATGATTACGCAATTGAGAATGGAATTGCAATTATTGCAGAATCAGATGTGTTTATATATAAGAAATAAATAGAAGAGAAAACGTGGGCGCTTGCTTTCGGAAAAGCAAGACGGAAAATAAGAAAAAAAGAAGCTTGGTAAGTGTGCTGCTTACAGAACTTTTTTGGGTGATTAAATTTTTGAGGGTTTTCCTTCTTACGGGAATAAATGGTATGAAGACACATAAAAAACCGTAAGGAGGAGAGAAGTATGTTGGAAATCGATTTTTCTTGTGAGGGAGTGCATAGAAGATTTGAGATAAAGCACGGAGTGGGATGGCCGTTTTGTATATTATCAAATTGCTTTGAAGAGTATGGTCAGGACGCTTATTTCAGAGATGGCGTATTTGTGGTTGAAAATGACTGGATAACCTTCCGGGCATTGGATGACAGGAATACAATATACGAAGTGAAACTGAGCGCGGTTAAAGAGGGGAAAATACGATTCTGGGTTCCGAATAAAAAGTCCTTGGTTTTTTGCGGCCCTTTGGGTGATTTTGAAAAAGAAAACGGAGAAATAGACATAGCTGCTTTCCTAAAAAGTAAAAATCAGCCGGAGAAAATAACGATATGCAAAAATGATGTGGAGCCGGAAAGAAAAAATCCTTATATGGAAACGCTCCAAATGGAAATCGACAGAAGCAATGATGTTTTGAGATTTTATCTGACCGTAGTGGATCGGCCTCAATATGTGGAAAGTTCGTCGGAAAATATTTCCGGTAAGGAGACAGGCAGTAGGATAAAAACAATGACGTTGGATAAAGAAATTACTTTCGATTTCTGTAATCACTCCTTTATGGAAATTATGAGAAAGATTCTCAACTATTGTGACAGAAAAAATGTAAAGATATCTGTTAGCTGCAGAGATTATATGATACCGGGGCATTGCATCGATATTCCGCACACGGTAATTACGTCAGAAAGCTTTGAGATTCTATTTCTAATGGAAAATGTAAGAGTGGTTTATGTTGCAGAAAGTATTATGGACAACTCCTATTATACGGATACAGCGGGAGGCGAATATAACATCGGAAATATTGTGCGTGAGACCCGAAAGAAGACAAAGGGGCACTCTTTCATAACAGATTACGGCGCTTTAAACATATGGAAAATGGTATACCCGGAGGAGGATGAATATCTTTTCGGATGCGGATTTAGTCTATAAAAGGAAGGGGGAGAAAATGTTATTTTTTGTAATTGAATTGGATGAAGAAAGAATTGAAAAGGATGGGATTATTAACTTAGATGCTGCCTATAAATGTATTGATGCTACTTTTGCTCAAGAAGATGTAACTTTATATTCTCAAAAAGGAGCTACAAGATTTTATACCAGGAATATTGATAAACATGATTTTGAATGTTTATGGATGGTAAATTCGCTTTTTAAAACGGAATCTTGGTTTCAATACTACATTAAAACTTGGAGATTTTATGATATAGATGATGAAACCAATGAAATCTATGAGGAAGAGGACTTATTTGAGCATTGGGTACACAGACCGGAAAAGCCTTAGGTTTTTGTTTTGGCAGAATTGAAATGATAGATTTGGTGTTCAAACACAAGCAATTCACTGCTTATTGCTGATAAAAGAAAGGGGAAGGTATGGTCTGAATGTAATTATCTGAAAAACAGGAAACTATAAAACCGTAGATAAAGGAGAATACAATGAAGAGAAAAGTTTTGAGACACGCAAAAAAAGTATGTGTATTGGCGACCGTAATTTCCATGCTGACAACATTTGCAGCATGCGGTTCTGCTGAAGAGCAGGTATCGGACTCGTCGCGGGAAAGCGCTGCAGCGGTAACGGAGGCACCTGCAAAGGCTACACCGGCTCCCGCAGTAACAGAAGCTCCTATCGCAGAGCCCACGGCGGAACCGACTCCGGAACCTACCCCGGAGCCTACAATGGAACCCATTGATATCAGTAAGCTGGTAAAGAAGCAGACAACATATAATGAGGAGGGTACGGCGACAGATACCTATACATACACCTATAATGAAATGGGACTTCTTGCGAAGGAAGAATATATCGACATATATAATTGGGAAGGACAGCCGCAGATTACGGAATATACCTATGATACCAATGGTAAGTTGTCTAAAAAGGAATTTCATGCCTCAGACGGAGCGTATTTTTATGAGACGGAGATACTGACGTATAATGCGGACGGCAATGTAACGAAAGACGAGTACGAAAGTTCCGGAATGAAGAGAGTAATAGATTATGCATATGATGAATCCGGGAAATTGGTGGAAGAAAATTTTGAGACTGATGAGTTAAGCACCAAAACCTGTTATGAGTATGACGAACATGGAAACCTTATAAATCAGAGAACATGGGTAGACGGCGAAGAAGGCGAAGGGCGTTCCTACAAGTATGAGTATTATGCAGACGGAATCGTGAAAAGAAAAGAATCCTATAGCGGGGAGAAACTCAGTACGGTAGAAGAATACCATGAAAACGGCGCACGCCGCATGAAGGAAAGTATTTCCTCTGAGGGAGCTTGTACCGAAAGATGTGAATATGATGAAAACGATAGATTGGTACTTCGTGTAGAATATGCTCATAGATATGACGAGTGGATACCTAAAAGTGAATATTGTTACACCTATTCCGAGGCAGATAATACTATCACGACTACGCAGTGTGATTTAAACACAAATGCTACGTATGAGAAGGTAGAGATGCAGAATAGGGAGTTTTCTGAATATGATGAAAATGGTGTTTTAGTTTCTCTGAAGATTTATAGCAAAATGCTCACAGAGGACGGACCAAAACTTAATTATTTGTATGAGTATGAATATGATGAAGCGGGTAATTTGGTAAAAGAAACATGTTACGATGGACAAAACGGAGAGGTAGAAGACTGGATTGAGTATATCTACTAAGCTGCGTGATAATTCCATAAGGATTGAGTCACATGCGCTTGCCGAATGGTAGGTGCATGGGGTGACAGGGGTCTGCCTCGGAAGCGGGGTGGACCTTTTTTTGATTTTATCATTTTCTGTCAAAATTGGATTGACAACGGGGAGATTGAATGAGACCATTTGAGTATGACGGAAAGTGGGATATAGCAAGATTAGAAAGGTAACTGATAATAGGAATGCAGCTGCGTAAACGAGTAACAGCAGCTGCGGATGGGAGGAAACATGAGAATATATGTCAATCAGGTGGGGTATTGCAAGAGTGCAAAGAAAATTGCTGTAGTAACGGAGCCTTGCGAATTTGAAGTGGTGAATGCAGGTACGGGAAAGACCGTATTAAGCGGGAAGAGCGGCGACGCGGTTTTTGATGAGGCAGCAGGAGAGAAGGTTTGCAGAGTTGATTTTTCCCGGTTGGAGGAAGAGGGGAAATATTACATACAGACCGGTGATAAGACACGCTCACATGTTTTTGAAATATCCGATAAGCCTTACGGACAGCTTCATCTTGATATGCTGAAAGCGTTTTATTTCCAGAGATGCGGTTGTGCATTGGAGAGTAAATATGCAGGGAAATATACCCATGAGGCATGTCATACGGAACGGGCAATCTTTTTCGAGGATTACATAAATAAAACGGAAGCACCGAAGTCCTTTGATATGACCGGAGGCTGGCATGATGCAGGTGATTTCGGCAGATATTCTACTGCGGCAGCAGTAGCCCTTGGACATCTTCTTTATGCTTATGAGCTGTTTCCCGAAAGCTTCGGTGAGAGCCTGAATATTCCCGAAAGCGGAAATGATATGCCGGATGTTCTGAATGAATGTATGTATGAGCTTTTGTGGTTGAAAAAGATGCAGGCGGAGGACGGCGGTGTATATCATAAGTTGACGGCTTTCTGCCATGCTCCCTTTGTTATGCCTGAGGAGGATAAGGATATCTTCCTGATTTATCCGGTATCCTCCATGGCTGTTGCTGATTTTGCGGCTGTGATGGCGTTGGCATCGAGGGTTTACAGAAAGTACAGACCCGATTTTGCAGAGGACGCGCTAAAGCGGGCAAAGAAGTCGTGGGAGTGGCTTACGAAGAATGGCTATGTAGGTTTCGAAAATCCTCAGGGAAGTAATACCGGTGAGTATGGTGACGGGTGTGATGAGGATGAGAGATTTTGGGCAGCCTGCGAGCTGATGAGGACGGATGCGGAAAATACTGCAGAGTATGCGGAAGCAGCAAAGCTGTATTCCCGTAAAGTGAGTAAGCAGGATTTCGGATGGACGGATGTGTCGGCACTGGGCTCTATGGCGATAATGACAGATAAGAGCGGCTCATGCCCCGAAGAACTTAGGAAAGAGGCGTCTGATGCGGTATTTGAAGCGGCAGAGACTCTTATGAAAATGCAGGATCGCTCCGGATATCCGGTTGCCATGAGACCGGAGGATTATGTATGGGGCAGCAACATGGTAGTATGTAACAGGGGAATGCTGTTTATTCTGGCGGCCTTGTGCTCAGAGGGGGATATTGCGAAAAACTATCTTCAGGCAGCCCGCTACCAGCTGGATTACCTTTTAGGAACCAATGCACTTGATTACAGCTATGTAACGGGTCACGGCGAGCATGCCTATAAGAATCCTCACAACAGACCTACAGCCTGTGACGGAATTGATGATCCTATGCCGGGCTGGGTAAGCGGAGGACCGTTTAAAGCTCCCTGTGATGAGATTGCGATTAAGATGATAGCGAAGGGAACAGCCCCCATGAAGTGCTATATTGACCATGTTGAGAGTTACTCCACAAATGAGATAACCATATACTGGAATTCCCCCGCAGTCTTTATGACGGCATGTTTTATGGCGGAAAAAATGTTTCTATAAAAGCCTTTACTTTTTTGTGGTAAAGTGGTAAAATGGTGTCGCGAAAAATACATATTTTACAAAACAATGTGGGAGGAAATGAAAATGAAGAAGAGTAAGATTTTAGCATGCATCATGGCTGTGTTCATGGTATGCGGTTCGCTGGCAGGCTGCGGCGGCAGTGCAAAGTCCATGACCATGGCTACGGGAGGAACTTCCGGTACCTATTATGGATTCAGCGGTGTGGTAGCGCAGGTTTTGAATGAGAAGTTGAGCGATAAGATGAATATTACCGTTCAGTCTACCGGTGCTTCTAAGGCAAACATCCAGTTGCTGGAGTTGGAAGAGGTTGATATGGCAATCGTACAGAACGACGTAATGTACTACGCTTATACTGCAACCGATATGTTCGCAGGCGAGCAGAAGGTTGAGAATTTCTCCGCAGTGATTTCCTGCTATCCTGAGGTAGTACAGATTATTGCAAATGATTCCATCGCATCCATCGAGGATTTGAAGGGCAAGAGAGTGTCCGTAGGTGATGCAGGCAGCGGTGTTGAATTCAATGCAAAGCAGATTCTGGAAGCATACGGAATTACCTTTGATGATATTATCGTTTCCAATCAGGACTTCGCTGATTCCGCAGACAGTGTAAAGAACGGAACCATTGATGCGGCATTCGTGGTTGCAGGTACTCCTACCAATGCGGTAACCGAGCTTTCCATGACCTATGATTTCAATCTGCTTTCCGTAGATGATGAGCATGCAAAGATTTTGCAGGATAAGTATGGCTTCTATGCAACCGTTAATGTACCCGCAGGTACCTACGGCTGTGTAGAGGAGGATGTTCAGACCGTTGCGGTTATGGCAACCATCGTAGCACGTAACGATGTAAGCGAGGATACCATCTACGCATTCGTAAAGGGTCTCTTCGACAATAAGGATGCCATCGCAGCAGCACACACCAAGGGAGAGGAGATTGACCCTGCAACTGCAGTTTCCGGTATCTCCATTCCTTTCCATCCCGGTGCTGAGAAGTATTACAAAGAGGTTGGAGCATTAAATTGAGTGCTGAAGTAAAAAAGCATTTCAGGCTTGCAATGACCGCAGCGATAATTGTTATCGCAGCGGTCATGCTTTGCCTTGTTGTTTGGATAAGCAAGAGTAGTAAAAATGAACTGGTTTTAAAGGATTTGGATAGCGGTAAAATATATGCCGCATATTCCATGAAAGAGGGAGACGCTTTTTCCGTCATGTTTGTACATTCCGTAAACAAAAGCCCGGTGACCGAGGTTTACCGGATTGAGGACGGGAAAATTTATCTGGAAGAATGTCTCTATTATGCGTTCGGAGCGGGAGTGGCGACCACATTAGAGGGAGAACAGACACTCAGCTACGGTGAAAACGGCGAAATGATAATCAGTAATATTCATATGCAGATGCCCAATCTGATTTATGTTGTGGGAACTGTGTCGGATCATGTATTGGAAATTGAAAGTCAGAAAATAAGTCTGCGTGAGCTTTGTGGGCAAAACAGCAGTGTATCGTTTATATACAGATAGAAATTCAGAAAAGAAAAGGAGGAGACATTTTGAGCAAAGCAGAAGCTTTACAGACAGCGGAAGAGAATACCGCAGCGGAAAGTCAGAATATTGCCGCTGATGTGGAAGAAATCATGAAGAAGTACGACAGGGAATCCAATGTCCGGTTTTATGAGGGTGTTCCCAAGACCATATTGAGATATCTGTTGGCTCTTTTTACCTTGTATTGCGTTTATATCAACATTTTTGCAAACTGGGAGACACGTATTGAGCGTGCATCCTTTGTGGGTTGCGTAGTGTTCTTTATTTTTACCCTTTACCCCGCAACTAAGAAGGGGAACAATAAGACAAATTACATACCCTGGTACGATATCATCCTGGGACTTTTAGGTGCCTTTGCGTACTTCTATTTTGTGGCAAACTGCCGCAGTATCATTGCGGCAGGTATTAAGCTGAGCGGATTTGAAATTGTGCTTGGTGTTGTTGGTATCCTGGTAACACTGGAGGCGTGCCGCCGTTCCGTAGGTATTCCTATTGTAATCGTTGCGTTGGCGTTTATTGCATACGCATTTACCCAGAAGTCTCTACGGATTAATGTGTATAATCTGTTCTTTACTACGGAGGGTGTTATCGGTACTCCTACCAGAGCTTGTTCTACCTTTATTGTTTTGTTTGTGTTATTCGGTGCATTTTTGGAAAAAACCGGTATTGCGGACTTTTTCATCCAGTTTGCAAACTCTATCTGCGGCCGTTTCGCAGGCGGTCCCGCTAAGGCAGCGGTAGTAGCAAGTGCCTTGGAGGGTGTTGCATCCGGTTCCTCCGTTGCGAATACCGTAGGCTCCGGTTCCATTACCATTCCTATGATGAAGCGTCTCGGCTACAACAAGGAATTCGCAGGTGCGGTTGAGGCAGCAGCTTCCACCGGTGGTCAGATTATGCCCCCTATCATGGGTGCGGCAGCATTCCTGATGGTGGAGTATTCCGGTTATGGGTACAGCTCTATTGCGCTGAGAGCTATTTTGCCTGCGGTGCTGTACTTTATGGGAATTTTCCTGATGGTACATTTTGAAGCAAAGAAGTTAGGACTTCGCGGTATTCCCAAGGAGGAGCTTCCCAATTTCTTTAAGCTTGTTCTGAGAAAAGGTTATCTGTTGATTCCCTTGGTTGTACTGGTGAGCCTGCTTTCCTCTAAGACCATCACCTTTGCGGCGATTGTGGCAATCGGTGTTGCGATTCTGGTGAGTATGTTCAGCAAGGAGACAAGAATCAATTATACAAAGTTCGTAGATGCACTGGAGACGGCAGCCAAGAATGTTTTGACAGTAGGTATAGCCTGTGCGGTTGCAGGTATTGTGGCTTGCGTTATTACAACCACCGGTATCGGTAATCAGCTGATTACCTTAATCGTAAGTGCCTCCGGCGGTTATAAGATTGTGGCGTTGTTCCTTACCATGCTGACCTGTATCGTGTTGGGTATGGGTGTGCCTACCACTGCGAATTACGTTATTATGGCGACCACCTGTGCGCCTATCCTGATTGAGATGGGAATCCCTGCATTGGCGGCTCACATGTTTGTATTCTACTTCGGTATCGTTGCGGACATTACACCTCCCGTTGCGCTTGCGGCTTACGCGGGAGCGGCGATTGCAAAGGGCGATCCCATGAAGACGGGTATCAATGCTACAAAGCTGGCAATCGCGGCGTTCATTGTTCCCTACATTTTTGCACTAAGTCCTGCGATGCTGTTGATTGATACCACCGTTTGGGAAGTGGTTCAGATTGTGGCAACCTCTGTTATCGGTATGTTCGGTGTGTCTATGGGACTTGAGGGCTACTGTATGAAGAAACTGAACATAGTATTCCGAATTGCAGCGATTTTGGCAGGATTGCTCCTGATTCATCCCGGTACGATTACGGATATCATCGGCATTGTAGTTGTTGCCGGAATTATGGTAGAGCAGTATGTGGCTACCAAGGCAAAAAGGGCTGTAACAGCGGAATAAAGAAAGTATAGTTGGGCGACCGGAGACGGTCGCCCGTTTTTTGCGTAGACACTGTGATGTTTTATCTGGAGTGGGAGGTGTTCTCGGAAAGAGGACGAGGGTTTTGCGGAAATGGGGGAATATAGATGCTGCTTTTTGGTGTTCTGCTGACAAATTTTGAGTGAGATGATAAACTAAGTACGGTAGGAGGAACGCAACGTCGGAGCACAAGGATTGAAATGTTTTGGTAAGGGCAGTAAATGGAACGTAGTGTGGAGCACAAGGATTGAAACGCTTCGGTAGCGAGGTGCAAATAGAACACGGTGACTAGAGCAATGCATTGAAAGAAATCAAAAAAGACAGAGGACGTAGTATGAAAAAGCAGATAAGTAAGCAGGCGGTATACACATATTTGACAAGAATTCCGCGAGGGAAAGTTGTAACTTACGGACAGATAGCGGAAGCACTCGGGAATAAGAATCTGGCCAGAACCGTGGGTAATATTTTGCATGCAAACCCGGATGGAGAGAAATATCCCTGCTATAAGGTAGTGAATGCAAGAGGAATGCTTTCGGCACAGTATGCCTTTGGAGGCTTGGAGAGCCAGAAAAAGAGACTGGAAGCGGAAGGGATTGCGGTGGAGAAGGACAGAGTGGAACTAATCCGTTATATCTGGACGAGGGATGAAATATAGGTTAGGAAGTGCAGGGGTGTGGTCTTAACGGGAAGACACAGGGAGAACAAACATGAATTTTGATCAATTTATAAGAGACATTGAAGAAAATCAATGGAATGTGTTCGGCGTAGAGGTATATGAGGACGGTAGGCTGATACATAGCTACGGAGATACCGTGGAGAACCGCCATCCGATTTATTCTGCTACAAAGACAATTACATCCATTGCGGTGGGAATGGCGGCAGATGAAGGGAAGCTGGATATAAAGAAAGGCGTTTTACGGTATTTGCCGGAGGAAGTGGTTGGAAAAATGCTGTCAGAGCAACGTAAAGCCTACGAAAGCATTACGGTGGAGCGACTGTTGACCATGTCGGTTGCGGGATATCCTTTTCGACCGGGCGGCGCAACCTGGTTGGAGGAGGCGTTAAATTATCCTTTGCCGGAAGCGGAGAAAAGAGAATTTAATTACAGCAACGTTTCGGCATATCTGGCAGGAGTGGCGGCATCCTGTGCCTTGGGAGAAGACCTGTATCAATATTTGAAGCGGAAGCTGTTTGACCCCTTGGAGATTGCAAGCCCGCCCTGCGGAAGGTGCCCGGAAGGGTACTTTTACGGTGCAACCGGGATGGAACTGACGGTGCATGAACTTAGCAAAATCGGACAGCTTCTTTGTGACGGCGGGTACTATAAGGGAAAACAACTGGTATCGGAAGCCTATGTGAAAGCGGCAACTGCAGTTCAACAGATGAACAGAGAAGGCGGTTACGGCTATTTTATCTGGAAATACGGCGAGGGCTTCAGTATCAACGGGAAGTGGGGACAGAAGTGCTATGTACTGCCGCAGAAGAGGCAGGTTATAACTTTTCTGTCCCATATGGAGAATGCTGCACCCTTAAAGGAGAGTGCAAGGAGACTTCTTTCGGATTAATGTTCAAATTCCATCCTCATAACATAATTGATAAAAGCTTCAAAATGCTTGGAAATCCATTTGTTGCGGTGGTAAATCAGCTGCTTCCAGATGTCAACCTTAAAGTCAGTGACGTCCAGATAGGCCAGCTTACCTTCCGCAACTTTTTTTTGCGTTACAAAATCCGGCAAAAAGGAGATGCCCACCCCGTTTTCCAGAGAGGCTGTAATCAGGTCGGTTCGTCCGATTTCCAACACCGGCTCGATTTCAAGGGAGCGTTTGGCGAGCTCTTCGTCAAAAATGCGTCGGTAACCAATCATTTTTTCAGTCAATATAAAGGGTTCGTTCAAAAGATCCGTTACGGACAAATTCCTTTTCTTTGTCAGAGGGGAGGTGGCACTGGTGACAAAATGAGTAGAAATCTGTTCTTCCTTTGCGATGATATAGTCTTTGTGGTAAACGTGGCTGTCTAAGGTGAAGATGACATCAGCTTCGTTGTGATCCAGAATACGAAACATGTCATCTGTATCGGCAGTAGAGAACTTCAAGGTGATATCAGGATAGTGACGGTAAAAATCAGGATAATTCCGGGACATCATCATTTCGCAGATAGAATCAGGAGTAACAATATGAACATGCCCCGCAAGATGAGAAGGGTTTTTAAAGTTCTGTCGGAATTCCTCTGTAAGGTGCCCGATTTTCTGGGCGTATTCCAACAGTTCCCGTCCTTTGGCAGTCAGACTGATAGTGTGGTTGATGCGCTCAAACAGGAGACAGTCAAGTTCTTCTTCCAACTGTTTAATCTGAAAGGAGACGGTGGACTGGGAGTACCCCAGAAGCCGTGCAGCCTTAGTAAAGTTGTTTAATTCCGCCACTTGTACGAAGGTAATCAGATTTCGGATTTCCATAAATAATTGCGCCGCCTTTCCGATATCAATAATTTCCGGAGCATCTATAAAATCGATTGCCTATATCTAAACAATCTATTTTCTTAATTGATGAGGCTATTATATACTAAGAGAATGAGAAAAACAATCTTTTTGTGGAGGAATGCAAAATGCCCGAGATAAAGTTTTACAGTGGGAAGACGATTCCCATGGAGATGCACAAGGTAAAAATTGTACAGAAATTGAATCTGTTGCCTGCAAAGGAAAGACTTGCAAAAATGCAGGAAGCGGGATTTAATACATTTCTGTTACATAACGGCGATATTTTCATGGACATGCTGACGGATTCCGGTGTCAACGCCATGAGTGATAATATGCAGTCTGCGATGTTGCGCGCGGATGACGCTTATGCGGGAAGCGAAACCTTTTATCGCATGAGAGACAAGCTGGAGGAGATTTTCGGAATCAAGTATCTTCTGCCCGCACATCAGGGTCGCGCCTGTGAGCATATTATTGCGCAGCATTTCGTAAAACCCGGAAGCTGTGTTATCATGAACTATCATTTTACTACCTCTAAGGCGCATGTAACCCGTCTGGGTGGTCATGTGGAGGAGTTGGTAAAGGATGAGGGTCTGGTTACCAAGAGTACTTTGCCTTTTAAGGGAAACATTGATTTGGACAAGGTAAAGGCATGTATCGAAAAGGAAGGTGCGGAGAATATTGCCTATATGAGACTGGAGGCCGGTACCAACTTAATCGGCGGACAGCCTATTTCCTATGAGAACATGAAGGAAGCTACGGAGCTTGCAAAGCAGTACGGTATCATGACTCTGCTGGATGCTTCCCTGTTGCAGGATAACCTGTACTTCATCAAGACAAGGGAAGAATCCATGAAGGATAAGTCCATTCGCGAAATCACCAGAATGATTGCGGACTTGTTTGATATGATTTACTTCTCCGGTCGTAAGTTCGGTTTCGGTCGCGGCGGCGGTATTCTGGTGCGTGATGAGAAGCTGTTCCACGAGATGGAGGATTATATTACCATGTTTGAAGGCTTCTTAACCTACGGCGGTATGTCCGTAAAGGAAATGGAAGCTATGATAATCGGTTTTGATGAGACCATGGATTTGGATATTATTTCTCAGGCGCCTCAGTTTATCAAGCACTGTGTGGACGAACTGGATGCAGCAGGTGTTCCTATGGTAACGCCCGGCGGTGGTCTCGGCGCACATATTAACGCAAGAGAAATGGTAAGCCATATTCCTTCCGAGCAGTATCCGGCAGGCTCTCTGGTAGCGGCACTGTATCTCTGCGGCGGTATCCGCGGTATGGAGAGAGGTACCCTGTCCGAGGAACGTAATCCTGACGGAAGTGAGCGTATTGCATCTGTAGAGATGGTGCGTCTGGCATTCCCCCGTCGTGTATTTACCTTGTCCCAGACAGAGTATGTCATCGACAGAGTAAAATGGCTGTATGACCATAGAGATATGATTGGCGGCTTGCGTTTTGTGCATGAGCCTAAGACGTTGCGTTTCTTCACCGGAAGATTGGAGCCCGTTTCCGACTGGCCCGAGAAGCTGATTGCAGCGTATATTGCGGAGTTTGGTGAGGATCAATAGAAGTATGGAAAGCACCCTTTCGCCCTTGGGCGGGAGGGTGCTTTTTGAAAGCTTCAAGGACTGTGAGAGGATGCCTGCGTATTGGAAATTGATTGTTTGCTCTTGGATTTCAAGGAATAGTGTGATAATATAGTTTACATCCGTGAAATTATGTGAGGGGAAGACTGTGCAGTTATCGGAGCAAGTGCAGTATTGCAAAGAAACAGCGCAGGTAACGGGCAGAGCCGCCGGAGAGACGGTTTGTGGAACAGATGGGAGGAAAAAGAAATGAAAAAGGTTTCCATATTGGCAGACAGTACCTGTGATTTGTCGGCAGAGCTTAGGGAAAAGTATGAGATTGCCATGTTTCCGCTCCATATTCATTTGGGGGAAGAGGAATATTCAGACGGCGTAGATATTACGCCGGAGGATATTTATGCATGGTCGGATAAGAATAAGACAACGCCGAAAACTTCGGCTATTTCGCCTTTTGAAGCAAAGACCTTTTTGGAAAAGCAGCTTGCAGTCAGCGAGGATGTGATTTGTTTCTGTATTTCTGAGGAGATGTCCGCTTGTGCCAATGTCATGCGTATGGCGGTAGAGGAACTGGAGCAGGAGGAGCATGTATTTGTGATTAACTCCGCAAACCTGTCCACAGGTATCGGCTTACAGGTGGTAGAGGCGGCAATTCTGGCCGGACAAGGCATGTCAGCAAAAGAAATTGTGTCTAAAATAGAAGAAATGAAGTCCATGGTAAGAGCCAGCTTTGTGGTAGATACTCTTGTGTATCTGCACAGAGGCGGCCGTTGCAGCGGACTTGCGGCACTGGCAGGAGGAACCCTAAAGCTTCATCCGTATATCGGTGTGGTGGATGGAAAGATGCATCCGGGAAAGAAATACCGGGGAAAGATGGACAAGGTACTCCGGGAGTATGTGGAGGATTTAAAACCGGCTCTTTTGAAGGCAAGACCGGAGCGGGTGTTTATTACGCATTCCGGGTGTGATGACGAGATAGTAGAGCAGGTAAAGGCGCAGCTGGCAGAGTTGAATCATTTTGAAGAAATTCTGATTACAAGAGCCGGCGGTGTTATAACCAGTCACTGCGGACCGGGAACCTTAGGTGTCTTGTTTGTGGCAGGAGAATAGTGTGAAAAATAAATTTTTATACGTGAATTTGTGCCTGTGGCCGCAAGTTTGCTGGTTATGGAAAGGGCATGGTTATTAATGTGACGGGAAATACGGGAACCAACAGGAAACTGTCGGTTCCTGTTGCGTTTGGGGAAAAAATCCGATATACTTGTAGGTAGAATCAGTCTGTGTTGGAACGGAAATATACAGAGGATGGAAAGGTACGAAATATATGGAATTTGGGGTTCAGGTAGTAGCGCTGGCGGTGCTGTTGGCTATTTTGTTCAGTTTCTTTCAGAATGACAGAATGCCGCTTTTGTCCACAAAGGTTTTTACGGGATTTTTATTGCTGGCAGTTTTTAATAACCTGTCGGAATTTGCAACGCTTTATACTTTAAAGCATTACGGTGAGATTCCGGTTTTATGGGTGCGGCTGTCCCATCAGCTGTTTATCGGCTCTCTGGATATTATGGCGATGTGCCTATATCTTTATGTGGATATTAAGTCCAGAAGAAAGAGTCAGTATTCACGTACAGAGTGGGGAGTGCGCCTGTTGCCGATGGTAATAGCCATGATTGTTGTTTTATTCGGACAGCTGCACTATTACATCGGGGAGGACGGAAGATATTCCTACGGTCCTATGGCGCTGACTGTGTATGCGTCCGTGTTTATCTACGTGGTTGCCGCGGTTGTGTGCATTATAAAGCGAAATGATAAGTTTTCGGCGAAGGCCCGAAAAAATCTTTTTTACGGTATTGTCTGCTGGGTGGCGGTAGCCCTGTTCCAGTTTATTCGTCCTACGCTGTTACTGTCTTCCATGGCAGTTGTGCTGATGGTTCTTTTTGTATACATATCTTTTGAAAACCCGAGAGAGATGATGGATGCGGAGCTGGATGATGTGTTCAGCAGGCATGCATTGGATTTGGTGTTGGCAGATTACGAAAGACGTAAGAAGCCTTTTTATGTACTTGCCATGGTACTGTCGGATTCTAATTTGCTGCGGAATTCTGCGCGGTTTAAGGAGCTTTCCCTTGCGATGTCATCCGTAAAGAAATACTTCCGTGATTTATCTGACGGCAGAATATACCGCCCGGACAGCAACGTGCTGTGCGTCTTTCTGAAATCCGAAGAGGAGATGATGCAGGTACTGCAGAAAAACTCTCAATGCATTAAGGAAACAGGCGGTTTAAGTTACGTAAACAGCAGTGGTGCAAAGGCGGCACTGGGATATTTCATGACAGTTTTAGAGTGCCCGAAGTATGCGGAGACTGCAGGTGAGGTAGCCGAACTGTTGGAATATGTGGGACATAAGGGCCGCAACCAGCAGATAGAGGGTATCGTAATTGCAGATCCGGAATTTATCGAGAACAAGAATTATCATTATAAGGTGGAAGCGGTTGTTCGGGAAGCAATTTTAAGTGACGGCTTTGAGGTGTTTTTCCAGCCTATTTACAGCGCATGGAATAAGAGCTTTACCTCTGCGGAGGCATTGGTCCGCTTGAAGGATAAATCCACTATCGGATATATTTCCCCGGATGTATTTATTCCCATCGCGGAGGAGCGCGGGTTAATTGAAAAGCTGGGAGATATCGTTTTTGAAAAGGTATGTCAGGCGATTTCGGGAAATAAGCTCTGGAAGCTAGGGGTACAGTACATAGAGGTAAATGTGTCAGGTATTCAGATTGCCAACGAGAAGTTGGCGGAGCATCTGATGGGGTATATGAAGCAGTACGGTATCTCGCCGGAATTTATAAATCTGGAATTGACGGAGACAGCAGCGGTGGAGGTGGAGAACAACCTGTTTCACAATATGCTGAAGCTGCGTAAGGTGGGGTTCCATTTCTCCATGGATGATTTCGGAACCGGTTACTCGAATTTCTCCCAGATGGCAGAGCGTAGATTTGAGCTGATTAAGCTGGATAAGAGTCTTATATGGCCCTGCTTCGGTGACAATGCGGAGAGAGCAATTATTATTCTGGAAGGCTGTATTTCCATGATTAAAAGACTTGGATTGTCTATTGTGGCAGAGGGTGTGGAAACCAAGGAGCAGGCTGATTACCTGATAGATAAGGGAATCGAGTATCTGCAGGGCTACTACTTCTCACGTCCCTTGCCGGAGGCTGCTTATATTGCTTTTTTACAGGAGCGTAACGCGGATACCGTATCGGAGTAGGTTACAACAGAGTGCCCCAGGGAAAGGATGACGGAGTATGGGTAGACTGCAGATAGGTTGCGTATTGGTTTCTTTGTATATGATGCTTGTGTATTTTTCCACTAAGCGTGAGAAAACAAGGAATCATATTGTCTTTTCCCTTCTGATGGCGGTGGCGCATGTTTTGTTTGTTTCTGAATTTGTGACGATGTATACGGTGAACCACATGGAGCATGTTCCCGCCATCGTAAATCTTGCTGCACATAAGGTCTTTTTGTGCAGCATTGTTGTTTTTATGTACCTGTCGGCAGATTATGTGTTGCAGTTGATTGATAAAAAGGTGCGGGCAAGTAAAATTTTTGGTGCAGCTATGTTTATACTGACATTAGTTTTGCCCACAACATTTGTGGAAACGAAGTACGGTAATCATTCCTTCGGACCTTCTGTTATCTGTGCGTATCTTGTAACCTTTGTATATCTGATAGTGTGCGGCTTTTATCTGGTGCGCAACTGGCAGGAAATAAACAAGAAAAAACGTTACCCGGTGATGCTGGCTTTGGGGGCACAATTTGCGGTCAGCTTGGCGGAAACCGTAAATCCCTGCATTTACTTTATCAGCGCGGGATTTTTGCTGATTGTTCTTTCCTTCTTCCTGACAGTGGAATCTCCGGACGTTTTACTGATTGAGCTTCTTCGGAAAGAAAAGAAACGTGCGGATGATGCAAATCAGGCGAAGTCCGATTTTCTAGCACGTATGTCCCACGAAATCAGAACCCCTATCCACGTGATAGAGGGTATGGACGAGATGATACTGCGCGAGAGCAGGGAGGAGACGGTCAGAGATTATGCCTCGGATATTAAAACTGCAACCGGAACGCTGCTCGGGTTGGTAAATGATATATTGGATTTGTCTAAAATCGAGTCCGGCAAGATGGAGCTGATTCCGACGGAATATGAGTTGCCAAAGCTGATTCGGGAGCTGGTCAACAGCGTTTCCGACGCCGCTGCGAAAAAGAATCTGAAACTCGAACTGGAAGTTACATCCTCGCTACCCACGGCGCTTTACGGGGATGGTGCAAAGGTGCGACAGATTATCACAAACCTTTTGACCAATGCGGTAAAGTATACCCATGAAGGAACAGTGATTTTACGTGTGTCGGGGCAGCAGGAAGGAGAAAATGTTCTGCTGCAGGTAGAAGTTGCAGACACGGGAATCGGCATTAAGGAAGAGGATATTCATAAGCTTTTTAAAGCCTTTGAGCGAATTGAGGAAAAGAGAAATCAGAATATTGAAGGAACGGGGCTGGGTATCAATATTACCAATGAGTTCCTTCACATGATGGGTAGCAGGCTGGAAGTGAGCAGTATCTACGGAAAGGGCTCTGTTTTTTCCTTCCGGCTGGAACAGCGCGTAGTGGACGGGGCGCCTATAGGGGATATACAGGAGCACCTCCGTAAGAACACCAAGGACTATCAGTATCAGGCATCCTTTACGGCACCGTCAGCGTGTGTCCTTGTGGTAGATGATAACCCTATGAACCGAAAGGTATTCAGGGGACTTTTGAAAGAAACCGGTGTACAGGTTGAAGAGGCGGAAAGCGGCTTTGAATGCTTGGATAAGGTGAAGAAGAATCACTATCACGTAATTTTTATGGATCATATGATGCCGGAAATGGATGGTGTGGAGACGCTTCATCATCTGCGGAACGATAAAGAGCATCTTTGTGCGGATACGCCGGTAGTCATTCTGACAGCAAATGCTGTGGAAGGGGCAAAGGAGTGGTATCTGCAGGAGGGCTTTGATGCCTATTTAAAGAAGCCCATTGTGCCCTATAAGCTGGAAAGAATGTTGCAACAGCTTTTGCCTAAAGAGCTGCTGCAGGAGGGCGCAAAAAACAGATACGGTGATGTACGGAAGGAAATTGTGCTTCCGGATATTGAAGGCGTCAACTATCAGCATGCAGGTCTGTATACGCAGGATGAAAACATGATTCTGGATGCAATGAGGGTGTTTTACGAAGGCATCGGTGAAGTGTGTGAGGAACTGCAGGGCTACTATCGTCAGATTAACGAAGCGCAGTGGTGTGACCGATTCCGAATCCGTGTACACAGTCTGAAGACAAATGCCGCGCTGGTAGGTATCCTGTCGGTGTCCGAGCTTGCAAGACTCTTGGAATATGCGGCGCGGGAGGGAAATATAGGCAGAATAGATGCGTTGCTGCCTGTGCTGCTTCAGGAAATGGAGCTTTATGGGAGCCGATTGGCGCCGCTTTTCGGAAAGCAGGAGCAGGCACCCCGGGGAGACTTGGGAGAACTGCTTGCCCGGGTGGAAATGATTCGGGTCAGTATGATAAATTTTGAGCTGGATACAGCCGATATGCTATGTGATGAAATCAGTCGGTATACCTACGAAGAGCCCTATGCAGAGAAAATATGCGAACTGCTGAAAAGTGTCGGGGCAATGGACACGGAAACGGCAGTGCAGGTAGCGGAAGAGCTGGTAGTAAAAATTGCGGAAGGGCTGAAGGGAGATAACAAATGACAAAGCTTTTGTTTATTACGAAGATAAACGGAATCGCAAAGGA
Source organism: Acetatifactor sp. (assembly GCA_045546495.1). GTDB lineage: Bacteria > Bacillota > Clostridia > Lachnospirales > Lachnospiraceae > Acetatifactor. The sequence goes on along the minus strand of JAZQCX010000018.1, from coordinate 2,859 downwards.
TATTAACGAATATCTCAGCCGTTATTTCCAGATTCAGATATGTTCTGAGAATGCGGAAGTGGTAAAGAGTATGGTAAATATGTGTAAACCACCGCTTTTGCTAATCTGTCTGACCGGATTTACGGAGAATGAAAAAACATTATTTAAAAATATCGGGATTCATTTTTCCGATATTCCCACCATTGTAATCGGAACGGAGGCAGAACTGGCAAAATATCGGGAATTTTACATAGAAGACCAGTTTTTTACCTTGATACGTCCTACCAGCAATACGGCACTTTTGGAGCTGATTTGTGATACGCTGATGCTGGATTACGAAAAAGTAGTCAACAGCGGTGCGGACGAAGCGGATAAGAGAATGCATCTTCTTTTTGTGGATGATGATGTAATGCAACTTAGAAGAATCCGCTCTCTGTTAGAGGAAGATTACAAGGTGTCTCTGGCAAGCTCCGGAGCACAGGCTATGACATTTCTTGGAAAGTGTAAGCCGGATATGATTTTCCTGGACTATGAGATGCCGGTGTGTGACGGAAAAATGACCTTGGAAATGATACGTTCCGAAGTGGACTTGCGAGGAATTCCGGTGGTGTTTTTGACCGGAATGGCAGAGCGTAAATATATCGAGGCAGTTCTTTCTTTAAATCCTGCCGCTTATATTCTGAAGCCGCCTACGAAAGATAAAATTGTGCAGTGCATTAGGGAGTGGGAAGAAAAGCACAGAAGAAAATCATAGTATAAGAGAGGCGAAAAAGTGAAGATAATTAAAAAATTTTTTCTTTTTATAGCTGCGCTTCTGGTTCTTTTTTGTGTTGCCATTCTGGCCTGTGCGTTGAATCCTGAATGGACGAAGGCATTGGCGGAGAAGGTACAGGAGTTACAGGGAGAACCGGTAGCGGATTTGTCAGGGGCTGCTGACGGAACCGGAATCAGGGAAGATTGGATGGCAGGGATTGCCGACAACTATGTGGCGCCGGAAAAGAATCCCACTAAGGCACCGGAAGCGGTTAGCGGGTTAAGTGGTTATCGCCCCGTGACGGAAGAGAAGGAGCAGGTACCCAAGGAGGAAGCGGATAATTTAAGCAGTATTCTGGCAACCGGTAATTTGGGGACGGAGTATACGTTTCCGGAGGAATTTTATCCTTACTATGCCATGCTGGAAGAGGATATGAAGCTTTTGTATAAGCAGATTTACGCAAATGCAAATGATTTGATGACGTCCTTTGTACCGGCGGTTACTGTTGATGTGAACAGTCTGAGGAATGTATTCGAAGCAGTGTGTAACGATCATCCCGAATTATTCTGGCTGGATACCTCTTATTCCTGCAAGTATACAAAGGATGCAAAATGTGTAGAGATAACTCTGAAATATAATGCTGCAGCGGACAGACTGGAAACGGCGCGGATGGAGTGGAATGTCAGTGCAGAGCAGATTCTGATGGAGGCAAGAACTCTTGGAAGTGATGCCCAAAAAGAAGAATATGTACATGACGTGCTGCTGCGGCTGGTGGAGTACAATGAGAACAATGCTTTGGGACAGAGTGCCTACAGTGCCATGGTAAAAGGGCAGAGCGTGTGCGCAGGCTATGCGAGAGCTTTCCAGTACCTGATGCAACAGCTGGGAATTCCCTGTTATTATTGTACGGGATATGCAGGAGAAGATCATGCATGGAACATTGTAAAGCTGGACGGCAGGTATGTGAATGTGGATGTGACATGGGATGATACAGAGCCTGCTACCCGGGATTATTTTAATAAATCTGATGCAGCCTTTTCGGATACCCATGTAAGAACAAGACTTTCCGTATATCTTCCGGCCTGTGTTGGGCAGGACGCGGTAGCTTCGGACGCCACGGAAAAGCCCGGGGAAGAAACGCCCCGTCCGACGCCGATGACCTGGACGGATAAGAAGCCTCAGAAGGAGGATCCGGATTCAGACTTGAAGGAAGCCGGTGTTACGGAAAGCGAGATTGTAAGAACACTGGCAGATTACTATAAGAAGTGTGAAAAGCAGTTGATAGAAAAAGGAAAGGGTCATGTGGAATTCAGCAATGTAATACCGGAAACGCTCTGGAGTACCATAGAGAAGGCGTATTCCGATGGCTCTTACAAAAAGGGCTATGTGGAAGCTGCTCTAAAGGAAATGAAGGGAGACGATTTTGCCGTGCAGATTCAGGCGCAGCGTCTGGGTGCCGGTTATTACAGAATTTACCATAATTTCTATACGGAATAAAAGATAGAGGGCGTGTTTTTCACCGAAACATGCTCCTCACAACAGAATTTACGATAGTTCGAGCTTTTTATGAGCTGGTACAAAAATGAGAGTCGCGTTCGCAGTCGGACGCGGCTCAATTTTTGTTTAAGCGCATAAATAAAAAACAGGAATATCCCGCGGGGGATTTCATATATTGGAGAGAGGAGGACATGCAGGTGGAAAAATCAATTCTTCAATTGTTCCCGACGGAAAGTCGGACAATCTGGACGGAGGCTGCCAGAGAACAGGACCGATTACAGGAAATCAGATTACGGGCGTACAAGCCCATTGTGATACAGCGAAACGGGAAAGAGCTTTTTTTGCGGGAGGACGGTTCCTTTACCCGGGATTTTCGAGAGGGGATTTGTACCACGCCGGAGGAATTGGAGCGGCTTTTACAGCATATTTGCCGCCATTCCGTATATGCATACGAGGAGGAGCTAAGGAAGGGCTACCTGACTGTGGCGGGAGGTCACAGGGTAGGTGTGGCGGGACAGGCCGTTGCGGAGGAAAAAGGGGGAGTACGTACGCTGAAAAATATCTACTTTATGAATATTCGCATTGCCCATGAGATAAAAGGAGCGGCGGACGGAATCATGGAGGGGATG
>JAZQCX010000017.1:0-49717 GCA_045546495.1 Acetatifactor sp. | reverse complement strand
TAGCACAAAAAACGTAAATTTGCAAGTGTGGTAATGGGCAGACGCCAATCACTCCGTGCTTGGCGTTCGCGCAAAAAGAGGAACGACTTACGCCGTTCCTCAACTTGTTCCGATTATTTTCTAAGACCAAGCTTCTCGATAAGAGCACGATATCTCTCGATATCCTTCTTCTTCAGGTAATCCAGAAGACCACGTCTCTGTCCTACCATCTTCAACATACCGCGACGGGAATGATGATCCTTGGGGTTAGCCTTCAGGTGCTCAGTAAGCTCCTGGATTCTGGCGGTCAGGACTGCTACCTGTACCTCAGGTGAACCGGTATCGCCTTCAGTTCTTGCGTACTCGTTCATGATTGCTGTTTTCTTTTCCTTAGAAATCATTTTTGTTTCCTCCATTTAGATATTATATTTTGTGCAACGCCTGACACCAAGCACCGGTTGGAGTTTCCGAAAGCTGAGCATCGGCTAAATCACACTAGGACATATTAACACACCTTAGGCGAAAAGTAAACCCCTTTCTTTCGCCTAATCCATGAGAATATTCACATACTTTACAGGCGTACGATAGTTGTACTTACTAATCTTGATACCGGTAGTCGGGCTGCTTGCATGGATAACCTGACTATTGCCGATGTACATTGCAACATGGTTGATGGTTCCTGAGCCGTTTGCATAGAAAATCAAATCTCCGGGCTGCAACTCATCTGCGGAAATCTTAGTACCCATCTGTGCCTGTGAGCCTGAATAATGAGGCAAGGTAATACCGTACTTCTTATAGATGGAAAGCACAAACCCCGAGCAGTCAGCACCCTTCGTCAGGCTGGTGCCGCCCCATACATAGGGGTTACCTAAAAACTGCTTTGCATACTCAACCATTTCCACGCGGACATCGGAAACACCTACACCGTACAACAGCTCCGTCATGGTGATCGCCGTATCCAGCTTTTCCTCCACCGTTACATATTCTGCAGATACATACGCTTCCTCCGCATCCACATATACCTTAATCCAGTCCCCCTGGGTTTCAACATATTCCAGTTCTTCTCCCTCGGGAACCTGAGTCAATACCGCGCTTTCCTGGCTTGCTTCTTCTCTTACGTTCAGTCCGTCCACATTTACAACCGCAACGGTACGAACAAGCTCCATTGCCTTCAGCTTCGCATCGGGACCGGTCAGAAGGTAATCCATACTTACATAACCTTCTACCTCACCGGAGGTAATATGTGCCCAGCCGTCTACCTCCTCCAAAACTTCACACGCAGCGTTATTCGGCATCTTACCTACCAGCTTTCCGCTGGTGGAGGGAGCCTTACGGACATTTAAGTTACCGCTGCCCACATCCGCGATACCGATATTTGTATAACCCCAGGAAGAGCCAACCGCTTCCTGCGCAAGCTGCAGATATTCCTCTGTAGACAGGCTGCTCTCCAGCAGGGATGTCACACCCGCCGTAGGCAATACGGACAAACCGTTTGCTGCGGAAGCCTCCATGGGAGATGCTGCCAGACAAATCATAAGTCCCGCGGACAATATTGCAATTCCTTTTTTCTTCCTGTATTTCATATCATTCTCCGTTTTTATCAAAACACGTCTTTACAAATTTGTTACAATTTTGTTACACCACAGTTTTGATTATACAATCGGACTCTATCTCTTGTCAACCGCTTATTGACTGAATTTCCTTAATATCTGCCATTAATTGACATTGCAATTCTTCTATGGTACTGAATTTTTTTTCCGGTCTGCGAAATTCCTGTAACAAAATTTCAACTTCTTTCCCGTAAATCGTCTCGTTAAATTCAAATAAATAGGATTCCACCCCCATAACAGGCTGTTCGGAAACGGTAGGCTTGCATCCCACATTACTGATTGCACGGTAAATTTTACCATCCACTCTCACCTGTGAACGGTAGACACCGTTGGGCGGCAGAAGCTTACCGGTCAAAGGTATCACATTCACTGTGGGAAAACCTATGGTTCTTCCCAACTGATTTCCCTTTACAACAACACCGCTTATGCAGTAGGGCGCGCCCAACAGACGGTTTACCGTCTCCATATTTCCTGCCTCCACCTGCTCTCTCACATAGGTGGAGCTGACCTCTTGTCCGCCCACGCATACCTTATCAATAAGCTTCACCTCAAACCCCAGTTCCGCTCCGATTTCCTGCAAAAGCTGTGCATTTCCCGCTCCCCTTGCGCCAAAGGACAGATCCTTTCCCGCAGCCACAACGGTAGCCTTCATGCGCGTCCAAAGCACCTCTCGCACAAACTGCTCCGGCTCTGTACCTGCCGTTTCCCGATTCATTGGGAACTCTATCAGAATATCCACTCCCATGCGCTCGAACAAGCATCGCTTTTCCTCCTTTGTGGTAAGCTCCTTCCCGTCCGATACGCCAAAAAAGACTGCCGGAGAAGGTTCAAAGGTAAAGACACAGCTTTTTAAGCCCTTATCTTTACACGCCAGAATTTCCTCCAGTAGCCTTCTGTGTCCGATATGTATGCCGTCAAACTTGCCGATAGCCACCGCAGTGGCACCGGTAAGCTCAAATTCCGTAGTGTTCGTAATGATTTCCAAAGCCAATCACTCTTTCTCCAAAAACATTTTCACAGGCTGGTAACGCTTTCGTGTCGCATCATAGGCGTACACGCCCGCAAAACTGCCATCCGTCCGATACACACGCACCCATGCTCCGGACTCATATACCATCTGTTCCTCCGTATGCTTCGGCTCCAAAGGATTTCCGTTTTCCAAAAGCAATGCTCCTTTTTCCGTTACATGCAGTGCAGGACATTCCGAAAACATCTCGTCCACCGGAATTACAACTTCTCTAAGGCAACCGGTATCCTTTTTCTCCTGCAGCTGCCCCAACGTCACTGCACTCTCCAATCTAAAGCTGCCTACTCTTGTTCTCCTCAGGCTCTGCATGGCTCCGCCGCAGCCTAGCTTTGCCCCGATATCCGCACATAAGGTTCTGATGTAGGTTCCCTTGGAGCATGCCACACGCATAGTCACCACCGGTAACTTTATTTCCAGAATTTCCAGTTCATGTATGGTAACGGAACGCGCCTTACGCTCCACCTCTTTTCCCTCTCTTGCAAGCTCATAAAGCTTTTTACCGTTGACCTTCAGGGCAGAATACATGGGCGGAATCTGTTCGTAATCCCCTATAAAGGATTCACAGGCAAAACGCACCTCTTCCTCCGTAGCCGCAACCTCTTTTGTTGCAAGAATTGTTCCCGTAGTGTCCTGGGTATCCGTTTCCACACCAAGCAGAAGCTCCGCCACATATTCCTTATCCTTCTCTCCCAACATGTCACACAGCTTCGTTGCACTTCCCAGACAGACCGGCAATACACCCGTCGCCGCCGGGTCCAAGGTTCCCGTATGCCCGATTTTTCTTTGTCCGCAGATTCCACGCATCTTTGCTACCACGTCATGGGAGGTGAAACCCGCTTCCTTATGAATTACTATTACACCGTTTATCATGTATTCTTTTCACTTGCCTTCAATTCGTTTTCTATATGCAGGGACAGGTTGTTCACGCAATCGTGAAAGGTTCCCTTCATGGTACAGCCTGCCGCCCGGGCATGTCCGCCTCCGCCGAAATAGGCTGCCACTTTCGCCGCATCCACCGATTCATCCGTGCGCATACTTACCTTATATTCCATAATATCCGTCTGATACATAAAAATCGCACAGGATACACCCTTAATATTCCTCAGCTGATTTACAATACCATCCATATCCTTAGAAGTCACATCGTAAAATTCCATGGTTTTCTTATCTACTGCACTGACAATGCACCTGCCCTCTAAAAACCGTATACTTTCCATCAATGCACGCCCCATAATTTGAGTCTGTACATAACTCTTCTGGTAAAAGGTTTCCTGTATCAGACGGGGAAAATCAAAGCCGTAGCTAATCAGCTCCGCACCCTTTTTCATGGTTTCCGGAGTGGTATTGGAGTACTGGAATACACCGGTATCATGGATAATGCCGATATAAAGCGCCATGGCAATATCCTTATCCAGCTTATCCTTTTCCATCAAATCGTACGCCAGCTCACTGGCAGAACCCACTTCCGGTTTTACATAATTCAAGTCGCCCGTGCCGGGATTACTGATATGATGATCAATATTGATTGTCTTCTTTGCCTCACGGAAGTACTTTTCCGCGCCCCCCAGTCTCTCTGCGCCGCAGTCCAGCGCAAAGAAAACATCAAATGGCTCCTCCTCGGGAAAATCCGTGCAGATTTCCGCATACCCTTTTATTTCGCGAAAAATATCGGAAGGGCTCTCCAGAAAAACCTTCACCTGCGCCCGGGGAAGGCACTTTGCAAGGTACATCTGTAACCCAAGCACCGAGCCCACACAGTCTCCGTCGGGTCGGATATGACCGCTGATACCAATTCGCTTCGCGTCCCTACATTCCTGTAATAAATCCAAACTCATAGTTCCCCCTTATTTTCTACGCTACAATGAACTTCTCATCTTCTGCAGGCTTCCGCTCCATTCAAAATTCAAATTTCCCGTAGTCCGCATTCCCGCAGCGTTACGCCTCTTCCTCTTCGGTTTCCGCATCCTTCATATTTTCTTCATCCTTGGAGATAACCTCATCAATCTTATGGGACATATTCACACCATACTCAATAGACTGATCCATTACGAAAGTAATCTCCGGGGTGTTGCGCAGATTAATCGTCTTCGCAAGCTGGCGCTTGATAAAGCCCTCTGCACTTCTAAGCCCCTGCAAAGTACTCTTTCGCACCTCTTCATCTCCCAGCACACTAATCCAAGCCTTACAGCTCTTCAAATCGGGAGCTACCTCTACCGCAACCACGCTTGTCCAAGGACTGATGCGGGGATCCTTAATTTCTCCGCGGATAATCTCCGCAAGCACACGCTGCACCTCCCCGTTTACACGGGTATTTTTAATACTGTTCTTTCTCAATATATTCCTCCATTCCGAGAACGTTTTGTGTTCGAGGAATCGCGCAGCAGAAATTCGCGTAGGCGATTTCTGTTGTCGCATCCGGGCAAATTTGTGACGTTCTCGGCACAAATTGCCGTGTGAAAAATCAGCATATCAATGTGATTTTTCATACTAAGCCGCCCGGGAAAGTACTTCTCCCGGGCGTAATCTGTCGCCAAACCGGTCAACTGCCCTTAGCGGGGCACTTCTACCATAACATATGCTTCTACAATGTCAAATTCCTGAATTTTATCAAAGCCGTCAAATACAAGACCACACTCGAAGCCTTCCTTCACTTCCTTTACATCGTCCTTGAAACGCTTCAGGGACGCAAGTGCACCCTCGTAAATCTGCTCGCCCTCGCGGGTAATACGCACCTTGCAGCCTCTCTGGAAAATACCGTCCGTCACATAGGAACCTGCGATATTTCCGATCTGGGATGCCTTGAATATCTGGCGCACCTCCGCGTGTCCGATTACCTTCTCCTCGAATACGGGATCCAGCATGCCCTTCATAGCTGCTTCAATATCCTCGATTGCCTGGTAAATAACCTTATACAATCTTACGTCTACGCCCTCACGCTCAGCTGTAGCCTTTGCGGTTACATCGGGACGTACGTTAAAGCCGATGATAATCGCGTTGGATGCGCTCGCCAGGGTTACGTCAGACTCATTGATTGCACCAACACCACCGTGAATACATTTTACAACTACCTCTTCATTGGACAGCTTGAGTAACGACTGCTTAACAGCCTCCACACTACCCTGTACGTCTGCCTTTACAATCAGGTTCAGTTCCTTCAGATTGCCTTCCTTAATCTGGGAGAACAAATCATCCAGAGACATCTTGGATTTCGTCTCCTCCAGCTTTCTTTCCTTATTTTCGGAAAGGTAGGTGTCTGCAAAGGATTTTGCCATCTTATCGCTCTCATGAGCCAGGAACACTTCTCCTGCACTGGGAACATCGGAAAGGCCAAGGATTTCCACGGGAGTGGAAGGACCTGCTTCCTTCACGCGTCTTCCCTTGTCATCCACCATAGCTCTTACCTTACCGTGGCAAGCACCTGCGGAGATAAAGTCACCCACATGCAACGTACCCTTCTGTACCAGAACAGTAGCAACGGGACCTCTTCCCTTATCCAGCTCTGCCTCGATAACAAGACCTCTTGCACGACGCTTGGGATTTGCCTTCAGCTCCAGAATATCTGCCGTCAACAGAATTGTTTCCAGCAAGTCCTCAATACCATCGCCTGCCTTTGCGGAAACGGGAACAAATTCCGTGCTTCCGCCCCAATCGGTGGCAATCAGCTCGTACTCGGTCAACTCCTGCTTTACACGGTCAATATTTGCAGAAGGCTTATCAATCTTATTAACAGCCACTACGATTTCGATGCCTGCTGCCTTCGCATGATTAATTGCCTCCACAGTCTGGGGCATAACACCATCGTCCGCCGCTACAACCAAAATTGCAATATCCGTAGAGTTTGCACCACGCATACGCATAGCAGTAAACGCTTCGTGTCCGGGTGTATCCAGGAAAGTAATCTTTCTGCCGCCAACGTTTACAGTATATGCACCGATATGCTGGGTAATACCGCCCGCCTCTTTATCGGTAACATTTGTCTTTCTGATAGCATCCAAAAGGGAAGTCTTACCATGGTCAACGTGACCCATAACACAGATAACGGGAGGTCTCTCTACCAGATTTGCGTCATCCTCTTCATCCTCCTTCAGAAGCTCCTCGATAACGTCAACCTTTACTTCCTTCTCACAGAGAATATCGTATTCCATGGCAATATTCTCAGCATCCTCATAGGAGATTTCCTGGTTAACGGTAACGATTTTGCCCTCCATAAACAGCTTCTTTACAATCGCGGAAGGCTGCAGCTTCATCTTCTCTGCCAGATCCTTGATGGTGATGGTCTCGGGAAGTACAATTACCTTAATAACCTCCTGAACCTCTTCCTCCTTCTTCTTTTCCGGCTTAATGAAGCGACCGGGCTTATTCTTCAAAGCCTCGTCTTCCTCGTAGATATGATCCTTCTTGGAACGCTTATCCTTTTCAATATTGCTTGCGCGTCTCTTTTCATCGTCGCGCCTCTTTTCCATATCCTTTGCAGGCGCTTCAGCTGCGAAGCCCTTGCTCTGGTTTTTATCGCGGAAGCCGCCCTGTGCACCGCCTCTGTTGTCGCGGGGTGCGCCGTTAAAGCCTCTGTTGCCGCCCTGACCAGCTCCGGGGCCTCGACGCTCGCCCATACCGCCTTCTGCGCCGGGTCTGCCACCTCTCTGGAAGCCGTTTTGTCTGTCGCCCTGAGGTCTGTCACCGTAAGGTCTGCCACCCTGTGAGCCGCCCTGGAAGTTACCGGGACGACCGTCACGGCCTCCTCTGTTATCAGAGAAACGACCATCTCTTGCGGGGCGGTCTCCTCTAAATCTGTCACCCTGGGGTCTGTCGCCCTGTGGTCTCTCACCTTGAGGTCTGTCACCCTGAGGTCGTGCAGGTCTGTTATTCTGGGGCTGTACCTGAATAATCTCGGTTTCTCTTGCGGGTGCCTTTGTCTCCTGCGCCGCCTGCTGCTCCGGACGCGCCTTAGGCTGAGGCTTCGAAGAAACCATCTGCACGCTGGGCGTGGGAGAAGGAGGTGTCAGGGGCTTAATCGGCGTACGGGGTGCCTGCTGCTGGGGTCTGTTCTGACCTCCCTGAGGCCTGTTGTTTCCGCCGGGTCTCTGGTTCTGTCCTCCGGGCATCTTGGAATTTGCCGCATTATTCACAAAAATAATAGTCTTTTTCTTCTTAGGTTGCTCTGCTGCCTTGGGCTGCTGTACGGGCTTTGCCTCTGCCTTGGGCTGCTCTGCCGCCTTCTCTTCGGTTTTGGGTTGCTCTGCTGCCTTCACCTTTTCCTCCGTTTTAGGTTCTGCCGCTTTCTTAGTCTCTGCACCCTTTCCGAATGCTTTTCTGACCATATCTGCCGCACTTTCTTCTACGGAGCTGCTTGCGGACTTTGCTTCAATTCCCTGCTCCTGCAAGTAGCTCATGATATCTTTACTCTGCTTATCCAGTTCCTTTGCGAGTTCATGTATCCTCATTTTCGCCATGCTTCCTCCATTTCCGCCTTTCGGCTTACTGCTCTTTACTTCAGTAGTTCGATAATCTTTTCGGCCAATCCTGCTTCACATACGCCCAACGATGACCGTACATCCTTTCCGATAGCCCGTCCCAGCATCTCCTTCGTTCCGAAAAAGTACACCGGCACTTCGTAATAGGAACATTTATCGGAAAACAGTTTTCGGGTATTGTCAGACGCATCCTCCGCGATGATGACCAGCATGGCGGAACCTTTTCTTACTGCCTCCAGTGTCTGTAATTCGCCGCTGACCAGATTACGTCCTCTCATTGCAATGCCCAACAGGGATAAAATTTTATTCTGCTTCAAGATTTTCAAACTCCCTCTCTAAGGCATCATACACATCTTTCGGAATACTCATTTTGAACGACCGCTCCAGCCCCTTATTCTTTCTGGCCTGTTGCAGACATTCCCTGCTCCTACAAACATATGCGCCTCGTCCGTTCTTTTTGCCTGTTACATCCAGACAAATTTCGTCTTCGGCTGTTTTCAGGACTCTCATCATTTCCTTCTTGCCCTTCATTTCACCACAACCGACACACTGCCGTAAAGGAATCTTTTTTGCCATTCTTACTCCTCAACAGGGTCCTCGTAAGCACCCTCTTCATATTCGCCGTCCGCATACTCGCCTTCGTACTCGCCGTCCTCGTACTCTTCCTCATCCAGATAATCCTCATAGCGGAAGCCGGGAGCATCCTTTGCCTGGGTCTCGGACTTAATATCAATCTTGTAGCCGGTCAGTCTTGCTGCCAGTCTTGCGTTCTGTCCCTCCTTACCGATTGCCAGAGACAACTGATAATCGGGAACGACTACCTTTGCAGTCTTCTCATCGGGATCAGCAAATACCGCAACAATCTTTGCAGGAGACAGAGCGTTCTGAATCAGCAGACCGGGGTTTTCGTCCCAGTTTACAATATCAATCTTTTCACCGCGCAGCTCCTCTACGATGGCGTTTACTCTTGCACCGTTCATACCTACGCAGGCACCTACCGCATCTACGTTGGGGTTGTTACTCCAAACCGCAATCTTAGTACGGCTTCCCGCCTCACGGGCGATGCTCATAATCTCAACGGTTCCGTCCTTAATCTCGGTAACCTCAGACTCAAACAGTCTCTTAACCAGTTCCGGATGGGTCCGGCTTACGTTGATACGGGGTCCCTTAGGGGTATTCTTTACTTCAAGAATGTAAACCTTAATTCTCTCGGTAGGTCTGAACACCTCACCCTTTACCATCTCGCTCTCACTCAGCATAGCGTCTGCCTTGCCGAGGTTGATGCTGATATTCTTACCAACATAACGCTGTACCACACCGGTAACAACGTCCTTTTCCTTCTCGTAGTACTGGTTGTAAATAACGCTTCTTTCTTCCTCACGGATTTTCTGCAAAATCACGTTCTTTGCGTTCTGGGTTGCGATACGGCCGAATTCCTTGGACTTAATTTCAACATGGAGCATATCTCCCACACTTGCCTTGGAAGAAACAGCCTTTGCATCCTCCAGAGAAATCTGCATACAGTCGTCCTCCACATCCTCTGCGGTGGGAACCACTTCCTTCTCAGCATAAACCAGAAAATCACAGGTTTCGCGGTCAATCTCAACCTTAACATTATCCGCCTTGCCGAAGTGATTCTTGCAGGCAGTAAGCAGAGAGTTCTCAATAGCCTCAAACAAAGTCTCCTTGCTGATTTCCTTCTCCTTCTCCAGAATATCAAGTGCCTCCATCAATTCCTTGTTCATTTCTTTTCCTTTTCCTCCATTCCGGCGTATCCGCCATGCTTTTTTCTGTAACGCTTTCTAAACCTTTATTTCGTACAAAATCCTATCATATGCCGCCCTGAAACATTAAAAGTCAAACGCAAGCCGAATCAGCGCAACATCACTGCGGTTAAAGCTTTTCTGCTCCCCGTTCTCCGTGATGACAAGTTTCTCTGCATCAAAGCTCTCCAATACCCCCGCAAATTCCTTACACTTGTCCACGGGCTTAAACAGCTTAATTTCCACCTCACTGCCGATTGCCCACTGTAGATGCTTATCCTTTTTCAGGGTTCTGCCCAGTCCCGGACTGCTCACCTCAAGGATATAGGCATCCGCCACAAAATCTGCAGCATCCAATGCATCGGAAAGTGCCCTGCTGACATTCTCGCAGTCCGTAATCGTTACCCCTTCCGGTTTATCGATGTAGGCGCGCAGATAATAGTCACTGCCCTCTTTCACATATTCCACATCGTAAATCGACACTCCGTTTGCATCCGCGATAGGCTGTAAAAGTTCCTCTGTCCTTACCTCATAGTCTTCTCTTCTGGACATTGGTACCTCCTTTTTGCTCCAAAACACGAATTAAGAGTGGCCCGCAAGCCACTCTTAACTCTATCATCTCTATTAACATCCTAAAGTATATCCCTAACTTTCGGGAATGTCAACCCCTTTTCTTACGGTTTACTGATAATAACTTTCCCGTCCTGCAGTTCAAGCTTTACCTTATTATCGGTAAGCTCCAGACTCGCCAAAAGCTCCTTGGGAATCTGTACACGCCCCGCCTTATCGATGATGGCATATTCCTCCTGGGTGTCCTCCGCACGCCAGTCTATGGACACCTCCTTCAACCGGTCTGCGTACTTCTCCTTCAGGATTCTCTCACTGCTGATTTTACCGTCCCGGATTGCCACCACCCGCTTTACCTTTTTGGAAAGTGCCACATCATGGGTAACAATTAAAATCGTCTGTCCCTGCTTATTTAACTCCGTAAACACATCGAAAATATAATTTGCAGTCTTAGGATCCACGCTTCCCGTAGGCTCATCCGCCAAAAGCAGCTTTGGAGAATTCGCCAGTGCGATGGCTATGGCAATTCGCTGCTGTTCACCGCCGGATAAAGTATTCAGGCGGTTATGCTTCTTGTTGGAAAGTCCCACCATCTCCAAAAGTTGCAACGCTTTATCCTTTTTCTGCTTTTCGTTGGACAAATGCATGGGCAGCATTATGTTTTCCAAAGAGGATAAATAAGGCAACAGATTTCTGGCATTGTTCTGCCATACAAAGCCCACGATATCCCGCTTGTAGGTCACCAGTTCCTTTTCCGTCATGGTAAAAAGATTTTTTCCTCCCACCACAAGGGAACCGGCACTGGGACGGTCCAAACCGCCTATCATATTTAAAAAGGTGGACTTACCGCTTCCGCTGTTACCGATAAGCGCCGTCAGTTCCCCCTCCTCTACCGTAAGGTCTAGCCCTTGCAAGGCAAGAACTTCCGTCTCTTTCGTTTTATAAATTTTTACCAGACCCTCTGCCTGAATCATTTTTTCCGGCATACCGTAACTTCTCCTTATTCCAAAAACAGCCTCCCGGTTGCACTGCACCGCTCCGTTGTTTTACTTTACATGCCCGCAACAGCACATTTCGTGTCCTACACATCCGCTCCGCTTATCTGCACACCGTTTTGCAGTTCGATTACCATACTTCCGGCATCCATCAGTCCCACGTCGTGAGTGGTCATGATAATGGTCACATTCTCTTTCTTAATCATTTCCTGAAAGAGTCTTGTCACCTCTGCTGCCATGGCACTGTCCAGCTCCGCGGTGGGCTCATCCGCCAGAAGAATTTTAGGCCGATGGGCCAGTGCCCTGGCAATGGCAACTCTCTGCTGCTCACCACCGGACATTTCCGCCGGCATATGGGTCATTCGGTTCCCCAATCCCACCATTCTGAGACATTCCTCCACACGCTCTGCCCTGCCCTGCTTCATTCCCGCAAGACGTAGCGAAAATTCCACATTCTGAAAAGCATTCATGGTAGGAATCAGGGACACGGACTGAAATACAAAGCCCACCTGGGTACGTCTTATCTTTTCACGCTCTTTCTCGGAAAGCTTTCCGATATCTCTGCCGTGGATGTAAATATTACCGGAGGTAGGCATATCCAGCGCACCGATAAGATTCAACAAGGTGGTCTTACCGGAGCCGGAACGTCCCTTCAAAATCGTCAGGGTTCCCGCCGGTATCCGGGCATTGATGTCTGTCAACGCCTGAAATTCTTCGGTTCCCACGGAAAAAATACGATTCACATGGCTGATAACAATAGCATTTTCCTTTTCTTTTTCCATTACTCTTCCCCTAATTTCAATGCCTTTGATACATTCAGTTTAAATACAAGGATTATCAGCACCACCAGACAAATCGCCAGAGTACCGCCGATAACGCCGTACAACCGCACCATATCCGCCTGATTCGTAATCAGCTTCATGGGCAATACCTGATTAGAAGCAGCATACGCTGTCTGAAGCATTGGCACAAACAGCTTTGAGGTGATTTTTCCGATTGCAATTCCCGCAAACACGGAAAGCACACCCGAGAAAATCTGCTCATTAATCAGCATATGGAACAGTTCTCCCTTATACATACCGCAGGCACGCAGTACACCGAACATCATTTCTCTGGAACGGATAGACATAATCCAATAAATCATGTAACCCACTGCACACAGAATCATCATGACAATAAAGCCCATGGTAAGCACACCGTTTGTACCCTGTAAAAGCGGATCTTCCATCACCTTTTCCAGATTATCCTGACGGTTTACATATTTCAGCAGATGTACATTCGTATCCTGTACCCACTGATAAATATCGTCCCCGCTGTAGCCTTCCTTCATAGATATCCACACCTCGTAGGGAACGGTGTTCCATTTCTGCTGCAGGGTGGCGTAATTTGCCACAATCACGTAATTGTCCAAAGTACCCACACTGCCGTCCTCATTGATTACTGTTTTCTTAGGCTCATAGCCGGGCCAATAATTTACAAAGCCCACAATCTTCCCGGTGGTATAATGACTGTATCTGTCAAAGTAGGTTAAACTGTCCCCTACCTGATAACCGTGTACCGTACGGAAATTGTCCGACACCAAAATTCCATCCGCCTGCAGTGCCAAATCATTCAGATACTCATAGAAATGCTTCGGCAATACCTCCTCCGGCATCCGGGTAATTTCTCCGAATTCCTTTGTGTGGATTCCCATGACATTAACGGAAATACGTCCCTTATCGGTGGCTGTCACATACCCCGCTCCATCATTTATCACCTTCGTATATGCCTCGACATTTTCCAGCCGTCCGTATTTCAGATAATTAGGTTCATCAAACTGGTATTTTGACCTGCTGTCAGAGTTTTCCGAATCCGCAACATTCTCCCAGATTTCCTTTATTACCACATCCGCACCGTACAGGTAACCCTCATTATCCAACGCATTCTGCAAAATGGTACGTGCTACTGTTGCATGATACATACCGAGCGAAATGGTTAAAATCAGGAACAGCATGATAAACTGCTGCTTTCTTCCGTTTTTGATATTCTCCATAAAGGAAGCATAACTTGCAGGTCCCCACCAGCGTTTACCAATCAGATAAACCAACCGGATTAACAGGGGCTGCAGGCGCAAAAACAAAAGTCCCGCTCCCACAATAAACAGAGAAGAGCTTATGTACAAAAGCGGGTCCAGACTCTTTCCCTGCAACACATTTTCCACCATAACATTTTCATTGGTAGAGAAATTATAATATCCATAAATACCGATTACCAGACAGATGATATCCAAAAAACACTTTTCCCAGAGAGATTTCTTCTTGAGTGCTTTTTGCTGCTTCAGCTTGATAATCGTTAATCGACTGTGCTTTAACGCGGGCAACGTCATAATAAGAACCGAACAAACCGCCGCTGCCAGCGCATAGAGCACCACATCTTTTCCATAGGAAATCTCCAGCTCACCCGCAATATCAAACTCCAAAAAGTTCCGCGCAGACCCCAGAATCCTACTGAACAAAGCCCCCAGCGGCAAACCTGCCACCGCACCCGTCAACGTCAGAAAAATACTCTGGTACAGATAGAGTCTGAAAATCTGACCGCCCGAGCTTCCGCGGCTTTTTAACACAGATATTTCGTTCCGCTCCATATCATACATCTGACCGGAAATCATAAACAGAAAAGCCCCCAGCAGAATCAGCACGGGAACCTGCAAAATGAACAGTGTCGCCTCAATTCGGGTCTGCTTCGCCTGAAATTCCTCCAGACTTTCCAGATAGTTTGCCCCTCTGAAAACCACCGGGTTGGAATATTCTTCCGCCAGACTGACGGTCTCCCCGTACAGCTTAGAGACATCGGTTGCCTTTAAGTCCCTATATTCAAACATAGGAAAATAACTGCATGAAATGGAGTATTTTCCGATATTACCATCGATGAATATTTCCCGAAACAGCTGTTCATTCATCATACAGATGTTTGTCATTTCTTCCGGCTTGATATGCCAGTAGAAGTCATCATCGCTTTTTGCTCCGTACACCCCTACAATTTTAACGCGGATATGATTTCCTTCCGCGTCAGAAATGCGCTTGTATTCCAGCGTCTCTCCCAGCAACAGAGCAGAGTTCACCATACACTCCTGACTGATTACCGCTTCAATGGCTCCGTCCTCGGAAAGCCCGTCCTCGGAATACATCTCACCCGCCAGCAGCTGTGCATGCTCCGGAAAGTCTGACATCACCGCCATTCTAAGCTCTACAATGTCCAAATCCTCGCGCTGCATGGAGGAAACAACCTCCTCACGCTGCAGGCTGTAATGAACCACTGTATCCTTTTCGGTTACTCCCAGCCTGTTATATAAGCCGGATACAACCGTCTCCATCTCCTTTAGAGAAGTACTTCCCGGCTCGTTTCTGGAGGAATGTACCAGCTTAATCATCCCCGGCCATTCGCCGCTCTCCGTCAGCACCTGTTCAAACTCATCCCGAAGCATCCTGTCAAACGCTGCCGACCGATACATGGGAAAGCTTACAACTGTGGCTATCAGCAGAATACTTCCGACAAGCAGACAGAGAACCATCCACTTTTTATGCCATAATTTTTGTAACATTACTCTGAGCATATCTTCATTCCTTCCGTCAAGCCCTCAATCACCCAGTAATAGGTGCTGTCATATCCGCCGGTTATAATACTTCTCGCCGTAACCTCTCCGTCTTCGCCGATTACATGTACATAGCTTCGGCCGTTCACCTCAGTTACCGCTTTTCTGGGAACCAGCAATACTTTCTCCAGCGACTTCACCTTTGTGGAAATAACGTACTGCCGCTGACTCCATGCGGTGGTGGTTTCATTTTCGCTCCTGCCCATCAGCCGCCAGAATTCATCCGACAACTGTACAAAAGCGTATCCTATCCGCAATTCCTTGGAAACAGCCGCGTCCGATACATTAGCAATCATACCGGTTGCAGTATATTCCTGCTTCTTGGAATCCTCATAGGTGATGCTGACTTCGTTACCGTACTGTAAAACCTGATTACGGTTTTCTACCAAAATATAACAGTCATCTTCCTTTGCAATCTGTGCCAGCACACGGTTCTCTGCCAGCTCCGTATCTTTTATAATTTTGTCAATCCAGACCATGGTTCCGCTTACCGGCGCGACTATCTGCGTTGTCTGCGCATCCTGTTGCATCTTTGCCACGGTCTCACTGAGCTCAGCAATTTTCTCCTGCCTGTCCAAAATATCGTACTTATTTTCTTCCGGCTTATTCTCGTCGATGACATCCTGCAAACGTTCCTGCAGGCGCTGCAGTTCTACTTTCTTACGCTCCAACGCAATCTCATCGGACTTTACGTAAACCGTTGCTATTACATCACCCTTCTCAACATGCTGATAATTCACCACATTGGATTCCACATAGTAAGCGGTACCGTATTCCACAGGATTTACCACATTGGTAAAATCGGAATAGTAAATCTTACCCCTTGCGGTAAAATCATCCTGGAAGGTTCCCATCTCGACAACCGCCTCATTGTTACCGCAGGAAATGGCTTCCTGAATCTTCACCTTTTCCCCTGCTTCAATTCCTGACAGCACCTCCGTATATACTCCGTCTGAGGCACCCGTTTTGATATCCCGGCGTATGCTTTCACCGTTTTCTATCACGTAAACATAAGGCATACCGTCATTGTAATCGATTGCGTTCTTCGGAATGGCGAGTACGTTTTCCCGCCTGGTGTTCACCAGTACAACCGCCGCAAAATCTCCAACCTGTACCTCCCCGGCATCCTCTTTCAGTTCTAAGGTACTGTAAACGGTCTCGCCGCTCTGGGTCAACCGCAAATATTCCTTGGAATCCAGAGGCTGATATTCCAGCTCATACTTCTTTCCGTTTACAATCGCATAGATTTCCGCAGCCTTTTTTGCCTGATCCTTATTGATATAGCCGCACTTTAAAATCTTACGACTCATGTCTCCTACCGCAACTACCGGCTCCTCAGCAGCAACCGCAAAGGTTCCGTAATCAGCCTGCTGCACCGCCACAACATAGCCATCTATGGCAGACTCCAGAATTCCCTCCCGGCGCTCTGCCACCAAAGTGTTCATCTGCTCCGTATAGTAGGCTCTGTCCAGCTCATAAAGCTCCGCTCGTTGAC
The DNA here is from genome assembly GCA_045546495.1 of Acetatifactor sp. Classification (GTDB taxonomy): domain Bacteria; phylum Bacillota; class Clostridia; order Lachnospirales; family Lachnospiraceae; genus Acetatifactor. Next base: position 33,179 of record JAZQCX010000017.1, on the reverse strand, counting down.
GCAAAGACGCCTCTTCAATAGCGTTGGTATCCAACTGTTGCTGACATTTCCAACGATACTTGTTCAGCTCCTTCTCCCAATTTTTGTATTCCGGATTCTGACGGGTTACGCCATCGCTTCCCGTAATATATTCCGCGGGGCGAATCTCTTCCAGATTTTCAATAATCCCCTCATACTGTTCCAACGTATTGTTATATTCATCGAGCTTATTGTCCATGCTCTCCACATATCGCTGATATTCCCTGTCAAGTCCGGCAATTTTTTCTTCCAGCTCCAGAATCTTCTTGTCTGTCTTCGCCATATCCGCATAGACCAGCTTTTCTCCCGCCTTTACTGCATCGCCGGGCATTGCGCAAAAGCTCTCTATGGTCGATTTTTGTTCGAAGGAATACTCCTCCACATAAGGCATAACGGTGGAGTAGCACACGGCCGCATCATACAAATTCCGATACGCGGCTGCCTCCGTGGTAACACTGGCGTTGGAAGGCGCGACCAGCTCAATTTCTGTTGTGGCTTGGATTGCGGTTTCACCGCAACCGGATAATCCTGCGGTCATACACAATAATAACGCAACTGCTATGTAGGATTTCTTTATCATTTCAATATAACCTTCTCTCCCTCAGTTAATCCGGAGATTATCTCCACCTCGGTGTCACCGTAAAAGCCCGCTTCAATCCATTTCACCTCACGGGTATTTCCTTCTCCCACTATGTACACATACTGTTTTCCGTCAGCCGTATGTACAGCCTCTGTGGGAATCTTTAATACATTTTCCCTCTTATCGATGGTTAAAGTTATGGTTCCCGTTGTTCCGATGGCAATAGAGGTGCTGTCCACAACCTCCGAGAAGGTAAATCGCATTTCCTCCTCCCACTCCTCAATCTTATATGGAACCAATTTGCGGTTTTCCGCCTTATTACCGCTTCCTATTACTGCATCCAGTTCCGAGTCTTCAGCGAAATAGGAGGCATACTCTATCTCATCCGACACAAAAATACACTCTGTAGCGTCCACAATGGTCATAATTTTTTCGCCTTCCCGTGAAACTGCTTCCTCCAGATTAGGCTTTATGAAAAAAATGGTACCATCCATGCCTGCATATATATAGCACTGCTCAATATCTGCCCGGATTTTTTCCAGTTCCATGGTATCAAGCGCAATCTTGTCCTGATAATCTTCTCTCTTATACTCATTCTCACGGCGGTAATCTGCCAGAGAATCCTCAAAATTCTCCCGATTCTCATCCGTATCTTCGGTGCCCGCAAAATACTTTGTTTTCCGAAGCGCTATCTCATTCTCCTCATCCTCGTTGAGATGATTGAGTAACAGGGTGTTTCTGGCAATCTGGTATTCCAGAGTCTTTATGCGTTCATCCACATTTTCGCCCACTTCAAGTTCTGCCAGCAGCTGTCCCTTCGTGACACTGTCACCCTTTTTTACATAAACCTTGCTGACAACCTTTTCGCTGACAGGGAAAAACAAATCCATATCCTCTATCTGCTGATAGTCACACTCAATTTCCTTCGTCTGTACCACATCACCGACTACCGTTTCCACCATACTGTATTCCACAGCCTTCGGTGCCTGCTCCACAATAATCAGCTTATCCTCCTCAGACTGCGTACTGCCGCATCCGGACAGCACAAGAGGAAGTACCAGCAAAACTCTTGTCAGTTTTGCCGCAAAACGCCGTTGTTTCCTTTTCATTTTTCCCTCAATAACGCTTTCGTTTTTCATTCTGTCTTCCCATCTTCCATAAAAGCACTAAATATCATTTTATTATTTATTTATATGGTTGTAAACTGTTTTTCCTTTTTTTCAATCGCTTAAAATTAGTCTTTTATTCTCTGGTTTTACGGATTTTTTGTTGTCTATGTGCATACTTTCCCAAGCAAAAAGGAAGCATTGTGAACCACTAATGCTTCCCTCTCTTATTTCTGCATTCCACTATTCTTTCTAGTCTGCCGTAGGCATTTACTTCTTTGCCAACAGCCCTATCAAGTCGCCTCGCTTGCGCTCCGGCTGTGCAGGAACCGGCGCAGGTCTTTGCGTCTGCTCTACCGGTTTCGGCTGTACCTTCTTCGCCTCCAACCGCTGCGCCACACGTTCCTTTACTTTCGCCCTTTCCTCTGCTGCCAAATCCCCGTAAATCAAATCATAATGCGCACGTATGGTATAGCGCAAAATCGCTTCCGTCAATCCAATCATATTGTCAAAAATATTATAGATTTCCATGCTTCTGTATTCGCCGTTACTGCTTTTGACCGTAACCTCCAGACCAAGATTCGGAAAATATTCCAGCTTCATAACTTTGTTGAAATAAATCTCTTTTCGGCTTGTTTCGCCTCGCATGTATACACTGAAATAGGTAGAACCGATGATAACCACCTGTTCTTCATTCTGAAGTTTCTTCAATTTGGGGTCCCATTTGAAACAGTGTAACCTCTTACTCAATCCTCTTTCGTAAACCTGTGCAGCCAGCTCCTGCCAGTTTCCTTCTCTGTTTATCTGATGAAAAATCCCGCCGAAGGTAATTCCATGTCCCAGGAAATGTCCCAAATCTCCCCATGCTGCGGAATTGGTTATCATACTTCTCACTTTTATACTATTATCAAAATTAGGCATCTGAAACAGCACACCGCCGGTCCCGTTGTGCACCATGTCGCGAATCCTGTTTTTTTCTTCTTGTGTAATATCTCTCATTGTGTATTTCCCTCCGTATCATGTCTGTCTGTATCACTTATAACAGACAGATACACAAAGTCTTCGTTTGGTTTTACTGATTTTCATTTTTTTATATTCCTGCCATCTCAACGACAAAACAAAAATGATAACAGAGACATAACCACCCAACTGAAAAACATCCAGCCCCCAAAAAACATTGCCATAAATATAATAAATGGGGTATCGTATATTGCCGGTCCGCAACAATCCATCAAATTTGCGCCGCCTCTACCTCTCTGCCCATCTGCACAAACTCTGCCATATACTGATTGGCAAACAGATAGCTGATGCGGTATAAGGCCTCATATACCCTTTTTGCATTTTCTTTCTCGTTTATATAACCATCCTTCGCCTGTACTGCATGAAGCTCCTGATTCCCGGTCATGCGAACAAAATGCATATCTTTAATCATTTCGGATGAAACCAGCTTATATTCTTCCATCAGCTTAATTTTCCCGTACAAATTCACGCGGTAGCTTTGCTCCCGGGTAGATATCAGCCGTAAAATTTCTTCCAGCTTGGCATCCGTTATTTTTCCCGCACAAAACAATTCATCTATCATCATTTCCAATGCCGTTCTTGCCACACCGGTTAACGCCCGACAGCTTTCGAGCCGCATATTGTATTCTTCCTCTGTTTCAGCGGCAACCTCCATATACCCGTTTACTATTTGATTTTCTATCCACAAAAGTTTGCTGTAAATATCTTTATAATCTGTCATATGTGCAAAGTTAGTAACCATTTTCTCACCCTTATCCTGTCTGTTTATCTCCTGCTTTCCAAAGGCTTCTGCTTGCCCCTTTCCAACAACCATGCAGTCTGAAATCAAATCATATACCGTCCTGTGATTTCCGTGGAACAACATTGTAAGCATATACACCAACCACACAATGCCTGCGCCTATCCAGACAATGGGTAAAAAGGTGAAGCCACATAGCAAAATCGGGAATATTTTCACCAATGTTCTCATAAAAACATCTATTATGCCTGCCCTACGTCCATCCTTGCGTACGATGCAAATCCCCACCAGCCTTTTTCCAAAAGAAGCTGCCTTTTTACTGCTCTCCAATAAAAAGAAATATAAAAATACCCACACTATAAGCAGCATCATACACATATGTACTTCTTTGCTTTGAACCGCGCTGTAGGGCTTTTCCGCCACATAGCTAACCATCCTGTACGGGACAGTCCTAAGCCCCCCGGGGCCTCCCATCCATCCGTAAACGAGACCCTGCTCTGCGAAATACAACTGTATACAAACACACCACACATTCCAGATTATACCGGCATCTATTGCAAATGCCACGAATCGCTCCGGCAGCTTTGCCCCGCACAGCTTACTTGTCACCTGAATATCATTTTTCTTTTTTCTGCCATGGGATATCAGCACCCCTATCAGAATAAGTCCCAACAATCCTCCCAGCTGTAAAAGAAACCAAGTACTACCTGTTAACATCATTATCATTTCCATCTTTGTCCACCAGCCTTTCTGAAGGATAGATACACGACGTCTCCTATCGGTTTTATTAAACTAACATTTTAAAAGGAGAATCCGCAAGCGGACTCTCCTAAATCTTTTTTACATCAATTTTTTTACGGAAGACCCAAAGGCATATTTTGAAAAATTTCTTTTATAAGCTGCCGTTGTAACCAGATATTGTAAGGCGCTGCCTACGAAAATCAGTCCGAAGCACAGCGGAACAGACAGGAAAACAGGTAACCCGCCACCTCCAACTTCACTTCCCTCTATCATATTCGTCGCCATATGGAACCCGCTTCCGATACCGTATATCATAATCCCCACGTAAAGCCCCACAAGACTGGCAATAAAATACTTATAAACAAACGCACTGTAAAATGCCAGTATAAAGCCTGTCACTCCGCATATATACAGATTGGAAAAAATCATGTCTCCATGCTCAGGCATAATAAGCGTCATAATTCCTCTTATCAAAATAATTACGCTCATTACCACCAAATTACTTATAAGCGTCCACAAACACGGAATGGAGGTCTGCATCTTTTTCTTATAAGCCGACGATTGCGCCAGCAGTGTAATATCCATGGACGTAATCAGCTGTGCCGGGAACATCGCCGAGCAAAACAATATCATTGATGAAAAAACACAAAAGTTTCTCATAAAACGTCCTGCCTCACCGCCAAAAACTCCGGTCAGCACCGAGATAACTTCCAAAAAAATACCCAGAAGAAAAAACAGTACCATGCACACTAAATTCATTGTCTTACTGACCCCGCAAAACATGAATCGCCATCCCTTTATTAAATCTCTTTTCATTTTCTTATCTTACCTCTTCCCTCAATATTTCCCGCTTTCCGCGTACCTTTATTCCCGTCCCCGTACCCGGCTCTCTACATGCTTTATCGTGCCCACGCTGACTCCCGACGCCAGCACCAGTAGCCCTAAGACACCGAGCAGAATTCGGTTTTGCTGCCCTCCAAACGTAAACAACACCACACACAAGCCGTATCCTGCCGCAAATACTCCCGCTGCCACCATACCAATCGCCATTGTCTGCATAAATCCCGATACATACCGCGTAACATTGGTAGCAAGCACGGTCCATATATAAATCAAAAGCCCCTCTATAATACCGAAGAAATCCCCATATACTGTCAGGCAAACCACACCGTACGCCACACAGTAAAATAATCTTCTCAACAAATCCCCCCACAAAACACATTTCAGCACATTGCTGCCTCTGACGGAAGTCTGTAAACAGACCATATGTTTTCCCCCGTCAGCGCAAATATCTCCCACAAAAAAGTAATCTGACAAAATTTCCGCAGTGACCAGATAACTTATGGGAACAATTCTAAGCGCATATCTCACGCCCCCCTCCACCGATACCGCCATCAGCGCGAATCCATATAAAATTACCGGAATCAGCAACATCCACAGAATTCGATAGGAAACGGAAGTGAACACAAAATAGCTTTTAAACAGCCTTTTCATTTTTCTCCCCTATCCTCCTACTTTTCTTTCTTGGCCCAATGCTTCATGATTGCCACACTGATTTGTGTCAAGGTGGGCACCTCCGCAGAAACCTGCATTCCTGCCAGCTTATCCAGATTTTCCGCAAGACAGATTCCCTCAAAGCCATACCTGCTTTGCGTCATGGAATACAGATACTCCTTTGCCTTTGCAGCGTCTGTTTCCTCTCCCTTTACAAGTACATACTTCTCCTTTAGTTCCTCCACAAAGCCGGTTTCTGCAATCTCTCCGTTTGCCATAATAACTGCATAATCCGTCACATTTTCCATATCTGCAATGTTATGCGTGGAAAAGAAAACACTTCTCTGTCCTTCCTCTTCGTTCAGGTATTCCCGAATAATCTCACAAAGTCTGTCCCGCATTACAGGGTCTAAGGGTGATGCCGGCTCATCCAACAGCAAAAGTTCCGTATCTCTCGCCAGTACCCCCGCAATCATCAGCTTCATCCGATTACCGTCCGACAGCTCACTAACCTTCTTTTTACCGGACCCCTTCGTCTGAATCCCAAAATCCTCACACCACCTTTCAAACCGCTCCTTATGGTAACCCTCAAACAACAGCTCATTGATTGCAGATATTTGATTTACCTTCCACTGCGGCAAATAGTACAACCCCGGTGCCGTATAGCCGATTTTCTCTTTTACGGACGGGGTCTTTTCCCTATCCTCCTGATTAAACTGTCCGAAATATGTAATTTCACCTTTATACTGTAGCTGAATTCCCGCCATTATACTCATCAGGGTAGTTTTTCCCGCTCCGTTCTCACCGATTAACGCAGTAGCAAACCCCTTCGGAACTTTAAATTCCGGTATATTCAGTGTAAAGCCCTTATACTTTTTTTCAATGTTCTTTCCTTCTAATACACACTCCATCTCTTACTCCTCCGACTGTTATCTTCCTATTTTTTACTTCAAAGCCCGGTGCTTACGATTCCCGCATTTCAAGCAGTGTCTGTAATATGCTCTGTAGTTCCGCATCAGTTACACCTGCAATTTCAGCTGCCGCAATTGCCTCGGACAAAGCCTCTTCCACCTTTCTCAAATGCTGTTCCTTCAGCATCTCGCTATCCTGGGCGTTCACATAGAAGCCTTTTCCCTGGGCTGCTGTTACAAGGCCCTCTGCTTCCAACTGTTCATAAGCTTTCATGGTAGTGATGACACTGATTTTCATATCCTTTGCCAACCCCCTGATGGACGGCAGATATTCTCCCTGTTTATACTTGCCTTTTAAAATATCTTCCTTAAACTGTTCATATATCTGCTGATATATAGGCACACCGGAATTTTGCAGTATTCTCATCTCTTCACCCCACTTTCTTACCTGTTCGCTCTTTACCTTTCTCTCTTGCTCACTGACATAAGTCTGCTTTGCTGTTTATGTGTTATATATACACTATAACCAGCTACTTGTCAACCATTTTTCCAAATCTTATTTATTCTTCTTGACAGCTTATATTTCTTTGGTTACAATTTGATTGTATCCAATTCAATTTAGCTATATCATTCTGGGAGGTAATGTATATGTCGAACATTTATAACTTCAACGTAAAAACACAAGCCGGTACAGAAATTTCTCTTTCGGACTATAAGGGAAAAGTTTTGCTTATTGTAAATACCGCCACCGGTTGCGGTTTCACCCCGCAATATGATGAGTTGCAGGATATTTACGATGCATATGGGGAAAAAGGGCTTGAAATTCTTGATTTTCCCTGTAACCAGTTTGGGGAACAGGCTCCCGGCAGCGATGAAGAAATCCACTCTTTCTGCACCGGTCGCTATGGAATTACTTTTCCGCAGTTCTCAAAGGTAGATGTAAATGGTGAAAATGCCAGCCCCTTATTCAAATGGCTCACTGAAAACACAACCTTCCGCGGCTTCGGAAAATCTCCTATGGGACTTATGCTGTCCGGTGTGGTAAAAAAGACAGATAAGGACTACAAAAACAACGGAAATATTAAGTGGAATTTTACAAAATTTCTGATTGATCGAAACGGTAATATTGTCTCCCGTTTCGAACCTACGGATATGAAAAATTTAAAAGAAAAGATAGAGGAGTGTCTGTAATGTATTACGAATACAAAACCGAAAATACCTGTTCCCAGCTTATCAGCTTTCAAATTAACGGTAATATCATCAGCAGCATCGCATTTACCGGTGGCTGCAACGGCAACTTAAAGGCGATCTCGAAGCTGTTGGAAGGTGCTACCGTAGAGGAAATTGAGAGCAAGCTGCTTGGTAACACCTGCGGCAGACGCCCCACCTCCTGCACCGATCAGCTTGCAATCGCCGTGCGCAAAGCCTATGAAGAACTGACTTTGCGCAATTGAAAAAGTTTATCTGTTGGGATATAATGAAACAAATAAAGGTTATGGGAGAAAATGATGGACAAGAAATATGAGGCGCTCAAACTGGAAAATCAAATATGCTTTCCTCTTTACGCCGCCTCCCGCGAAGTAATTAAACAATATCGACCTTATCTTGATGTACTCGGGCTTACCTACACCCAGTATATCGCGATGATGGTATTCTGGGAAGAAAAATGCCTTTCTGTGAAGGCGCTTGGTCAAAAGCTTTTTCTGGACTCCGGCACACTGACTCCTGTTTTAAAAAGTCTGGAGGCCAAAGGATATGTCAGCCGTTCCCGTTCTGCCAAGGATGAGAGAGTTCTTATTGTGGAAATCACCCCGGCAGGTGAAGCCCTGAAAGAGCAGGCGGTGTCTGTTCCCAAAAGTGTCGCCGGCTGCGTGAAGCTTAGTGCCGATGAAGCAGTTCAGCTTTATCATCTGCTCTACAAGGTTCTCGCCGGGGTGACGAACTAAGAACACATCAGCTTCTTAGCAATGTCATTAAGTTAAGCCCTTTTCTGCATTTTGTTTCTCATACTTTTGAAAAAACGTAGCCGATTTAGAACGCGGAAGTGTCAAATGCGGTGTTTCTTTCAGATGTGCTTTTGGAATCCCTTATCGTCCGCGTCTTTGTCAACAGAACACACTCCACCCGCGATTGGTTCGCCCCGGGAGTACGCCGGAATGTTGTCGGGAAGCAAATGTGAGGATTTCTTATGTGCGCAACTTTGGAATAAGGTTCGTGTTTTTATGCGCTTGAGCAAAAATTGAGCTGCGTCCGCAGGCGGCGGAATGAGGAGCGTTTTTTTGCTCATCCGTCCGTTCGCCTGCGAACACAGCTCTTATTTTTGTCCCAGCTCATAAAAAGCTCGAACTATCGTAAATTCAAAAGTAAGCACATTAGAAATCCCACATTTGCTGACCCAACATTCCGGCGTGCTTCCGGGGCGGACAAATCGCGGGGAGCGTGTTCTGGTGAAAAGACACGAACCCGATTCCAAAAGCCACATCTGAGAAACGCTCACATTTGCCACAACGCGTTTCAATCCAGCTACGTTTTTTCAAAAGTATGATGGAATCAACCTTTCGGAAAAAGGGCTTAACTTAATGACATTGCGCTTCTCCGACCTTCTTAGCCAACTACAAAAAGCCGCCCGTTCCTTACGAACGGGCGACTTCCCTTTTCAGTCCTTTTTTCTTTGTTACTTATATACGCTTCTTACAAATAGTTATGCGTTGCATAGTACAGTTCATTTACGTGGTCGGAATGAAGAAGCTCATGCGACTTTCTTCCGAGAGGCTGACCAAGGAATTCCTCATATGCCTTCTGTACCTCGGGATTTTCATGGGAGAAACGAAGTTTTCTCTCTCTATCCAGCTGATACAGCTTTTCGCCTCTGTCTGCCGCCATCTCACAGCCGTCATGAATCGGCTGACCGCCGCCGCCTACACAGCCGCCGGGACATGCCATCACCTCTACAAAATCATAAGAAACCTTGCCGTCAATAATATCCTGCATCAGCTTCTCTGCATTGCCGAGACCGCTCACGGTACAGGTATGTAAAGTCTTGCCGCCAAGTGTGAAGTCAGCTTCTCTTCTGCCCTCCTGACCACGCACAACCTGAAAGGCATCCGGCTCGGGATTATGTCCCTCCACCACAGCGTAAGCGGTTCTGAGAGCAGCTTCCATAACACCGCCCGTTGCACCAAAGATAACGCCTGCACCGGTACTCTCGCCCAAAGGAGAATCAAACTGACACTCCTTTAAGAACTTAGGATTTACGTGCTCGGAACGAACCATCCGCACAAACTCTCTCGTAGTCAGGACAATGTCTACATCCTGCCCCGCACCTGCACTTCTCATATAGGAAAGGGACGCCTCTCTCTTTTTGGAGACACAGGGCATAATGGAAATACAGCAGATATTATGAGGGTCAATGCCTGTCTTCTGGGCAAAATAGCTCTTTGTCATAGCACCGAACATCTGCTGCGGCGATTTCGCCGTAGACAGATTCCGCAAGTACTTAGGGTATCTCTTGGAAACAAAGCTCACCGAACCGGGACAGCAGGAGGTAAACATGGGCCATGCATATTTTCCGGGCTTTTCCAAACGCTCCAGAAGCTCGCTTCCCTCCTCCATAATCGTCAGGTCTGCGGTAAAGTTTGTATCAAATACATAATCAAATCCTATCCTCTTTAAAGCTGCCACCATCTTACCCTCGCTGGCATCCTCAGGAGACAATCCAAGCTCCTCACCCCATGCGGTACGAACCGCAGGTGCCACCTGAACTACGGTAATCTTCTCCGGATCGGACAATGCTTCATAAACCTTAGGAATATCGTTTCTCTCACGAAGGGCACCGGTGGGACAATGGGTAATACACTGTCCGCACAGGGTACAGTCGGATGCCTCGATACCCTTGGTACACGCTACATCCACCGTGGTACGGGAGCCTGTATTCTGCACATCCCATACATGCATATCCTGCACCTTATCACAAATCTGTACGCAACGCATACACTTAATACATTTCTTGGAATCACGAATCAACGGGAAGCTGCAATCCCACGGATCATCGGGAAGTTCCTCCTGAAAAGGAATTTCCAGAATACCCAAATCATTGGACAGCTTCTGCAGATTACAGTTGCCGCTGCGTACACAGGTTGCGCAATGGCAGTCGTGCTGGGACAAAATCAGTTCAACGTTGCTTCTGCGCACCCGTCTCGTCTTAGGAGAATTGGTGAAGATAACCATCCCCTCCTCCACGGGACTGTTGCAGGCGGTAATCAGCTTCTCCTTGCCCTGCATTTCTACAACGCAAACCTTACAGGCACTAATCTCATTGATACCCTCCAGATAACACAAATGAGGAATCTCAATTCCAACCTCAAGTGCAGCCTTCATAACTGTTGTTCCCTCGGGAACAGAAACGGAAAGACCGTCTATTGTTAAATTTACCATATCGCTGCCCTTCCTCCTTTCAGGCTGCCGTAGCCATATTTATCACAACGCAAGCATCTTCCTGCTTCCTGACAGGCCTCCTGCTTTGTCATGCCGCACTCAAAGGCATCAAAGTTCTTCTTACGCTCTCCGGCTTCGCTCTCTGCCAGCTGGATTCTGCCGCAAGGCTGCTTATCCTCGTAGGATACAGGCGGAATCTCCACATCACAGGGAATCACATGATGATATCCCAAATACTCATCAATGTTTGCTGCCGCAACCTTACCGGATGCGATAGCGCGAATTACGGTTGCAGGACCGGTTACACAGTCTCCTCCCGCAAATACACCGGGAATATTCTTTACCTCGCTGTCACTCATGGCAGAGATGGTTCCTCTCTTCACGGAAAGTCCTGCCTCCTCAAAGTGACGGGTCTCGATACCCTGTCCGATAGCAACAATTACCACATCGCAGGGAATCCGCATTAAAGGTACATCCGCCTGAATGGGACGCGCTCTTCCCCATGCATCAATGGGTCCGATAATCTGCGGCTCAATCCACAGTGCTGCCACATTGCCGTTCTCATCTGCCTCAATCTTATGAGGTGCCTTTAAGCTGTAAAGCTCAGCGCCCTCTGCAACTGCGCCCTCCACTTCCTCCGGAAGCGCTGTCATATCATCCTTACGTCTTCTGTACGCAATTCCAACCTTCTCCGCGCCGAGACGGATTGCGGAACGGGTACAGTCCATGGCAACGTTACCGCCGCCTACAACCACTACGGTCTTGCCTTTGAAATCAGGTGGATTATCATCGCCGATTCTGCGCAGCATTTCTACCGCAGACATAACACCGTTTAACTCCTCACCCTCGATACCGATTTTCTTATCTGTATGAGCGCCGATTGCCACATGAACCGCGTCAAATTCTTTTCTTAACTGCTCGAAGGGAATCTCGCCCTCCCCGTTGCCGATACGTGTATTTAAGCGAACCTCCACGCCGGTGGAAAGGATGGCATCAATATCCTCCTGCAGACGCTCTCTGGGGAAACGATAGTTGGGAATACCGTAACGCAGCATACCGCCCAGCTTGCTCTTTGCCTCAAACACCACCGCATGATGTCCCATCAGCTCCAGATAGTACGCAGCGGATAATCCGCCGGGGCCACCGCCCACAATAGCGATTCTCTTTCCGGTGCTCTCTGCCTTTTCCGGCACAGGAACCGTGTTTGCTCTGGCATTATCTACCGCCATTCTCTTTAAGCCCCTGATATTAACAGAGCTGTCAATCATATTTCTACGGCATCTGGCCTCACAGGGATGCTCGCAAATCAACGCGCAGGCTGTAGGGAAAGGGTTATCCTTACGAATCAGCTTTACCGCATCCTCATAACGTTCTTCCTTTACCAAAGCTATGTAACCGGGAATATCCACACCTGCCGGACAAAGTGCCACACAGGGTACCGGCTGGGTAATATGGCAGGAGCATTTACCGTGCTCAATATGGTACTTATAATCCTCCATAAAGCCTTCCATACCGGTCAATACCATATGAGCCGCTTCATAACCGATAGCACAATCCGCAGAATCCATAATATTGGACGCCGTCTCCCGGATTAAATCCAAAGTCTTCAAATTCGCCGTGCCGTCCAGTACCTCCTCCAACAGATTCTGCAACTGTCCGAGACCGATACGGCAGGGGGAACACTTTCCGCAGGTCTGTGCATGGCACAGCTTCAGAAAGGATAACTGCAAATCCACCGGACAGAGACCGGGGGGACTTGCGATGATACGACGCTCCAAATCCTTATATAACCGCTCTACGGTTAACTGCGCCGTATTCGGTGTAGCAATCTTCAAACGACTCATAGCAACCTCCCTTATGTAAGTGCTTACAATTCTGATACTTTGTACTATTGTACCTTAAATCAAGAAAAGTATCAATACTTGCGGAATAAGTTAAATTTTTATCTATCTTCCCCACCAAAAAGAGAGGGAAATCTTTTCTTTCCCTCTCTTTCTATGTAAGCGCTTACAATCCCAAACTCTGCCTCCGTACATTCCGCATAACCTGTCACGCACTGCCGGAATGTTTCGTGTTCCCGGTAAGAACCGTGGAGGAGGGAAAAAAGCCGTAGGGGCAAATGTAAACGTTTCTCAGTCCTCGTAGCGGAAGAAGTCAAAATCCGCAGGCTTTCTGCTGCCGCAGCCTCCGTTATTGGCATAAATACCTACAAGGGTTCCCGTATGACGCTTACGGTCCTCCGGCACACCCTCGTCACAAAGATAAACACAGTTTTCCAGCGTACCTACCTTTTCCCAGTTTTCTCCGTCATAACTGTAGTAGAAGGTTCTTGTCAGATGCTCCACCTCTACTCTTAAATAAACGGGAACTTCTTTTACGTCACTGATTTCCGCAATCAGCTCCTCACCCTTGTTCCGATTGATAACAAGCTGGATTTTTCTTCCATCCTCATAGCATACCGCACATCTTGCGTAGGTTGCGGTACTGTAATAGCAGGTTAGTCCCGCCTGTTCTCCATCCCGGTCCGGGTAAAATTCCACCTTTGTTTCCGCGGTGTAACAAAGCTCCTGCTCTCTGCGCAGCAACGTGTTTTTGGAGCGGATTTCCTTTAGCTGTCCGTCTCTTGTCCAAATACGGAAATGTCCGGGACGTTCTGACAACGACCATGAGCCGTTATCGGGATTGCGCACAAATTCCCATTCAAGGTTCAGCTTCTCCTCGTTAAAGTCATCGAAAAGGTTTCTCTCAAAAACGCATGCCGGTAAATCGGGAGCCTCCTGGGTCAGACTGGGACCCTGCCCGTTATTTACCGTAAACCATCCGTCCTCTGTCCACTGTACAGGATCAAGGGCGGTCTCTCTTCCGACCGTGGTGTAGTTACCCTGATTGGGTCTGCCGCAAAGATAATAGCACCACCATTGACCGTTTTGGTCCTGTACCAGCTTTCCGTGTCCTGCTCTTTGAATGGGCGCATCCGGATTCATCTGACGCATAACGGGATTATAGGGTGACTTCTCATATTCCCCGAACAGTTCCTTGCTTCTGCCAATGTTAATACCATGACCGTAACCGGTTCCGCCCTCTGCCACTATCGCATAATAATAGCCGTCCTTTTTCATTACATGAGGTCCTTCGGAGCAACGCTCTCCGGTTCCCTCCCACGCTACGGTCTTTTCGCCGGTCAGCTGCAGTCCGTCCTCAGACAGCGGCCAAACCGAAATAGCGGGGGCCGTAATCATATATTTCTTACCGTCATCATCAATAAAGAGCGAAGGATCAATCGAATCCGCCTCCAGACAAACCGGCTTACTGTACGGTCCCTCCGGCTTATCAGACACCATCACAAGCTGACGTCTTAACACATTTTTTCCACGCTCCCCGTCTCCGTTTAACCGCAAAGGGGCAAAGATGAAAAACTTACCGTCTACATATTCAATATCCGGCGCCCAGATACCGTGAGAATCCTTAATATCGCTGATATCAAGCCATTCCGGATTGGAAATGGCATGCCCGATAATATGCCAATGCACCATATCCTTTGAATGGGAAATAGGAATTGCGGGAAAATACTGAAAGCTGGAATTTACCATGTAATAGTCATCACCCACACGAATGACTGACGGGTCCGGGAAAAAACCTCTCTGCACCGGATTGTGATATACTCTCTTTTCGCTCATATTCGTCTCCTTACCTTTCCGACATCTGCCGGCTTACGCCGCAGACATAAATTTGTTCGTTCCTGCCCGGCTTTTCCTGCAAAAACTGCAATGCCGTGCGATTTCTTACGGTTCAGAAAAAGGGACAGCTTCGCGCCATCCCTCTCAGCCAATTTCAGCTTACCTCAAATCCCTTTCTCTGTCATGCCATATTCTTGTAATTTTGTGACACTTCTTGCATGCCCGTTCTACATTTATGGTAATGCATTGCCGCGTCGTTTTATCCCTTACGCATTCAGAATTGCAAGCTCACCGAAGGATACCTCTCCCGTTACATACAGCACCTGTTCCTCCGACAGATTATCCCGATGCTTCATCTCTGCGGAGCCGAATGCAGTTTCCACATCCATAATAACTTTCCAGTCCGCAGGTACGTAAAGCTCCACACTTCCGAAAGCTGATTCCACATTCACATAAGCTTTGTTATCCTTTAAAACAGCATCTGCAAAATATACCTTCATGGCTCCGAAGCTGGAATGTACATCCACATTTGCAATCTCATCCGTGATATATTTCACGCTCTCCCCAAAGGAGTTTTCCAATCTCAGGGAATCCCCGTCACGATGTTCTTTACTCACGCTTTCCCTGTGTGAGCCGCAATAGTGACCATGTCTTTTTTTCTTAAAGCCCGGGAACAGCATCTTTAATCCCATGGTTCCCAGCAGTGCCGCAATCAGCACCGGCCAAGGTGTAATTGCCTCCAGCCCCCATATGGTGTCATTGACAATCACCAAAAACGCCAATCCAAACAGCATTTCTCCAAAGCTTCGTCTAATAATACCATCAAAAATAAATGCTACCAGCACCGCGGATAAGAAAATCGACCAGAAACCGACTTCTCCAAACAGTCCCAAGCTGTTTGCCAAAAGCGCACCGGCTCCCAAAATCAGTACCATGCCCCAAAATATTTTGCGGAATCTCCCTCTGCTGCGTTTTCCTGCTCTTTTACTCTCATCTCCCATTGTTACTACCACTTCTGTCTTTCCCATTTTTATCTCCTCTCTAATAACCGATTTTTCTTGCGTTCAGCCGCTCCGTCAGCATCTTGTAATAGCCTCTGGAAACCGCCGCCTTTTTGTTACTTCCCGCAAACTCCACAATACTGGATGCCGTCAGATTTCTTGTAATGGAATAAATCTTGTCCAAATTTACGATAGCGGATTTCGACACTCTCATAAAGTTCCCCGGCAGCGTTTCCTCCAGCTCGTACAGCTTATAACTGCAGGCAAATATCTTTCCGGCGGTATGTGCCCTGATTTCCCTTCCTTCCGTCTCAAAGAAATAAATTTCCTCTATGGGGATATAAAATTCCGTTTCCCCGCTTGTCAGTGTAAGGCACCGCTTTCCGTTATTTTGCTTTGATATGTAGTTTTGCAGACTGACAACTGCTTCGCTTAACTCTCCGCATCGGATAACAACCTCTTCCTCCGCCAGTCCTTCCTCAATCTCGATTCTAACCCTCATAACCTTTCCTTTTCTACCGCGGTTTCGCACTTCTCTTTTGTGCTTATGTTTTCAGTATAATCGTTTTTTTCACCTTGTAAATAGCTTGTGCGCAAGAGGTAAGTTTTCCTGCATAAGATGTAAAAAGTATCTCATAACCCATATTTTCTTCAACATAAAAGACAGGCAGCGTCTCTTCTGCCTGTCTTTGTTCCGTCGGGTTTACCTACCCTGTTTCCGTTTTATTTTTTCCCGCCCAATACTCTGCGGCTTATTTTTAGTATGCTCCCATGCCGGGTGCGCCACCGGGCATAGCAGGAGTTTCCTCCTTAATGTTTGCCACAACACTTTCGGTAGTAAGCAGAGTGCTCGCAACGCTGGTTGCGTTCTGCAGTGCGCTTCTGGTAACCTTTGCAGGGTCAAGAATTCCTGCCTTAACCATATCCACATACTCTTCCTTCAAAGCATCAAAGCCTACGCCTGCTTCGGATTCACGTACCTTATTGATGATAACGCTTCCCTCCAGACCTGCGTTTGCAGCGATATGGTACAGAGGCGCTTCCAGTGCCTTCAATACAATCTTTGCACCGGTCTTCTCATCACCTTCAAGGCTCTCTGCCAACTTCTCAACCTCCTTGGTTGCATGAATGTATGCAGAACCACCACCGCAGATGATACCTTCCTCCACTGCTGCTCTGGTTGCTGCCAATGCATCCTCCAGACGAAGCTTCGCTTCCTTCATTTCGGTCTCGGTTGCCGCACCTACGCGGATAACCGCAACACCGCCTGCAAGCTTAGCCAGTCTCTCCTGCAGCTTCTCTCTATCGAAGTCAGAGGTGGTCTCCTCAATCATCTTCTTAATCTGAGCGATTCTTGCCTGAATGGCAGCCTTATCGCCTTCACCGTCAACGATAACGGTATTTTCCTTCTGTACCTTTACGCTCTTTGCACGTCCAAGCATGCTAAGATCGGTATCCTTCAATTCATATCCCAACTCGGAGCTGATTACGGTACCGCCGGTCAGGATTGCGATATCCTCCAGCATAGCCTTTCTTTTGTCGCCGTAGCCGGGTGCCTTTACTGCTACTACATTAAAGGTTCCACGCAACTTGTTTACAATCAGGGTGGTCAGTGCCTCGCCCTCTACATCCTCAGCGATGATGAGCAGCTTTGCACCGGACTGTACCACCTGCTCCAGCAGGGGCAGAATCTCCTGAATGTTAGAAATCTTCTTATCGGTAATCAGGATATAAGGATTGTCAAGAGTTGCCTCCATCTTATCCATATCAGTTGCCATATATGCAGAGATGTAACCTCTGTCAAACTGCATGCCCTCTACCAGATCAAGCTCGGTCTGCATAGTTTTGGACTCTTCGATGGTGATAACACCGTCTCCGCTCACCTTCTCCATTGCATCAGCAACCAGCTGTCCGATTGCCTCATCTCCTGCGGAAATTGCTGCAACACGGGCAATGTGCTCCTTACCGTTTACCTTCTGGCTCATCTTGGAAATTGCTTCTACCGCACTGTCGGTAGCCTTCTTCATACCCTTTCTCAGGATAATGGGATTCGCACCTGCTGCCAGGTTCTTCATACCTGCATTAATCATTGCCTGTGCCAGAACGGTTGCGGTTGTGGTACCGTCACCTGCTACGTCGTTAGTCTTAGTCGCAACCTCTTTTACGAGCTGTGCTCCCATATTCTCGAAAGCGTTCTCCAGCTCGATTTCCTTTGCGATGGTAACACCGTCGTTTGTAATCAAAGGTGCACCGAAAGACTTATCCAGAACAACGTTTCTTCCCTTAGGTCCAAGGGTTACTCTTACTGTGTCCGCAAGCTGATTTACGCCGGACTCTAATGCTGCACGGGCTTCCGCACCGTATTTAATCTCTTTTGCCATATTTATAGCCTCCATTATTATTTTTCTAATTTGCCTACTTCGTAGCGACATCCGCATCGCGCGTCTTGCGCCTTCCTTACCTACTTCGTAGTGCCATCCGCAACACTCGCTTTCGCGCGTCTTGCGGATGGGGACTTTCGTCCCATAAAATCAAATTCACGAGATATGCTCTGCGAGCAAGCTCGCTCGCATATTCGTAAATTTGATTTTGCACTACTCAATGATAGCCAAAATGTCGTTTTGCTTTACAACGATGTATTCTTCGTCCTCCAACTTCACTTCGGTTCCGGCATACTTGGAGTAGATTACCTGGTCACCAACCTTAACCTCCATTTTTACTTCCTTGCCGTCTACCACACCGCCGGGGCCTACTGCAACAACCTCTGCCTGCTGGGGCTTCTCCTTATTCTGTCCGGGCAGAACGATACCGGACTTTGTTGTTTCTTCTGCAACTAACTGCTTTAATACGACTCTGTCGCCTAAGGGTACTAATTTCATTTTATGTGCCTCCTTGTCTTGCTCTCTTCATCTGTTAGCACTCTTTGCGTTCGAGTGCTAATCACTAGAACATATATTAGTTTTATATGCACACTTTTTCAAGCATATTCACAGCTGTAAAAATCCTATTTTCTCTTTTTTTCTCTTATTTCCTCATGTTTACTCTTTTTTTCTCACTCAGTCCACGGAAGTGTAATTTAATACTTATTTTATAATTAATCTTGTACGAAATATGATGGCTCTCTCCTGCTATTTCACTTTTTGTAATTTAATCGGTTGATTTTCACACGCTATTATCTTTTGAAGATAAAGTGACGATATTACAGATATAGAAATGGATTTCTATAAAACATTCAAGGAGGATTGATGGCTTGAGAATACTTACTAACGTAACGAAAGCAGAACTGGATTATCTTACAAGTCAGCCTACCGCAAAGGCAATGATTGAAAAGGTTCAGACTGAGGGTATCTCTATTTCGGAAGGAGATACACAGGGTGCTGCAGAATTTGTAACAATGAGAAACCGGCAACAGCAGGACGCTTACTTACAAATCTCTGAGGAAGGAATGGCCCGATTGGAGAAAGCGAACGCTGCAAAAGAAAACACATCACAGGAAGACCATATAAAGGAAAAAATTGCCGCATTAAGAAAAGCATTAGTAAAGCTAAAAGCAAAGCCGGCAAGTTCAGAAAAAGCAAAGCTGGCCCGAGAAAAGAAAGCCGATGCACTGATGCAACAGATTTCTATATTAAACATGCAATTACTGCAATTGCAGGAAGCAAACAGCCAAGCCTCAAATACAACCGCTCCATGATTCAAGCGTTATAAGACAAATAGGGGTTACTTCATCAAAAGCGGCGTGACCAAAGTCACGCCGCCTTACTTTCTCTTGTTTACGAGTTCTTCCCTATACTATTTTTTCTGCTTTTC
This sequence comes from Acetatifactor sp., assembly GCA_045546495.1. GTDB lineage: Bacteria > Bacillota > Clostridia > Lachnospirales > Lachnospiraceae > Acetatifactor. Next base: position 13,648 of record JAZQCX010000017.1, on the reverse strand, counting down.
ACTCTATCCGTCGCAGAACTTCCTTCTTAGCACTTAATTTCCAGATAGCCCAGAAGCTTACTCATATCGTATTCTTCCATTACACCAAGGTTGGAATCGTAAAACTTTCCGTCGTAATGAACAAGGTAGTGGCAGAAACGTCCCATCTTCTCCATCAGAATACAACACTTAGGCAATACTGCATCTCTTCCCTCGGTATACATAATGATATCCGTATGGTCGATGCCGTAGTAGTTCAATGCGGAAATCACGCGACCCATGGTTGCCTGCCACTCGCGGCAGTCCATTACGGAAATAACTTCTGCAATGGTTACACCTGCCAGCATTGCCACACACGCCTGTCCGCAAAGACCGTCCTCAGGCTGGATAATGACATCCATACTGTCAATCTTACGGATGGGGTTCTCAAAGCTGTAAGGGCTGTTCTGATCCATGCGAATCAGGGAGCCGTTTACATGAAGCAGGATTTTATGGGGAACCCCCAGTTCTACGCGAACCGCATCCTCATCCTCGATGTGAATCTCATAGTTACCCTTTTCCTTAGGAAGCAGCTCACACTCAATAATCTCGTTATCCAGAACCACATCGCCCTTGATGACGTCACGCTGCTTACAAACCTCCCATATATTAAAGGGAATCTGAATCATATAACCCTTTTCCTTCTTTTCTACCGTTGACTGAAAAAAATATCTCATCTGGTTTTACCTCCCAATTACTGCGCTGCTCATTTATACGCTCTGCCAATCATTGTATCAAATTCTTTTGTCCTTGAAAACAGTTTTCCCATAAGTTAAAAAATAAACAAAGATTACGCCTTTTTTCTCGCCTGAGATGGAGTGATTCCGTGGTGCTTTTTAAACAGTTTACTGAAATGATAGGCATCGTCATATCCCACCATGGCAGCTACTTCCTGAATACTTCCCTCATAGCCGTTCTCCAGAATTTCGCGGGCATTCTCCAATCGTATATTAATCAGGTAGCGAATCGGTGTTACCCCCGTTTCACTCTTAAATATTTTTGAAATATAGAAAGGACTTAAATACATATTTTCCGCAATGTGGTCCAGCGAAATCTTTTCGTTATAATGATCCTCGAAATAATTTACAATCTGTTCCACAATATATTTCTTATTTACAGACTCAAAAGAATAGCCCTTTGCCCGCTCAATCGGCTCACACTGCTCACGGATTACCAGAAGCAGCATCTGCATCAAGTATGCCTTCAGCATAAAATACCTGCCCTGTCTGCAAACCGCATTCTCCGCTTCCATGGAAGAACAGATTTTAAACAGCTTCTGACGCAGCTCGCCGGCTGTATGCAATACATGTCCGTTCTCCGGAACCGGCAGCGTATTAGGCGGCAATTCTCCCATTTGAATATCCATTGCCGCAACAAAAAATTCCGTAGCAGGAAGCTCCGCTTCGGGGCAGGCAATAGCCTGATGCTTTATCCCTGGATTGATAATAATCAGATCTCCTTCCCGCACGGAAACAATACCGTCTTCAAAGCGGTACTTTCCTTCCCCCGATAAAATAAACGCCATCTCCAGATGCTCATGGCTGTGAAAGCTTCCCTCGTCCTGCTCCCTTTTTCTGGTTCCCTTCCATGTATAAAGGAAGGTCGGGTCAAGATTGTCTATGACGATGTTCTCCACCGTATTGCGCTCTTCTGTCATAATATAACTCCCCACGCACACCTCTTATGTGCTACGTTTTATTGTACTATCTTTTTTGTCAAAAGTCACCTTTTTTTACAGAAAATTGTTCAGCCCGCTTTCGGACAAGAAAGAACATCAATGGTACAAAAAAGTCCATTTCTTTTTATTTATCGGGAAGTAAAATGAATAGAACGAAAGGAGGAATGCCATATGACACCTTTTAAATGGTTCTACTCATTCCTAAAGAAATACAAGGGACTGCTGTTCCTTGGCTTCCTGCTCACAACAATCATTGCAGGACTTTCCATCGTCAACCCCTACATATCGGGAATTATTGTTGACGAAGTGATTCAGGCGGGCAACTACGACCTTCTGCCCAAGCTGCTTTTCTGCCTGATTACCGTATCTCTTGTAACCGGTATCCTTCGCTTCACTTACCAGATTGTATTTGAAACAACCTCCCAGGGCGTTCTTTACAATATGCGAAGCAAAGTATACCGTAAGCTCTTGGAAGAGGACTTTTCCTTCTATAATAAGAAGCGAACCGGTGACCTGATGAGCCGTCAGACAGGTGATATGGACGCAATCCGACACTTTGTCGCTTATGTTCTCTATGTAGTTTATCAGCATACCCTGCTGTTCATCTTCGCTTTGTTGATGATTTTCACCGTTGACTGGCGACTTGCGCTGTGCATGCTTGCAGTACTGCCTTTCACGGCGTACACCACATACCGTCAGGCAAAGGAAGTAAAGCCGGCTTTTAAACGTAACCGCGAATGCTTTTCTTCCCTGAACGCCTTTGTGCAGGAAAATGTCAGCGGTAACCGGGTGGTAAAAGCTTTCGCAAAAGAGGATTTTGAAATTTCAAAGTTTCAAAAGGAAAACAACAAATACCGCGACGCACAGATCTCTGCATCCGGTGTCTGGAGAAAATTCATCCCTATATTTGAAATTCTCTCCTACGCCCTGAATCTGGTGCTGATGCTCTACGGCGGTTACCTTGCCATTCACGGTGATATCACTCTGGGCGACCTTGTAAAGGTAAACGGTTACCTTTGGATGCTGAACAACCCCTTGCGTATGGCAGGCTGGTGGGTAAACGATATCCAGAACTTCTCCACCTCCGTGGAAAAGATTTACTCCACCTACAGCGAAGAGCCTAAGGTGAAGTCCCCCCGCACCGGCGGCATCCACAAGAAGCTGAACGGCGATGTGGAATTCAGGGATGTTTCCTACAGCGCGGATGATGAGGATATCGTAAAAAATATCAGTTTCAAGGTAAAGGCCGGCCAGACCGTAGGTATCATCGGCTCCACCGGCTCCGGTAAATCTACCCTGATGAATCTGCTGTGCCGTTTCTATGACACCACCTCAGGAGAGGTATTGGTTGACGGCAAAAACGTGCGCAAGATGGACCTGTACAACCTTCGTGACAACATCGGTATGGCGATGCAGGATGTGTTCCTGTTCTCCGATACGGTAGAGGGTAACATCGCCTACGGCAGACCGAACTGTACCTTTGAACAGGTCAAGAAAGCCGCTATCATGGCAGATGCCAACCACTTTATCTGTGCCATGCCGGACGGCTACGATACCATCGTAGGAGAAAGAGGTGTAGGACTCTCCGGCGGTCAGAAGCAGCGTATCTCTCTTGCGAGAGCCCTGTTAAAAGACCCTTCCATCCTGATTTTGGATGACACCACCTCCGCGGTAGATATGGAAACGGAAAGCTATATCCAAAAGCAGTTGAAATCCATCCAGAATGCCTGCACCGTGTTTATCATCGCTTACCGTATCTCCTCCATTAAGGATGCGGATTTGATTCTCGTTATGGATCACGGTCGGATTATTGAGCAGGGAACTCATGACGAGCTGGTCGCTGCAGGTGGCTATTACGCCAAGGCATTCCACAACCAGTACGGGGAAATTCCTTATGAGCTTTTGGCAAAAGAGAAAGACTCCAAGAAGGGAGGTAACTAGCTATGGCACGAAACCGATATGATGTAGACGAAGTTTTAGAGGACAGCTTTGACGTGAACCAGTTAAAGCGTCTGGCAGGCTATGTCTCCCCTTACAAGGGAAAAATGGCATTCGTTATTGTATTGATGCTGTCCTCCTCCGCACTGACGATGATGGTTCCCATCTTCTTCCAGCGCATTATGGATATTTACATTCCCAACAAGGATATGCACGGTATTGCAATTGTTTCCGTGCTTACCCTTTTGATTGCCTGCTATTCCGCAATCAGCCTCCGTATGAAAATCCGTACCATGAGTGTCATCGGGCAAAATATTATTCACTCTATCCGAGGCGACATTTTCCGTCATTTGCAGGAGCTTCCCTTCTCCTACTATGACGACAGACCGCACGGTAAAATTCAGGTGCGTGTGGTGAATTATGTCAACAGCCTGAGTGACCTTTTAAGCAACGGTATTGTAAATACGGTTACAGACTTATGTAACCTGTTCTTCATCATTATCTTCATGTTGTTCTGCGATACAAGACTGACGCTTGTCTGCCTTTGCGGTTTGCCCGTGCTGGCTATTGTTATTGTCTTTATCAAGAGAAGACAGCGCCGCGCATGGCAGATTCAGTCCAACAAGCAAAGTAACTTAAACGCTTACATTGCTGAAAGCATCAACGGCATCCGTGTAACGCAGTCTTTCGTCCGCGAAAATGAAAACAACGATATTTTCAATACCCTCAGCGGCAACTACCGCAAGGCATGGATGCGTGCCGTAAAGTTTAACTTTACCATGGGTCCCAGTGTTGACATTATTTCCACTGTCACCACCGCCTTTATCTACATTCTGGGAATCCGCTGGATTCTGGCTCCCGATGCCACCCTGACAGTAGGTATTCTGATTGCGTTTACCTCCTACATCGGTCGTTTCTGGGCGCCTATCAATACCCTTGCAGGCTTCTACAATTCCCTGCTGACCGCCATCTCCTACCTGGAGCGTATTTTCGAAACCATCGACGAGCCGGTCAACGTAAAGGATGCAGAAGACGCAGTAGAGATGCCGCCTATCAAGGGTGATGTGGAATTTAAAGATGTTTCCTTCAGCTATGAGGAAGGACATCCCATCCTGAAGGGTATTAACTTCAAAACAAAGGCCGGCGAAACCTACGCTCTGGTAGGCCCCACCGGTGCAGGAAAGTCCACTATCGTCAACCTAATCAGCCGCTTCTACAACGTAGACTCCGGTCAGGTTCTCATTGACGGTACAGATATTTCCACAGTAACCATTCACTCTCTCCGAAGCCAGATGGGTATCATGATGCAGGACAGTTTCATCTTCTCCGGCACCATTATGGACAACATCCGCTACGGAAACCTGGAAGCTACCGATGAGCAGGTGATTGCTGCTGCAAAAACCGTATGTGCCCATGACTTCATCTCCCAGATGGAAAAGGGCTATTATACCGAAGTCAACGAGCGAGGCAGCCGCCTATCCGCAGGACAGCGTCAGCTGATTTCCTTTGCGAGAGCACTCCTTGCAGACCCTAAGATTCTGATTCTGGACGAGGCAACCTCCAGTATTGATACGGAAACGGAAATTCTGCTCCAGAAGGGCTTGAACGAGCTGTTGAAGGGACGTACCTCCTTCATTATCGCCCACCGTCTCTCCACCATCAAAAACGCCGACTGTATCATGTACATCGACAAGGGCGGCATTCAGGAGCGCGGTACCCATGACGAGCTTCTGGAACTGGGCGGCGAATATCACGACCTGTATATGTCGCAGTTCGATTTCCTGACACATTAGGGAATTGAGGGCGTGTTCTTTCGCCTGAACACGCTCGCCGCGATTTGTCTGTCCCGAGAGCACGCTGTAATATTGGGTCAACAAATGTGGGATTTCTAATGTACGCAACTTTGGAATTTGCGATAGTTCGAGCTTTTTATGAGCTGGAACAAAAATAAGAGTCGTATTCGTAATCGGACGGACGAATGAGCAAAAGAACTGCTCCTTCTTCCGCCTCCTGCGGACACGACTCAATTTTTGTTCAAGCACATAAAAACACGAACCTTATTCCAAAGTTACGTACAAAAAAATCCTCACATTTGCCTCCCGACAACATTACAGCGTACTCTCAGGGCGAACAGGTCGCGGCAGAAATGTGTTCTGGTGACAATGACACATCTGAAAGAAACACCGCATTTGAAACTCCTACTCTGTTACCTCAAATCCCAAGAATCATGATTGCAAATCTGAAGTATACAAGCAACGATAACGCATCCACAATGGTTGTAATAAAGGGGCTCGCCATGACTGCCGGGTCAAACCCGATTTTCTTCGCACCCAAAGGTAACAAACAACCGACCAGCATGGCAACCACTACCGATGCCACTAAGGTCAGGCACACGGTTAGGGACACATAAACTCCTACTCTGTCAAACAGCATCAGCTTTGCAAAATTTGCTGCTGCAAGAGTCACTCCGCAAAGAAGCGCCACACGGGTTTCCTTCCACATGATTTTCGGCACATCCCGATACTCGATTTCTCCCAAAGACAGTCCTCGGATAATCGTAACACTCGCCTGACCGCCTGCATTTCCGCCTGTATCCATCAGCATGGGAATAAAGGCAATCAGCGCCGCATACACACTCAACGCTTCCTCAAAGGAGCTGATAATGGCACCTGTAAAGGTCGCCGAAACCATCAGCAAAAGAAGCCACGGGATTCTCTTCTTATAGGTCTCTCCCACTCCCGTTTTCATATAGGGCTTATCGCTGGGCACGATAGCCGCCATCTTTTCGATATCCTCCGTTGTCTCCTCTTCGATAATATCCACAATATCGTCAACGGTAATAATTCCAACCAGCCGGTTCTCATTATCCGTTACCGGCATGGCAGTAAAGTCATACTTCTTAAACAGCGCCGCTGCCTGCTCCTGATCCGTAAGCGTATTGACAGAGATAACATTTTCATGCATCAGATCGCCAATGATTTTCTCACCGTCACTCAACAACAGATATCGCAGCGCCACAGTACCTATCAGGTGTCTTCCCGCATCCAACACGTAACAAATGTTGACGGTTTCGCTATCCAGCCCCACCTTACGGATATGCCCGATAGCCTGCTCTACGGTCATGCTTTCCTTTAGGGAAACATACTCCACTGTCATGATGCTTCCGGCAGACTCCTCGGGGTAACGGAGCAACAGATTCAACGCACGCCTGGTCTCCGGCTTCGCCTTTTCCAATAGCTTGTCCACAATATTTGCAGGCATTTCTTCCAGCAAATCCGCCGCATCATCCGACATCAGATTATCAATCACCGCTACCGCATCCTGCTCCGAAAGGGAACCGATAAGTCTCTGCTGGGTCTCTACTTCCAGATAAGAAAAAATATCCGCCGCAAGATCCTTAGGCAAAATCCGGTAAACACGCAATATCTGCTCATCGGACAGCTCTTCCATCAAAAGAGCGGCATCTGCCACATTCCGCTCCGCCATGAACTGACGAAGATTCGTGTACTGCTTCATTTCCAGGAGCTCAAGCAGCTCCTGCAATTCGTTCTGTCTTTCCATAGCATTTCTCCTTATGTGATTTTTTCATGTTTAAGCTGCAACTTCGCCCGGGAACAGGGTTGTCACTATTTATCTGACTCTGTTTCATAAAAAAATCACCACCTTTCAAAATGCTATTTTGTTTCCTTTTCGGAATTACATGCTCATACTACGCCTATTACTTTTCCTTGTCAACAAAATACAATTCTTTTATTTTATTGAATTCCACCTTGCCACCGGTAATTTCCACCATTTCCTTACGAAGACGCTCCACATCCTCTGCCGGAAGCTGCAGCCTAAGCATTACCTTATCTGTATAGTCGCTTGCAATCGGCTCCACACCCTCGTTTCCCAACAGGTACAGAATTTTTCCGATACTGTTATAGTCCGTCGTAATTTCCACCTCGTGACCGAAACGCATTCTGCCCGTTTCGCAGTTTTTTAAGCCTTCCTTCACCGCCTGGGTATAGGCACGCACCAAACCGCCGGTTCCCAATAGCACCCCGCCGAAATATCTTGTCACAACTACCGCGATGTTGCGGATGCCCTCGCCCGTCAATACCTCCAGCATAGGCCGCCCTGCAGTACCGCTGGGTTCCCCGTCGTCACTGCATCTTGTCAGTTCTCCTCTGCTGCCGATAACAAAAGCCGAGCAATTATGCCTTGCATCCCAGTACTTCTTCTTCATTTCATCAATAAAAGCCGTTGCCTCCTCTTCGCTTTCACATCTGCGAATTGTGGCAATAAATCTGGACTTTTTCTCTACATATTCTCCGGTTCCGCCTGACAGCAGTACACGGTATTCATTTACATGACCTCGTTCCATGACACCTGTTATCTTCCCTGCCCTGTAATCCGACCAGCATTCTCACGCATTTTTCTTCATACAGTTTAAATTTCTTTTGCAATTTCCTCCTTAATGTTAGCATAATTTTTCAAAAATGTGAAACAATTGTTAAGATTATTAAGTTACAAAGAAAATCTTTATTTACATAGTTTTTTTTGCTATAATGAGTTGAAATTGTTTTGAAACAGAAAGGTGAATCGAATGAATTACGGTAAAAAAGGTGTCCGTTCCAAACAAAAGGCACTGAATTCTAAATTAATAAAGTGGCAGAAAAAGGTCATCCTTTCTCTCGTCGAACTGGCTTTGATTGCTTTCGTAGGTATAGTCATCTGCGGTATATCCGCAGGCATCGGCGCTTTCAAGGGTATTCTTGCCTCCACCCCCACCATCCGTCTGGGTGATGTGGTTGCTTCCGGTCAGGCTACCGTCGTTTTCGACTGCGAGGGAAATGAGATTGACCAGTATGTAAGCTCTAATTCCAACCGTCTTCGCGTGGAGTCCATGGACCAGCTTCCCGACCATCTCGGAAAAGCATTTGTGGCAATCGAGGACGAGCGTTTTTATCAACATAACGGCATCGATTTTAAGGGTATTGTCCGTGCAGGCTATCAGTTCTTAAAAACCGGCGGCAAGGAAACGCAGGGTGCAAGTACCATCACCCAGCAGCTCCTGAAAAATACCGTCTTTACGGAATGGACCTCTGAGGGTAACAATATCATAAAAAAAGTAAAACGAAAGTTCCAGGAGCAGTACCTTGCTTTGGAAATTTCCAAATACTACTCCAAGGATCAGGTACTTCTGGAATATATGAATGCAATTAACCTCGGTCAGAATACTCTGGGCGTGGAAGCAGCTGCCAAGCGTTACTTCGGTAAGTCCGCAAGCGACTTAACGATTTCCGAATCTGCGGTTATCGCCTGCATTACCCAGAATCCTTCCGGCTACAACCCGATTCGTTATCCCGAGAAAAATGCCAAGAGACGTAAGGCCTGCCTCGATAAAATGCTGGAGCTTGATTTCATCAATCAAGCTGAGTACAATGAAGCAATCGCTGACACCTCCGCCGTTTATGAGCGAATCGGTCTCTACGATATTGACTATCGTGACAGTGCGGTTGCCACCTCCGGCTCTTACTTCTCCGATGCACTGTATGAGCAGGTTCTCGAGGATTTAATTAACGTGGCCGGATACAACGAAACCATGGCTGAAAAGCTTCTGGTTTCCGGCGGTCTGCAAATCGAATCCACCCTGGACCCTGCTATCCAGAAAATTGCAGACGAGGAATATGCAAACCCGGAGAACTTTACCGAAAAAATCATGTGGTATCTCCAGTATGCGCTCACCATTACCGATAACAACGGCGAACGCCACAATTACAGTAAAGAAAACATGACCACCTGGTTCAAGGAAAATGAAGACAGAAATTTCAATCTCCTCTTTACTTCTCAGGAATCAGCTTATGAAGCCATCGACCTGTACCGGGCTGCTATGTTCGAAGAATTGGGTGTCCTCCAGACTGACGACAACTATCTGGAATCCGTTACCATGACCCCGCAGCCGCAGTCTGCACTGGTTATTGCAGACCAGCAGACAGGTTATGTAGTTGCCATGGTAGGCGGACGCGGCTCCAAGGAAGGACGCCGAACCTTTAACCGTGCCATGGATGCTGCCCGTTCTCCCGGCTCTACCTTTAAGGTACTGGCTGCTTTCGCACCTGCTCTTGACAGCGTGGGACAGACCCTTGCAACGGTATATAACGATGCCCCCTTTAACTACGAGGACGGTACTCCCGTCAACAACTGGTACGACACCGGCTACCGCGGCATTAACTCTATTCGTCTCGGTATCCGCGATTCCTTAAATATTGTGGCTGTGAAAGCCCAAACCGTTATCACACCTCAGCTGGGCTACGATTACCTGCTGAACTTCGGCTTTACCACCCTGACTGACGGTATGGTTAAGGGCAACAAGATTTTCTCCGATGTAAATCAGACCCTTGCTCTGGGCGGTCTGACCGTAGGCGTTACTCCCTACGAGTTAAACGCTGCTTACGCAGCTATTGCAAACCACGGAACCTATGTAGAACCCAAGCTCTATACTCGCGTTCTGGATTCCGACGGTAATGTAATTTTGGATAACACCGTACCTAATACCAGACAGGTATTAAAGGAATCTACCGCATTCCTGCTTACGGACGCCATGGTAGACGTTATGACCACCGGTACCGGTGCCAAGGCACGCTTTAGCAACACTATGGCAATGGCAGCAAAAACCGGTACTTCCACAGATTATGTTGATGTATGGTTCGCAGGCTTTACCCCGTACTACACCTGTACCGTATGGACAGGCTACGACAACAACTACGGTATGTCCTCCAAGAACCCGAACAACGAATCCGTAATCTCCAGGAACCTTTGGAGAGCTGTTATGGAGCGTGTTCACGAGGAGCTTCCCAGCGAACAGTTTGCAATGCCTCAGGGAATCGTTCAGATGGATATTTGCAGCCGCTCCGGCAAGCTTCCTATTCCCGGCATCTGCGACGGCTCCATTATATCGGAATTCTTTGCCGAAGGAACGGAGCCTTCCGAAAGCTGTGACATTCACTACGAAGGCGAGCTTTGTGCTTATGATCACCTACCCGCCAACTTTGAATGTCCCTTTAAGACTTACGGACGAACGGAGCTTCCTCTGATTGAAGATCCTTCTCTGCTCAGCGGTTCCACCATGATTACCGTAAACCCGGATGGTACGGAGACCTATATCACGCCTCCTACCAGCAACCGTTGTCAGCACGATGCTGCTTTCTACGCAAACCCGGACTACGAGGCAATCCTCGGCGGACAGCAATGGGAATTAAATCAACGGGGCGAATGGTACGATGACGACGATGACGATGACGACTAATTCCACTCCGACGTCCCATTTTAGTTTTTATTGATATTCATCCTCAAATGAAAAAGGTCGTGAGCATGTCTCTTTCCCGAGACTCTGCCACGACCTTTCCTGTTTCTTTTACATTTTACAGCCCCTTCAAGGCTTTTATTTCATCCTGCAGTTCATCTGCACCACGCTTTGCGTTTTTGATGGCATTACAGTACTTTTCAAATTCCTCTGAAGGCTCCTCGCCATACTTTTCAAAATACAGCCTGCCGATTTCCGTATAGTTTTTCCTGATAACATCTTCGCAAGTGGAAATCTGCCCTTTCAAGCGTACGATTTCCGCTGTTTCCTTTGCCTTATCTGCTACCTCTTTGCCCTTCACACTGAGCGTATCACCTAATTTATTCAATATATCCATACTCGCTCCCTACCTTTCCAACGTCTTACATTATTAACTTTCTTTTTGAAAACCTTTTCTTTTACAGTATAACGCAACTTCTCCGTTTCGTCTACACTTCATCCCTTGCACTTCCACAAAAAGCTTGTTATAATAGATATATCTGTACAGACAAGGAGGCATAATCATGGAGCAGCCGTTATATACATCACTAAAAGTTCACAACGAAATTGAGCTCTGCGAAATCTCTGATATGGAGTGTAAGAGAGTTATCGAGCGTGAGCTTTTACAGGAGCGTATCTCCTACTATATCCGCTGGCCCAAACCCTCTCTTTTTTTGCGCAAGAAAAACGTCTGTATTATCTGCGTAAATGAAAATGTAAAGGATATTGCTGAGGATGTTGTCCGCTCTGTCTGCGATGAAATGGGCTGTCAGGTTCGTTTCCTGATGAGAAAGTCCCATAACCAGTACCTGTAGTTTCAGCATTCGCACTACCCTTTATACCGTGATTGCTTCGCAAACACGGTATGGATGGCCTTTCGGCCGTTTCCTGCCTCGAATAAGGTCTTTATAAAAAGGTGGACAAAGGAATGAGTTCAAAATTTGATAAAAAAGTTTTGCGGGAAGGAATCCGCGACGGTATCCCTATCGGATTAGGGTATCTGGCGGTATCCTTCTCGCTTGGTGTTGCGGCAAAAAACGCCGGTCTTTCAGCCTTTCAGGGATTTCTTGCCAGTATACTGAATAACGCATCTGCCGGAGAGTATGCCGGCTTTACGGTAATTGCCGCCAATGCTGCTTACCTGGAAATGGTTCTGATGACCCTTGTAGCGAACGCCAGATATCTTCTTATGAGCTGCGCACTAAGTCAGCGTTTTTCTCCTGATACCCCGTTGTTCCACCGACTGCTGGTGGGCTTCGATGTAACGGATGAAATTTTCGGTATCACCATTGCAAGACCCGGAAACGTCAACCCCTTTTACAGCTACGGTGCCATGATTGTTGCCATTCCCTGCTGGTCTATCGGAACAGCACTCGGTGTAATTGCAGGTAATTTGCTGCCCCTGCGGGTAGTCAGCGCGTTAAGTGTTGCCCTGTTCGGCATGTTCCTTGCCATTATCATCCCTCCCGCAAAGCAAAACCGCGTAGTTGGGATATTCGTGTTAATCAGCTTTGCCGCAAGCTTTGCTGCTGCGAAGCTCCCTTGGATTTCGCAGCTTTCCGACGGTACCCGCACGATTCTGCTGACAGTAATCATTGCCGGTATTGCTGCTGCACTGTTCCCGATTAAGCAGGAGGAGGACGAAGCACATGACGCATAATATTTACATCTATATTGCAATCATGGCAGGCGTCACCTTTGCCATCCGTGTCCTGCCCCTGACGCTTATCAGGAAACAAATAAAGAACCGCTTTTTGCAGTCCTTTTTGTATTACGTTCCCTATGTTACGCTGGCAGTGATGACTTTTCCTGCCATTGTTGATGCCACCCAGTCTCCCATCGCGGGAGCCGTTGCACTGGTTGCCGGAATTGTAGCCGCATGGCTGGGCGCCGGGCTGTTTCCCGTGTCCGTGCTGTGTTGCGTGGTTGTATTTGTATTGGAGTTTTTCCTCATATAATGAATTTATGCCCTTTTTTCATAATCGAACCTATACATACGGTTATGAAAAAGGGGTTTTTATTTAAAGGAGGTTATCTATGAAAATTCAGGAGCAAATCCCGGTGAATGCCTACAAGTCAGGCGGATTTATCGGTAAATACCAAAAGCTTATCCGCGATACGGTAATTCCGTACCAGTACACTGTTCTATGCGACAAGGCACCCGATGTTGCAAAGAGCCACGTTGTGCAGAATTTCATCAATGCCGGGAAAGCAGTCCGTGGTGAGGATACAGGCGACGGCTTTTACGGAATGGTATTTCAGGACAGTGATGCCGCAAAATGGATTGAGGCTGCTGCATACTCCCTCTCCGCCTTCCCGGACGAAGCCCTGGAAAAGACGGTTGACGAGCTTATTGATATCATTGCTCTGGCGCAGGATACAGACGGTTACCTCAACACTTATTTTACCATAAAGGATAGGGAAAAGCGCTGGACAAATCTTTTAGAGGGACATGAACTTTACTGCGCAGGTCATATGATGGAAGCCGCCTGTGCTTATTATGAAGCAACCGGAAAAAGAAAGCTCTTGGATGTGATGCTGAAAAATGCCCGACACATTTATAATCATTTTATCACTGAAGGATACGAGGGAATTCCCGGACATCCGGAGGTCGAACTTGCATTGATGAAAATGTACCGGTGTACAGGGGAAAAACTATGTCTTGAGCTGGCAGAAAAATTCATTAA
>JAZQCX010000016.1:0-27999 GCA_045546495.1 Acetatifactor sp. | reverse complement strand
CCTACGTTAACGCCGGGATGAATCTTGGTTCCGCGCTGTCTGTAAAGAATGTTACCAGCCTTTACAAACTGTCCGTCAGCTCTCTTCGCACCCAATCTCTTGGACTCGGAATCTCTACCGTTCTTGGTAGAACCAACTCCCTTCTTATGAGCGAAAAATTGAAGGTTCATATTCAACATGGTCTACACCTCCTCGAATTTTACTTGTAAATAGTTATCGCCGTACTCCCTACTGAGATTCTCAAGGTTAAACACCATGGAATCCATCAGGAAAGCCGACTTTTCCTGTAATACGCTCTCAAAATCGCATTTGAGAAAGCCTGTTTTCTCATCCTGCGCAATCCGCATCTTTTCTCCGGCAAGCTGCTCCAAAGAATTAATGGTTCCGATTGTCAGGGCGGAAATCGCCGAACATAAAATATCCGGCTTCCTACGCTTCGCGTATTCTGCATGTCCCATACAGTAAAAGCCTCTGTAGGAACCTGTTTGGTCTTTACAAATCACTACAGTCGTCATTATGCGTTGATCTTATCAATCTTAACCTGAGTGTATGCTTGTCTGTGACCGTTCTTCTTGTGGTATTCGGTTTTTCTCTTGTACTTGTATACAATAACCTTCTTACCTCTACCCTGCTCCATAACAGTTGCGGAAACAGTTGCTTTCGCAACGTCCTCGCCAACCTTGAGGGTTCCGTCACTTACTGCGATTACCTGGTCAAAAGAAACAGTGCTGCCAGCTTCTGCGTCCAACTTCTCAACCTTGATGATGTCTCCCTCAGAAACCTTGTACTGCTTTCCGCCTGTTGCAATAATTGCGTACATAATAAGGCACCTCCTATTCATGAACTACAGTCGTTCATTTACTCGCTGACTTTGGTGGCCTCCGTTCAAAAACGGGCGCACTTATACCGAGTCATGCGGCATACCGTAGTATCATAGCACGAGGTGCCTTTTTTTGTCAACTCTTTATTTACAAATTATCCGTTTTTTTCAGCGGTTTTTGCTTGACTCCCGGAATTAAGCCTGATTTCTTTTCTCAAAATCCTCTACATACTGGGTAATCAGCTTAACGGTACCTTCTACTCCAAGTACACTGCTGTTGATGCAAAGGTCATAGCTGTCGGCGCGTCCCCACTTCTTAGAAGAATAATAATTATAGTAGCTCTGACGCTGCTTATCTTTCTTGATAATCATATCCTTTGCCTTTGCTTCCGTCAGATTATAACGCTCCATAATACGTTTCACCTTAACGTCCTCGTCGCCGTAAATGAATAAATGGACAACGTTATCATAATCCGCCAATGCGTAATCCGCGCAACGACCCACAATCACACAGGGACCTTCCTCTGCAATCTTTTTAATCGTGTCAAACTGCGCCATGAATACCTTATGGCTGATAGGCATATCTACAAAGGAGGAAGCATTATAGCCAAAAGAATAGGTATCCATTACCAGATTATAGAGAAACGAATTCGTCGGTCTCTCGTCGTGGTTCTGAATCATTTCTTCGCAAAAACCGCTTTCCTTTGCAGCTCTGCTCAAAAGCTCCTTATCGTAGCATTTAATCCCAAAATATTCCGCTACCTTTTCTCCGATTTCACGTCCTGCGGAACCAAACTGACGTCCAATGGTAATTACTGTATTCATAATCATACTCCCTTTCTTTGTAAGAGTATAAAAGCTATCCCCTAATCTAAGCTTTTATCTGAATATATTATACAACACTTTTAGCTTTCAGACAACAGAAACCTAATAAAAAATCATATTCTGATAAGGCTACAGAATTTCCAGCAAATGTTCAAAATATTCCGGCAAAGGTGCATTTACCTCTACATACGCTCCGGTTTCCGGATGAATAAATCCAAGGGTCATAGCATGAAGCGTCTGTCCCGTCAGTTTGAACGGGGATGTTCTGTTTGCGTAAACCTCATCCCCCAGCAACGGATGCCCGATAGATGCCATGTGTACGCGAATCTGATGGGTTCTCCCGGTTTCCAACTCACATTCGATATAAGTATATTTATCAAAACGCTTCAGTACCTTGTAATGGGTAACCGCCCGCTTACCGTTCCGCTCATTTACCGACATTTTCTTACGGTCTGTTGGGTGACGACCGATAGGCTTATCGATAATTCCTTCCTCTTCCTTTAAATTTCCAAAGCAAATTGCCCTGTAACGTCTTGTAATCGAGTGCTCCTTTAACTGCGCCGCTATGGAATTATGAGCCGCATCATTCTTACAGACGATGAGCGAACCTGTTGTATCTCTGTCTATCCTATGCACGATTCCCGGGCGCATAACACCATTTATTCCGGATAAATCATGCCCGCAGTGATACATCAAACCGTTTACAAGCGTCCCGCTGTAATGCCCTGCCGCAGGATGTACCACCATTCCCTTCGGCTTATTCACCACAATCACGTCCTTATCCTCATAAAGGATATCCAAATCCATCTTTTCCGGCGCAATATCGGGCTCTACCGCTTCCGGCAGGGTAAAGGCAACCAAATCGTCTGTCTTTACCTTATAGCTACCCTTTACGGGGGCTCCGTTTACATACACGCCGCCGTCCTTTATCAGCTTCTGGACAAAAGAACGCGACAAAGAATCGATAAGCATTGCCAAACACTTATCGATTCTCTCATCTTCCATTTCTTCTGTTATCTCAAACCGAAATTCTTCCATAACCGTTCATCCGACTTCTGGTTGTTATCCTGTACGAACACTATCTTAACTTAATAGAAATACGCCTACTTCATCTCGCGATACTTATTCTGTTTAAAGCTTAGGAACTCCAAATCCTTTTCCTTATAAACAAATACAAACATAAAAAAGAGCAATATCGTAGCAATCACAATGTAACAATCCGCAACGTTAAATATAGGGAAGTTAATCAATACAAAGGAAATAAAATCCACCACATAATCAAATCGGAAACGGTCAATCATGTTTCCGAGTCCTCCGGCTACAATTCCTGCCAAAAGGATATGTGTAATGTTAAACTTCTTATCCTCGGGAAGTTTAAATAAAAAGAACAGGATTACAGTCAGAAAAACAATCCCCACAAACAGGATAAAAAATTTCTGGTTTTGCAGCATCCCAAACGCAGACCCTCTGTTCTCCAGGTAATTCAGCTCTAAAACGCCCTCAATTAGTACAATTGCGGGATTCCCCTTCAGATTTACAATCGCAAGATATTTCGTCAACTGGTCAAGTGCCAGCAACACCAGGATGATAACGGCATCCAAAATTAACATTTTTGTTCTTTTACGCATGTGCATCCTCTTCACTAAAATGAATTTCTCTGATTGCGGCCAGTATCTCCTCGTCCGTCACGGTACGGTCAATCACAGCCTTTCCAATCTTCTTTAACAATACAAACTTAACGGTTCCCGCTTCCATCTTCTTATCTGACTTTGTCAGGGCAAGAATTTCCTGCGGGTCAATATCCTCTACTGTGATGGGCAGATAAAAGGGAACAAACATATCCCGGATTTCGTAATACTCTTCCATGGTAAGCAGTTCCTTTTTCCATGAAATATATGCTGCCGCCACACATCCGAGAGCAACACATTCTCCGTGATACATAGTGAAGTTCTTCGCCTTCTCGATAGCATGTCCGATGGTATGTCCGAAATTGAGAAGTGCTCTGTCACCCTGCTCCGTAGGATCCTTTTCCACTACAAGCTTTTTTACATTACAGCTTCGAAGCAGCATTTCCTGCAATACATCCAAATCACGCTCGCAAATCTCATACATGTTTTCAATCAGCCATTCGTAAAGCATTGCATCCTTAATTAAGCCATGCTTCATCACCTCTGCAAAGCCCGCATAAAACTGCCGGTCATCCAAGGTTTCCAGCACCTTAAAATTCATGTATACCAGACGGGGCATCTTAAATGCACCCACCATATTTTTATAGCCTTCAAAATCCACACCGGTTTTTCCGCCGATGCTGCTGTCCGCCTGTGCCAGCAGAGTTGTGGGAATCTGGATAAAATCAACGCCACGCAGGTAAGTAGCCGCCACGTAGCCGGTGGTATCGCCTACCACACCGCCGCCCAGTGCTATCAATAAATCCTTGCGGTCAAACTGCTCCTCAATCAGGAATTTATAAATTTCCTTTACGGTATCCAAATTTTTATTTTCTTCACCGTTAGGGAATACATATTTTACAGCCTTTCTGCATTTTCCTTCCAGCAGTTCCAAAACCACACTTCCGTACAGTTCATCCACCTTTGTATCGGTGATGATACAGATACGTTTATTCTCACAGCCAAGTGCCTGAAGTTCCGCCCAAAGTCCCTCAAAGGAACGGTCAAAAACAATGTCATAGCAGGGCTTTTTATTATAAAGTATCGGTAAACGGTCCATTCTTTTTCTCCTGTATATTCATCGAATAAAACTTTTCTTATAATCCAAGAAAAAGAGCCCGCAAAGCGGACTCTTGCGCTTCTCTAGTTATTAATCGGCATCTCGAAGGAACCGCCGCCGAAAATATCCTGAAAATCACCGGAAATATCTACTGATGCCGGTGTAATGATAAAGATGTAATGGGAAATCTTCTGCAGATTTCCGCCGATAGCGAAACAGGAACCGCTGGTAAAGTCAATGATTCTCTGCGCAATATCTACATCCAGTCCCTCCAGATTCAATACAACGGTACGATTCGCAAGCAAAGTCTCCGTTATCTCTCGCGCCTCTTCAACGGAAGTAGGCTTAATCACACAAACCTCCATTCCCGTACCTCCGGTAGGTGTTCTTCTGGAAGCGGGTTTATTTATCGGGGTTATCTTGTTTGCAGGAGCCGCCGTCTTCTTTACTGTGCGCTCTTCAAATACAACATCCTTCTCCTTCGTAACGGATGCGGATGCCTTTCTCTTCGCCGCAGCAGCTTCCAGTGCATCATCATCGTCATCCAGATAATCATCATCATAGTATTCATCATCTTCTTCGCCGTTCAGCTTCATGTAATTCAAGAACTTGTCCATAACGCCCATATATGTTACCATGCCTTTCTGATGCCGCAGTCTCACGGAGTCCGACGACTAATAATTTCTCTCTCCAAAAATGCCCGTTCCGACTCTCGTCAGTGTAGCGCCTTCTTCCACCGCCACCTCATAATCACCAGTCATTCCCATGGAAAGAACATTCATATTAACATTATCAATGTTTTTCGCCGCTATGTCAACAGACAATTGCTTTAATTTCCGAAAATATACTCGGTTTTCCTCTGCATTTTCCGTGAACGGAGCAATTGTCATAAGCCCGTTTATCCGAATGGAAGGCAGGGCCGAGATCTGTTCAACCAACATAAGCGTATCTTCAAAGGTGGTTCCGAATTTGCTCTCTTCTTCCGCCACATTTACTTCCACAAGAATATCCGTGGTTACATTCTGTTTTACGGATTCCTTGCTGATTTCCTCCGCAAGCCGCAGAGAATCCACGCTGTGAATCAAACAAACCTTTCCCACGATATACTTTACCTTATTCCGCTGTAAATGCCCGATCATATGCCAGCGGATATCGGAAGGAAGAACCGGAATTTTATCCATTAATTCCTGTACCTTATTTTCTCCGAAGTCTCTTTGCCCGGCTTCATAAGCCTCCATCAGCCTTTCCACCGGTTTTGTCTTACTGACTGCTATCAGGGAAACCTCTTTCTCATCCCGTTCGGCTTTTTTACAAGCCTGAGAAATTCTGCACTTCACCTGTTCTATATTTTCCCGAATCATCCTTGTCTCCCTATTCATTGATAAACTGATCCTCGTTGACGGATGCCGCATCCAAAACAATATAATCATACACATTTAAGCCGTATTTCGTATTGGAATTCACGATAGCGTATTCATCATTCTGATACAGGATGTTTATCTGTTTAAAATCAGCATACCCCTTATTCATGTTATAAACGCCGATCAACGTACCTCTCTTACTTACCGTATAGGTTTCCTGACCATCCGACTTAATTAAAATATCACCCGGATTTAAAGCTGCCGTATCCAAATAATATTCTTTTGTATCTTTATTGAAGTGATAAACGGATACCTCTACATAGGAGCTGGATAATTCGCCGTTTTCAAGGTATTGCTGCCGTAAGACGCTACTGATGCCGTTATTAGTCCCCTCCTGCACAAAGGTTTCCGGAACCAGGAAAAACTCCTTCTCCACAATGGAAGATACCGGTATTTTCAACCCGGTGTCGTCTTCCACAAGAAGCTCCACATCCAGGAAACGGTCATTCATAAAGGTAACCATGGAGTTATTGAAGGAAAGCTGTAAGTAGGTGCTTCCGTCGCTTCCCGTGAAAAGCTTTGTTGCTCCCCATGATTCATAGCGGTTTTTCAAAAAACGCACCAGTATATAGCCTTCCTCCTCAAGTGCCGCGCCTCTTGCCGCTTCCACCGGTATCACAAGAGACCAGTTCTCATTATTCGACAGCTTATAAATAGGGTCTCCTGCTGCTTTCAGCGTGTTACTCAGAACCTGATTTTTTTCATAATTTTTTTCGTCAAAAACACTTGCCGTAACGTTTTCCGGCGTCAACGTCTCATAACCGTCCGTCCAATAAGCAGTGATGCCTGTCTTAGGTGCATAAAAATAGCTAATGGAATTGGCTCCGGAACCGCTGTTCAAGTTTCCCGCATTCTCCAGCATATTAACATTCGCCAGCTTCAACACCGTATTTTTCAGGGAATTCTTAAAATCGTAAGTGCTTTCATAGCTCGTTTCATGAAAACCATGCACAAAGTTTACAATTTCGTTCCGAAACTCCGACAGTTCGCGGTTACTCAGCGAATTCTCTCCAAGGCTCACCGTATCCATTTCCTCATTGAGTCTACCTGTCTCATCCATGACATAGACCAAATCGTTCTTCGCAACACGCTCTCCTTCTCTTGCATAATAATTCACATATCCGGCAACGTCAGCGTAAACAACGGTCTCCTCACGGATAATTACACCGCGATAGGTTTTCTCTGTTGTCAAAGAGCCTTCTTTTACCTCATAACGAACAATGCGTCCGGTTTGAAAATACATAATGACACAAATCACAACATAAACAAAAACAACGCCAAAAATAATCATGCCGATATTCAGATTTATGGGTTTTCGATATTTTTTAATCTTTTTATTGTCCTGTGCCAACCTGCATTCCTCCCTTCCGCAGTTTCTGTGAAGCCAAAACAAAAGCCTCGTTCAATCGAGGCTTTTGTGTAACATGAATCAAATTCATTTCGGTAAATTATGTAGCTTTTACAGAGAAACAAGAATTTTATCCTTCAAGCCCGCCGGAAGCTGTGCTTCATCTATGGATACACTGACAATCAGATCAACATTGAACGCTGCACTGATTTTATCAAGCTTTTCAACGGTGGCGGTAATATCCTGTCCTTCCAGACATGCAATCTTTAAAAAGCTGTCCAGATACATCTGCTGCAAATCATGATCCTGTGAAAGGATTCCGCTTACGAATCCGATAAACTCACTGTTGTTTTCAATCATGAACTGGGATACGTCAATCAGACGAACCTTATTGTTCAACTCATACATATGCTTCGTACTCTTGTCAAGATATACGATATTTCCTGCAATTTCTTTAATTTCGCTGTTTACCTTATCCAATAACTGTTTTGTCTTGCCTTTGCCTTTTTCACCTACAATTAATTGAACCATTGGAAAACCCTCCTATAGTAATATTATAGTATTACCCGATAAGTTAATTATAAGGGATAGCCCGCCAAAAAACAACCTCTATTTATGAATCTCCTCCAACAAATCTGTCATCTCCTGATACAAAATATCCCTTGCCGTTGCTCCTAAAATAACAGAGATGTAGGGTGAACCGTTTTCATCTCTCGAAAGCAGCATCAGGCAATTACCCGCAGCCCTTGTGGTTCCTGTCTTTCCGCCCATTACATTCACATTTGCGGGAGCACTGTAATCCCCACGGATAAACAGGTTGGTTGTCGGTTTATTAAATTCCTTCGCCTTCCCGTTTTTATCGAAATAAGTGGTCTGATAGCTACTCATCTGCGTGATTTCGTTAAAGGTTTCATACTTAATTGCTTCATTGAATATGAGATACAAATCATATGCTGTGGTATAATGATTTTCCTCCGTAAGACCGTGTGGATTTACAAAATTTGTATTTGTCGCTCCCAGGCGCTTCGCTTCTTCATTCATCATTTCGATGAACTTGTCAGTGGAACCGCCTACGCCCTCTGCAATTAACATTGCCACATCATTAGCGGAATATAAAAGCAGGATTCTGAGGGCCTGATCCAGCGTCATGCTGTCGCCTGCTTTTAGACCGCAAAGCTGCGCACCGGACTCTGTAATATTTACGGCACTGGTAGCAGTAAGCACCTGATCCAGACTACCGTATTTCAATGCTACAAGAGCAGTCATTACCTTCGTCAAGCTTGCCGGATACAGAGTTTCATGGGGATTCTTTGCATAAAGAACCGATGTCCCGTTCACATCGCATAAAACGGCAGCCTTTGCATTTTCCATATTTACACTGTCGCTTAAAAGATCATCTGCCACCACACACAAATCAGCCGCATAGGGCGTTACCACCCGCTTGTCCTGCTTTGCCACCACATTTAAGGTACTTACTGCCGAATCGGCACTGTAGGGCATCTCATATGCTAATTCACCGCAACCGCAAAGCAACCCTGACAACAACAGCAGCACACATGACAGAATCGCAATTTTTCTCCTACTTGTACATTTCACGCCACTCTAAATCTCCTCTGTCCAGCGACTTAATCAACAGTTCCGCGCTGGCAAGATTCGTTGCCAACGGTATATTATGCATATCACAAAGACGCATTACATTGCTGACATCCGGTTCATGCATCTTAGGCGTCAAGGGATCTCTTAAAAAAATCACCAAATCAATCTGATTGTGCTCTATTTGCGCACCAATCTGCTGTTCTCCACCCAGATGTCCTGCCAGAAATTTATGTACATTTAAATTTGTCACCTCTTCAATCAGCCTTCCGGTGGTTCCCGTCGCAAACAAATCGTTTTTACACAGTATTCCTCTGTATGCGATACAGAAATTCTGCATCAGCTTCTTTTTTGAATCATGTGCGATTAATGCAATGTTCATACTTGTACCCTCTCCTTACTTCGATTTCTTAGCCTGAAGCCTTACATTCAATACAAACCCCATCCCCATAAACAGGCTCATCAGGGACGTCAGTCCATAGCTGACAAACGGTAGTGGCAAGCCTGTATTCGGCAAAATAAAGGTGGAAACACCGATATTGATAAAGCTTTGAAACGCAACCAGTCCTCCCATACCGGCGGCAATTATGGTTCCCGCCACATCCTTTGCCTTTCGGGCAACCGATATACATTCCAGGGAAATTCCCATCACAAGAACAATCACCAATACACTGCCCTTAAAACCGAACTCCTCGCCTATCACCGCAAAAACAAAGTCCGTCTGCGCCTCCGAAATAAAATTTCCGTTTTTCACGGAGGTTATTTCGTTGTTTTTATATCCCTTTCCGTCTAACTGCCCGGAGCCGATTGCCATAACGGAATTTAACTGCTGATACGCCTCTTCATTCGCGTACTGCTCCGGGTTAATAAACGCCAAAATTCGATCTTTCTGATAGTCCGCCAGGATACCTTCACTTCCCGGCTGCAATGCCAAGGTGACGACCAGCGCAATCGCGGGAACAACTACCGCAATCACGCCCAACACCAGTTTGATGCTGATGCCTCCGGCGAACAAAATTACGCAAAACAGCACAATTATTACGATACTGGTAGACAAATCCGGCTGCTTATAAACCAGATACCAGGGAAGCGCAACCAACAACAGACAACTGCCGATAATCTTTACGGTATTAAGCTTCTCCCTATGTTTCATAATAAACTGTGCAAAGAATAAAATCAATAAAATTTTAGCGGTTTCAGAGGGTTGAAAACGAAGTCCGCCGATTTCCAGCCAACGCTGTCCGCCCAATCTTCCTTCAGCTCCCGAAAACCTCACCGCCAACAGCAAAATCAGGTTCATGGCATACATAATCCAGTTTAACCGAATAATCCATGTGTAGTTAAAAAAAGAAATTATAATCATCAGAAAAACACCGGCAACCACTCCAGCCAACTGTTTGGTCTGGAGTGATTCCTCAGCACTTCCGATTGCCACAACACCCACAAGTGCAAGGGCAAGTGTCATCAGCACCAATTTGAAATCATAATCACGTATCCTGAATTTAACAAACATTGTATTTCTTTATCCTCATCTATCGGCTTGAAACCAAATCCTGCATGGACACATCCACTATGGGAATACTGGCGTAAAGACTGGGTTTTGCATTTCTGCCGTTTTTACCGCTTTTGGTATTAATTTGTATTTCCATATTGTTTGCATCGATTTTCATATACTTTGAAATCACCTTTGCAATATCGTTTTTAATCAGCTCCATCATTTCCGGCGAACAGTTGACTCTGTCGGAAATCAACAAAATCTTCAATCGGTCCCTTGCCACCTGACAGGAGCTCTTTCTGCGAAAAAATCTTCTCATATGCCGCTCCTCCTATGCCCGATGAAAAATACCGGAAACCTTTGTCCAGAAAGAAATTCCCTTTTCAAAGTTCAAATAAGGAACTTCCTTTCCTTCCAACCGCTGAACTACATTTGCATACGCTAATCCTGCGGGGGAATCGCTTCCCACAAGGGGTTCTCCCTGATTGGTCGCAATCACCACATTTTCGTCGTCCGGGATGATACCGATTAGGGGAATGGCAAGAATATCAACCACATCCTGAGCCGACATCATATCCCCTCGCTTTACCATATCCATGCGGAGACGGTTGATGATTAAGTCCATCTTCTGAAAGCCGTTCGCTTCCAAAAGGCCGATGATTCTGTCCGCATCGCGAATTGCGGAAACCTCCGGGGTCGTTACCACAAGTGCCCTGTCGGCGCCTGCAATGGCATTCTGGAAGCCCTGCTCAATTCCCGCGGGACAATCCAAAATAATGTAGTCAAACTGCTCTCTTAAATGCTCTACAACCTTCACCATCTGCCCCGGTGTAACGGCTGATTTATCACGCGTCTGTGCTGAAGGCATCAGATACAATCCGGGATGACGCTTGTCCCTGATTAACGCCTGCTTCATGCGGCAGTTGCCTTCCACTACATCAACAAGATTATAGACAATCCTGTTTTCCAGTCCCATAACCACGTCCAGATTACGAAGACCGATGTCGGTGTCAATAAGACACACCTTTTTACCAAGCTTAGCAAGACCTGTTCCTACGTTTGCGGATGTGGTGGTCTTACCCACACCGCCTTTACCTGAAGTGACGACAATGACTTCCGAGCGTTGTTTCTCGGGGGAAATGTGATTTTCCATTTTTCTTCCTCCACTTATTTTTGTCGTCAGGCCGATCCCTAAAAGGTACTCAGCACATCTTTGGTAAGTGGTTCAAAAACTATCTTTCCGTTCTTTACAAAGGCAATTTTTGCCAGGCTCTTGGAACGGGCGCCCCATCTGGACTGCTTTGTCGTTGGTTTATATTTGAAATCGCCGATTTTAAGTCTTTCCGGCTCCATTTCAAGCGCTGCTATAAAGGCACCTTCTCTGCCGTTTCCGCCGGCATAAGCCTCTCCGTAGAGACTGCCGAGGATAATGATGCTCTTTGCACTGATAACGGCACAGCCCGGCTCCACATCACCGAGAACAATAAGGCTGTTTTCCGTTTCAAGTACATCTTTATTTTTCAGATTTCCTTTGAAAAACTGTCCCTCATCTCCGCCTGACAGTTTCTTTTCCATCTGGGCGAGGGCTTTGATAAAGTTCTTGTTTGTCGCTTCATCCTTCCCTACTATACAGATAATGTTTAAATCACTGTTTTTACGGATGGTCTCCAGTATCATGATTTCTTCGGTTCCGGTCACCGGACGTCCCTCCACGGATAACGCCATGGATGCACGCCCGAAAAAATTCCGTGCCTCGGAAAACTTATATGCAATTTCATCCAACAAGGTAGCAAACGCAACTTCCCTGTCAAGATGAAGTGCAATGCCGTTTGGAAAACTCTTAATCAGAACAGTATCTTTCATTCTGCCTCCTATAATTCGTCGGAAATACCTGCATCCGGTGCATCTGCGGTACCGGTAATCAGTTCTTCCTCTTCTACCAGACCGTAATAGTATTTAATAATATCTCTGGTCGCCTGTGCTGCATAGTCCGAGGAATATCCGTACGGAATTCTTGTGGTTACGGATATTTCCGGATTGTTAAAAGGTGCATAGCATACAAACAACGCATGGTCCGGTCTGGATTTCGTCTGCTGTGCCGTACCGGTTTTTCCAGCCACCTCAACCGCCAAATCCGAAAAATACGTTTTGTTTTCCACCACCTGACGCATACCGCTATGAATGGCATCCCAGTACGCTTCCGGCATCTCTATTACATTTCGTACATCCGGTGTGTATTCCTCGATGATATTCCCTTCCGGGTCAGTGAGCTTGTCCAAAAGGGTCAGGTTATAACAGGTTCCGCTGTTTGCAATAGTAGTTACATACCGTGCAAGCCCTACCGTAGTATAGCTGTTGGAGCCCTGTCCGATGGAAGAACGTACCGGGTCCTCCGTTGATACACTGGGGGAGGTCTCCGCAATCTCTACACCGGATTTTTCGGTCAATCCAAACATATCCGCATATTCGTACAATGTATTCAGACCTTCCTTCTCGTTATATACACCTTCTCTGGTAGAAAGCCGATATCCCACATTGTAAAAATAATAGTTACAGGAATCCCGGATTGCCGTAACCACATTTTCGTAGCCGTGACCAATCTTACGCCAGCATCTGGGAGACGGGGTGATTTCCGTAAATGTACCGATACAATCCGTACGGCTTTCCAAATCAATTACCCCCTCTAAAAGCCCTGCGGTTGCAACCACCATCTTAAAGGTGGAACCCGGTGCCATAGCCGACTGGGTTGCGAAATTATACTGCGGCATGGATTTATCCGCATTCAGCTTCGCATAATACTCCGCATCAATGGAATTCGCCATTTTATTATTGTCATATCCCGGATAGGAAACCATGGCTATGATATCGCCGGTATCTACATCCGTAATTACTACAGATGCATTACAGGGGTCAAGGGCAAGCTGCGCCGGTGTAATATCCAGATTATCAATCCGGTTTTTCATAAACTTATACGCAGAAAGCTTACCGTTATACAAAGCTTCCTCGTCCTCCACGGACACCTCAATCTGCTTTTGCTCACAAAGTGCCTGACAGACCTGCTTTCCCGTAATCACATCCTCTAAAAGCATATATTTGTAGAAACGTCTCTGGAAGCTGCTGTTTTTATCGACCATGGCAATAATATAATCCATCAGGTGATTATAAATCTCCGTCGAATCGGAATACTTGTCATCCAAATCCAGCTTACTTACATCAATCCAGTTCTTTGCAATACAATACTTTAAATACTCGCTTAAACTGATCACCTCTTCCGTTGCCCATGCTATCTGGGTGGGGTCAGAGGAGTCCACCGCCTCTGTCATAATCACACCGTTCTTTTTAAGCAGACTGACAATGTCACTCTCGTAGACCTGGTATTCCTTTGACAGCTTATTATAGGGGGTGTTTTTCTCCGTCAGCTCGTTTCTCAGTTTTTCATAGGTTGCGTCCCGATACAGTTCATATGCCGCATAGATTTCTTTTTCCGCCTCACCCGCATTGGCTCCGGTCATATGCTTCATGTCCAGAATAGAATTGTTAAACATGGCATAATACACGTCATAAATGGGGATTACAATATCCGAGCTGTCGGCATTTTCCTTTGCCTTATATTCCTTTTTATTAACGATTTTACTGGACACAAGACCTGCCAGTTTTTGCTCCATAATGTTATAAACAGCCTTGGTAAATTCCGCGTCAATGGTCAGGTAAACATCCTGCCCGGCTTTCGCTTCCTCCCGCTCTTCCACGGAAATCACTTTTCCCATGTTATCTACGACAACCTTCTCGTAGCCCTTGGTTCCCTGTAACGTTGTTTCCAGATAGGATTCAATCCCGCTTTTACCTACGACATCGTTTATGTTGTATACGTCATTTCCAAGGCCCTGCTCTGCCATCTTCTCATTCAGACTGGTCAGTTCCTCGGAAGAAATCTTACCCGTATATCCCAGTACATGCGCAAAATATTTACTGTCAACATACCTGCGGATAGTATCCTCTACAATCGTAACCCCCGGAAGCTCCTCAGAGTTTTCCATAATCACTGCCACGGTTTTTTCGCTGACGTTAGTGGCAACCGTAGTACCTATGTATTTGCGGTAGGAGGTTAAGTTCATGGCATACCGGATGGTAACCATCTTTAGCCATTCCTCATCGGTATAGCCCTTACCGGGAATAAATTCCGTTTTGCTGTTTTCGGGGTCTTCATACTCTCCGATTGCAAAACCGGAGCCGCTTTTCCGGCTTAAATACTCCATTACCTCTCGTGCGGTAGCAGTGCGCTCATCATCCTTTAATTTATCAATGGTAGTACGTCCGTATACGTCGGCCAGAAAACGAAGCAGTGTTGTGCCTTCGGCGGAAAATGCAAAATCCCCGTCCTCATCCAGATAAATCCTAAAATCAGTTATGACACTGTCACCGTTCTTCTCAATCATCTCAATCAGGCGTTTTACGGTAGCATTCATCTTTTTGTTTTTTGAACTGCCCGACTCAAAAACGTCCTCTATCTTTACGGAATAAGCCAGCTCATTATAGGCTAAAACGGTACCGTTTTTATCGTATATTTTACCTCTCGTACTGGAAATATCTCTTGTCTTTTCCGTTTGCAACACAAAATCCCGCAGATACTCCTCTCCGCGGACTATCTGAAGGTCAAAGCAACGATACAGCAAAATACCGCCCAACAGCAAAAACACCGCAGAACATACAGTCAGCCGGCTGGTCACTATGCTTATAATCTTGTCTCTTAACTCATCAAACAAACTTTTGCGCGCTCCTTTTTTCCCTTGCTTCCAGTTTCTCATTTATTTTGAGTATCAGCGGATATAAAAACACGGTAACAACGATGGTATACAACGCCTCCGGCAGAATAATATGAGAAAAATAATATCCAAACTGGAATCTTCCCCGCAGCATGAACAATAAAATATAACACAGTATGCCGTAGGATAAATCACTGATAATAATCAGCGCAATGGGCAGTTTAATGTCTTCCGGATAAAAGCTTCTGCTGAATTTTCCGTTTAAGTAACCTATGTACATAAGAATCAATGCATAAAATCCAAGGAAAAAGCCAAAGAAAACATCACTTAACAATCCGCAGAAGAACCCGATAATCAACCCCTCTTTCTCCCCTCTCATAAAGCCGAAGGAGGCGGTAAGAATAATCATCAGATTCGGAATAATGCCTGCAAAAGCCAGCGAATCAAAAACACTGCATTGCAGAATAAAACAAACTATCACCAATAAGGTCACAACAACTTTTCTAAGCATAATCGTCATTTCTTTCCCATGCCTGCCGGCTTATCGCCCCAAGCACAACCGCACATGTAAAAATCCGGTATTCACATCATTACTCGTTTATGGTTTGTTTCAGATCCGTAATCACAAGGACCTCACCCAGATGCTCGAAATCTACCGCCGGAACAATATAACCGGATTTGGTCAGGTTGTTGGCATCCCTGTCGATTTCACTGATATAGCCAATCAGAATATTGGGCAAAAACTTATCGCTGATAGAGGAGGTTACTACCTTATCGCCCTCTACCACCACGTTTTTACTGTCTACCAGCTGACTGAAGGTGATACAGTTTTCCGCCATCAGCTTCAGGCTGCCGGATACAATCAGATTATCCTGTGTGGAAAGCACCATACCGCTGACATTACTGCTGTCGGATATGATAGAGGTTACTCTCGACCAGTTCGGTCCGACGGATGTAATTCTTCCCACAAGGCCGCCGCCCGCAATCACATTCATATCCACACAAAAACCGTCATCGCTTCCCTTGTCGATGATAAAGGAGGAATACCAGTTGCCGGAATCACGGCTGATAATCCGCGCCCCAACTTTATCGTACTCACCGTACTGCTCACTCAACTCAATCAGCTCTCGCAGGGTATTCAGCTCATACTTATCCTGTTGAAGCAGAACATTTTCCTCCGTGAGGGCTGCGATTTCTTCCTTCAAGCGAGCATTCTCGTCCAAGAGCGTGCGCACCTGTACCAGTTCCTCCGAACGGTTGGAAAGCCAGCCGCCCAGTTTACCGATGCCCTGCTGAAAGGGAACCACAACATGCCCTACTACCGTATTTAAGGGACGGTTAAACACATCCGTACCAAAGGTAATCAGCATCATCAGCGTACATAAAATTGTCAAAATTAAGAGGAGATATTTACTCGGTAAAGTAAACCTCTCCCCTTTTCGTTTTATCACTGGGCTCATTTACTCATCCCTTCAATTGCATAAGCTACGGATTTATAATTGTCGTCCTTGATAATCTTCGCAAGTCCCATACACACGCTGACATCAGGATTTTCTGCTACATTTACCTTCAAGCCGGTTCCCGACGCCATACGCTCTGCCAGATGACTCACCTGAGATGCCGCACCGGTCAGATAAATACCGTGGCGATAAATATCCGCTGCAAGCTCAGGGGGCGTTCTCTCCAAAATCACCTTTACATTATCGATAATGGTATTAAAGTGCTCCTCAAGACATTCATCCACAAGCTTTGTGGGAATTTCCCGCTCCACCGGAAGACCTGTTACAATATCTCTTCCGTAAACAACGGCTCCCTTTCCCTCCTGCTCCAGCTCCTTCAAGGAAATCTTTACCGTTTCAGCGGTCTTTCCGCCAATAATCAGGCTGAATTCCTTACGTACCGCCGCACGGATGGCATCGTCAAATTTCAATCCGCCGGTTTTAATCAGGCGGCTCAGCACAATACCTCCCAGAGACAAAATAGAAATTTCCGTCGTTTCGTATCCCACATTTACTACGAGGACACCCTGGGAATTCTTCACATCGATATCCAGGCCCAAGCCGTCCGCAACCGCCTTTTCCACTACCATAATCTTTCTGGATTTCACACCGGAATCCTTAATCAGGTCATAGAAGGCTCTCTTTTCCACCTCAGTTACGTCCGTGGGAACCGCAATATAGAAATCAGAGGGCTTGTTATTACCCTTCTGTAACCCTCCGATAAAATACTGAATCAGGGTTTCCATATTCTTGATATCCGCAATTACACCGCTCGCCAAAGGATAAGAAATATGAATATTACCGGGAGCCTTCTCATACATTTCATATGCAGAGTCTCCGTAGGCGAACAAAGTATTTTTATTCGCGATGGCAATCATATTTTTCTCCACCAGAATACTGTCATCCAACCTGCTGTAAATTTTAATGTTGTTGGTACCCAAATCGATACCGAATGCGTTGTTTGCCAAAACGACAACCCCTTTCTTACCGTAACTTTTATTAAAACACTTCCTGCTCGAACCAATTTTGTTCTTTGAAGCTTACATATTGCCTGTCGCCGATTACTACGTGGTCAAGCAGCGGCACATCCAGTTTGTCTCCCATTTCACGGATATTTGCGGTAATCCGCTTGTCTTCTCTGCTGGGAGTTGGATCTCCGCTGGGATGATTATGCACCAGAAGGATATTCACCGCCCTCTGGGACAATGCCTCCAGGAAAATCTCCCGAGGCGTCAGCAGAGACATCCTAACGCTTCCCTCCGACAAACGCCGTTCCGAAAGCAGCTGCCCCTTGGCATCCAGACATACCAATACCACACACTCCGTTGTTTTATGGCGCAGCCGCTCCATAAAATACTCCGCCACCTGTCCCGAATTGTGAAAGCTAAGTCCCATTCTTGCCCTTGCCGTACTCATTCTTCCGGACAGCTCCGTGAGGCATTTCAGCTTTACCGCCTTCACCTCTCCGATGCCTTTGATGCTTTTCAGTTCTTCCAGCGCCACATCATACAGTCCAAGCAACCCTTCCTTTGGATATTTTGCAAGTCGCAAAACTTCCTCCGCAAGCTGCAGGGCACTCTTTTCCTTCGTCCCTGTCCTGATAATCACAGCCAGTAGCTCCGCTTCTGTCATATTCTCCGGCCCGAACCGCAGAAACCTTTCGTAAGGAAGCTCCTGTGTCAGCTGTTTCTTTTCTTTTTTCATGCGTCTCCTTTACCTTCTCCGACGCATAAACCCTTTTAGCGAATCATTCTCCAAACCACCAGAGAAATAATCACACCCAAAACACTGGCGATGGTAATATGAATCGTCAACCCGAAGGTAAGAACAAAGAAGCCCAGATTCATAACCAGAGGTGCACTCATACCGAATGTCTGTCCGTAATTTAAGAATGTACCGTCAAAGTAGGTTCCGATGAAGCCTCCAATCACAAATCCCACCAAAATCAGTAAAACAAGCACCCAATTTACTCTTTTCAAGTTACTTCCCCACTCTTTCTTTCGTGTTTTCACCTGTTGCGCAGCCCTGTTGCAACAAGCCTTGTACATCTTTATATGGTATCACAAAAGCCAAAAACTGTACATAAAAATCATATATTTTATTTCGATGTTTTTCGACCCAGGTCGACTAATCCCTTGTTTTTCAGAGACTGTAGGGACTTCAAAATACCAAACTTCGCATGCTGCCAGGTAAGTCCGCCCTGGAAATAAACTGCATAAGGCGGTTTAATGGGGCCGTCCGCGGAAAGCTCAATGGAGGAACCCGATACAAAAGCTCCAGCCGCCATAATCACCGGTGCATCATATCCGGGCATATCCCAAGGCTCCGGTGTTACATGGCTGTCCACAGAGGCTGCCGCCTGAATTCCCTGACAAAAAGCAATGACTCCCTCCGGCGTTCCGAAGGTGATTGCCTGAATGATATCGTGGCGGCTTTCGCTGCCGTCCGGAATCACCGAAAAGCCCTGTCTTTCGTATAAATTCGCCGCGAACACCGCACCTTTCAAGGCGCAGGCAGTTACCGTCGGCGCGAGGAAAAGTCCCTGATAAAAATCCTTTAACACGCCAAGGGAAGCCCCCACTTCCTTTCCCAGTCCCGGAGAAGTTAACCGATATGCGGCATTCTCCACGCATTCCTTTTTTCCGGCAATATAGCCGCCGATGGGAGCAAGGCCGCCGCCCGGATTTTTTATCAAAGAACCAACCACCATATCTGCACCCACGTCCGAGGGTTCCATGGTCTCCACAAACTCACCGTAGCAGTTGTCTACCATACAGATAACATCCGGCTTTATCTTCTTCACAAAGGCTATCAATTCACCGATTCTTGTCACGGAAAGAGTTGGTCTTGTCTGATATCCCTTAGAGCGCTGAATGGTAACAAGCTTTGTTCTCTCATTGATACTTTCCGCAATTCTTTCGTAATCAAAGCCGCCGTCCGGGAGTAAATCCACCTGACGGTAGGTTACGCCGTACTCTGCCAAAGAACCTTTGGAAGGGCGGATACCGATTACCTCCTCCAAGGTATCGTAAGGCTTTCCAACCGGTGAAAGAAGCTCATCTCCCGGTCGCAGATTACTCATAAGCGCCAGTGCCAGTGCATGGGTTCCGCAGGTAATCTGAGGTCTTACAAGGGCATCCTCCGTATGGAATACTTTCGCATAAACCGCCTCCAATGTGTCCCTGCCGATGTCGTTATAGCCGTATCCTGTGGTTCCGAGTAAACACGCCTCGCTAACCTGGCACTCCTGCATTGCCTTCACAACCTTTAACTGATTATACTCGGCAACAGCATCAATTTCCCGAAACCGCTCTTCCAGTTTCTGCAAAATTTCTTCTCCGTATTCATAGGTTTGTGCATCTATTCCGAGTGATTCGTACAGTTCCTTTATCTGACTCATTTTAACTTCCATCCCTTTCGTGCATATCTGCGGTCTTTCCCTTTTCCGCTCCGGCTTGCTGCGTTCAACTTTTGCAGACTTACTGTACCCTGCCGCTTCCGTTTACCTGATAACTTAATTCAAAATCTGCGTCCGCGCTTTGATTTCCGACAGCATATAGGCAAGAATTCTGTCTTCATCATAAGCAAACTCCGGCTTGTTTACCCAAATAACATCCTGCTCTCTGCGAAACCACGTAAGCTGGCGCTTTGCAAAGTGTCTCGTGTCACGCTTTAATATCTCAACGGCCGTTTCGTAAGAGCATTCCCCTTCCAGAAACGCTAAAATTTCCTTGTAACCGAGCCCCTGCATGGACACCATTTCCCGATGACAGCCCATTTCACGCAGCTTTTTCACCTCATCCACAAGTCCCGCCGCCAGCATCTCATCCACGCGTTTCTCGATATTTTCATACAGCTTATCCCGATCATCGTTCAAGACAAAATAACAGGAATCGTAAGCGCTTTCCTTTTTTGCTTCCTCTTCGTTGTGCTTTGAAATCTGTTGTCCCGTCAGATGATGATATTCCAAGGCGCGGATGGTTCGCTTAATATTATTGGCATGGATGGCCTCCGCTGCCGCAGGGTCCGCCGCCTGCAACATTTCATGGAGATACTGCGCTCCCTTTTCTTTTGCAAGCTGCTCTAACTGCGCCCTATATTCGGAATCCTCCTCATTTTCCGTAAAGTCAATATCCCTTAGCAGTGCCTGAATATAAAACCCGGTACCGCCGGTAACGATGGGAATATGTCCCCTTTCATAAATTCCCTGCAGGCATTCCTTACATTTCTCCTGAAAAACCACAACATTAAAGGTTTCCCATGGTTCTAAAATATCAATCATATGATGCGGGATTCCCTGCATGTCGGCCGGCATAATTTTCGCAGAACCGATATCCATATGACGGTAAACCTGCATGGAATCCGCCGATATAACTTCACCCTTCAACGCTTTTGCCAAAGAAAGCGAAAGCTTCGTCTTTCCCACCGCGGTAGGACCCGTCAACACAATCATGGGTTTTTTCATGTCCGCAACCCTTTCTTAACATCCGTAACCTTTACATCACGGCTTAAAACTCATGCACATAAACATGTATTTCGCTATACAATCCGCTTAAATTTCTTGTCCATTTCCGCTTTTGTCATAGCTACGATGGTAGGTCTGCCGTGGGGACAGTTATAAGGATTTTCCAAGGTCAGCAGTTCGTCAATCAGGACTTCTGCTTCTGCAAAGCTCAGCAGCTGATTTCCCTTCACCGCCGCCTTACAGGACATAGAGGCAATCTTCTCCTCCACCACCCTGATCTCACCGAAATTTCCCTTTTCGGAAAGCTGATCCAACACCTCTAAAAACATTTCCCGTTCACCGCAGCCATATAAATCCGTAGGTACACTGCGCAGGGCATACTCATTGCCGCCAAAGGCCTCCAGTTCAAATCCAAGGGCCTCAAAGTACTCCATATTTTCCTTTAGCGCAACCTCTTCCTGCCCCGACAGAGTGACAATCACCGGCGGCATCAGCCGCTGGGATGCAACCGACTTTTCCCGATATTGCTTCATCAGCCGCTCATAGTTTACCTTTTCGTGGGCGGCATGCTGGTCAATCATCATCAACCGGTTATCAAACTCAATCAGCCAGTAGGTTTCAAACACCTGACCGATCATACGGAATTTAGGACGATTATCCTCTGTGAGAATTTTCTCTTCAAACAAATTTAACTGCTGCGCCGCAGTTCCCTCGCAGACAGATCCCGATGCCTCCGCACCTTCGCCCGTACTCCCAGCCTGTGTCTCCTTACATTCCTCGGGAACTGCCACGTTGTTTTCCGCGGTATTTTCCCTAAGCTCGGAGGTTTCTGTAAAAAACGTTTCCTCTTCTATGCTCTGTTCCGTTTCTGTATCCGCAGACGCAACATCTATCATCGAATTTTTCGACAATCTTTCGGTTTTTGCAGGGTTTTCCGTCATTTTTTCCACTTTTTCCGGGGTATCAATGGGGGTGTTTCCCCTTATCCACAAGGGATTTTGAATCACTTCCTGCATTTTAGGGCGTTCCGCGTCATATTTCATTTCTTCCATAACGCGATAGGAATCGCCTCTGCGATACTCAAAGGGCTCAGGCGTCTGCTGCTTTTCCGCTTCCGCACGCTCTGCTTTGGCCTGCGCTTTTATTTCCTTTTCCGAGGCCAACAACACATCCGGTATCATTTCTTTTGCCTGCAGAGCAGTCCTTACCGCCTCACAAATTACGGTACTGACTGCCAGCGCATCCGAAAACCTTACGTCCATTTTGGTGGGATGTACATTCACATCCACCCGTTCCGTATCCATAGTCAGATGCAGTACGCAAAAAGGAAATTTATGCTGCATCAGGTATTCTTTATAGCCCTCTTCAATTGCTCTCGAAACCACATTACTTCTTACAAAGCGACCGTTGATAAAATAAATCTCAAAATTCCGGTTGGAGCGTACCTGTATCGGTTTTCCCAGATACCCTTCGATTCGGATGCCGTTACGCTCCGTTTGGATGGGAACAAGCTCATTGGAGGTCTCCCTGCCGTAAATCCGGTAAATAACCTCCCGCAGGTCACCGTTTCCGGAGGTGTGAAACTTCATCTGATTTCCCATCACCAGCTTAAAGGAAATATCCGGTCTGGAAAGAGCCAGATGCTCCATCAAATCTGCAATATAGCCTCCCTCGGTTGCAGGCTGCTTTAGAAATTTTCTCCGCACCGGCGTGTGGAAAAAGAGATTGCGCATGATAAAAGTCGTACCCTCGGGAGCACCGATTTCGTCAAAGCTGACTTCCTTTGCCCCCTCCAGCACAATCCTGCTTCCCGTCAGACTGTCCGCGGTTTTTGTCATAACCTCTACCTTCGCCACCGCTGAAATACTGGATAAAGCTTCCCCGCGAAAACCGAGGCTTCGGATTTCCGTCAGGTCTGCAGCGGTTTGGATTTTACTGGTGGCATGTCGAAGAAACGCTGTCCGCAGCTGTTCCCGTTCCATTCCGCAACCGTTATCCGTTACGCGGATAAATTCAATTCCGCCTTCCTTTGCCTCGACGGTAATCGCCGTAGCACCCGCATCAATGGCGTTCTCTACCAGCTCCTTTACCACGCTGGCAGGACGTTCCACCACTTCACCGGCGGCAATTTTATCAATTGTTTCCGAATCCAGTACATGTATCTGTGCCATTTATTTCCACCTGTTTTTCAGCTTGTTTTGAAGCTTGTACAACGTATTTAACGCATCCAGAGGGGATATGGTGTTCACCTCAACCTCCATCAGCTCCCTGATAATATCCTCATCCGTTACCGTATCAAAGAGCGACATCTGTGCCAAATCCACCTCATCCAGTTTGGTCTGCTGCTTCTTTGCCTTTGTATCACCTTTCGTTTCTACGGTAATGCTTTGTATCTTTTCGATGATATCGTTATCCGTCAGCTGCTCTACAATTTCCTTTGCCCTGTCGATCACCATGTCCGGTACCCCGGCCAGCTTAGCCACCTGAATACCGTAGCTTCGGTCCGCACCGCCCTTGATAATCTTTCTCAGGAATACAATGTCATCCCCGCACTCCTTCACGGCGATGCAGTAATTGTTCACATTACTCATTTTCCCTTCCAGCTCGGTCAGCTCATGATAATGTGTCGCAAAAAGGGTCTTTGCCCCCAAAAGCTTTCGGTTACTGATATGTTCAATCACAGCCCATGCAATACTCAGTCCGTCAAAGGTAGAAGTACCTCTTCCGATTTCATCCAAAATCAGCAGACTGTTCGGCGTGGCATTCCTAAGAATATTTGCTACCTCGTTCATTTCCACCATGAAGGTAGACTGTCCGCTTGCAAGGTCGTCCGAAGCACCTACTCTGGTAAAGATTCTGTCTACCACGCTGATATTGGCGCTCTTTGCAGGCACAAAGCACCCCACCTGCGCCATCAGAACAATCAATGCGGTCTGGCGCATATAAGTAGACTTACCCGCCATATTCGGGCCCGTTATGATACTGATACAATGGTTTCCGTTATCCAGATAAGTATCATTAGCGATAAACATATCGTTGTAAGTCATCTGCTCCACAACAGGATGTCTTCCGTCCTTGATGTCAATAACACCCTTTTCATTCAGCTTCGGGCGAACATAACGGTTCCGCTCCGCCACCAGGGAAAGCGATGCATATACATCTAATTTCGCAATCGCCTTTGCGGTTCGCTGAATCCGCAAAAGCTCTGCGGCAATGGTTTCACGGATTCTGCAAAATAAATCATATTCCAGATTGGTCAGCTTGTCCTCGGCATTCAGGATGGTATCCTCCAGTTCCTTCAACTGCGGCGTAGTATACCGCTCCGCATTGGCAAGGGTCTGCTTCCGGATATAATCCTCCGGCACCATATCCTTATAAGAATTGGTTACCTCAAAGTAATAACCGAATACCTTATTGTATTTAATTTTCAGGTTTTTAATGCCGGTTCGCTCTCTGTCCCGCTCCTCCAGCTCTACCAGCCACTGCTTGCCGTCACGCTTGGCGCTGCGCAGCATGTCGATGGTTTCGTCAAAACCGTCCTTTATGATACCGCCTTCCCGAATGGTAATGGGAGGTTCTTCCTCAATGGCATCCAAAATCAGTCCATATACATCCTGTAATCCATCAATCTCCGACTCAATATTACAAAGCTCTTCTTTGGAAAAGCTCTGCAGTACCGTCTTAATTGCCGGCAGCATCTCCAAGGAATTACGAAAGGCAATAAAATCTCTCGGATTCGCTGTTTTATAAGTCACCTTACTGAGCAAACGTTCCAAATCGTAGATGGGATTTAAGTACTCTCTCAATTCATCTCTGGATACGCTGTCTTTATTTAACTCTTCGATGGCATCCAGACGACGCTCCATTTCTTCTCTGTCAATCAACGGCTGCTCCAGCATACTGCGTAAGAGCCTTCCGCCCATGGCTGTTTTTGTCTTGTCCAATACCCAGAGAAGAGACCCTCGCTTCTGCTTATCTCTAAGAGTCTCCGTCAGCTCAAGATTCCGCCTTGTGGAGCTGTCGAGCAACATATACTTATTGGTCAGGTACGGATACACATGGGTAAAATGCACCAAATCCGTCTTTTGGGTTTCATACAGATATTGCAACAACGCCCCCGCCGCAATCATGCCCACCGGGAACTCCTCAATTCCTAACCCAATCAGGGTATTTACTTTAAAATGACGAAGCAGAACCCGCTTACAGCCTTCATCGTCAAACAAGTGGGCTTCCAATGCCTGTATCGGAATCTGATACTTTTCCCTTAGTAGATTTACATCAAAGCCGCTCACCAGAAACGCCTCGTTACAGATAATTTCGGAGGGCTCGTATTTCATCAGTTCATCATTCAGCTTTTTTATATCCTCTACCTCCGTAAGATAATAATCTCCGGTGGTAACATCCGCAACAGATATACCGATTTTTGCAGGCATATAGGTGATACACATAAGATAGTTATTCTTAGATGCTTCCAGAGACTGCACGTTTAAATTGGTTCCGGGCGTTACGATTCTCACAACCTCCCGCTTCACCAGTCCCTTGGCAGCCTTAGGATCCTCCACCTGCTCGCAGATAGCAACCTTATACCCTTTACTGACCAACTTAGTCAAGTATCCCTCCACCGCATGATACGGGATACCACACATAGGTGCACGCTCCTCTAATCCGCAGGCTTTGCCCGTCAGCGTAATTTCAAGCTCTTTGGAGGCTGTCAGGGCATCCTCAAAAAACATTTCATAGAAATCGCCCAGACGATAAAACAGAATGCAGTCTGCATACTGCTTTTTCGTCTCCATATACTGTTGCATCATGGGTGTTAAATCTTCCACCGCTATTTGCTCCGGCATCTTTATGTACACTCCTGTTCCTGTACTTTAAACGTTCCTGTAATCCCTTAAATCTTCCTGTAATACTTTCATCCCCATACCCTACTCAACGCAAAACATCCGCGCGCAAATAGTAAATGGGAAATCCGTCAAAAAGGAAAAAAAGACAAACGCACAACGAATTGCGCATTTGCCTTAATGTTACCACAAAATATGGTGTTTGTAAATCTTTCCTTACAGGTTCTCCGCACGCTTTAAAGCATCATCAATGTGGTTGCAGAAATTGTCAGCTCCCACCTTTTCCACAAAGCCTGCCTTCTGCATTACCTTCATGGGCTGCTCGTTTACATGGGAAAGCACCAGTCGAATCTTTTTCTTTTCACAGCCTTCAAAAAGCTCCTCCAGATTATGCATGGCTGTTGCATCGATTGCATTTACGCTTCTCATACGAAGCACGAGACACTTCGTCTTATCCTTTAAGGTAATGGAAAGAAGCTTATCTGCCGCACCGAAGAATAAAGGACCGCTGATTTCATATACAAGTGTATCCTTGGGTACAGCCCGAAGCGAAATGCTGTCCGGGTCGTCCTCCTCATCCACATACTTCCAGCTCTCCACACCGGTTTCATCGCTCATACGTTTCATGAACAGAATTGCCGCCATGAGGATACCTACTTCAATGGCTATTACAAGGTCAAAGATAACCGTCAAAACAAAAGTCACTACCAATACGGCAATATCGCTCTTGGGAGAAGTCTTGCAAAGGTATACAAATTTTCTCCAGCCACACATATTATATGCTACCATAAACAGAATCGCAGCAATCGTGGGCATGGGAATCAATGCCGCATAAGGCATTAAAATCACCAGAATCAAAAGCAGAACCACCGCATGTACCATTCCTGCAATGGGCGTACGGCCACCGTTCTTTACGTTTGCCGCAGTTCTTGCAATGGCTCCCGTAGCGGGAATACCGCCAAACAAGGCAGATACCACGTTTCCCGCGCCCTGTGCAACCAGCTCCATATTGGAGCGATGACGGCTGTTTACCATACTGTCTGCCACAACACAGGAAAGCAGAGACTCAATAGCCGCAAGAATTGCAATGGTAAAAGCATCCGGCAATACATTCCTTACCGTATCGAAGGAGAATGCCGGCAGGGAAATACCGGGAAGCTTATTGGAAATCTCATATAAATCACCGATGGTATTCGCCTTCATTCCCAGTCCGCTGACCATTCCGATTCCCGCAAATACAGCAATCAGTGACGGGGGAATCTTCTTACAAAAGCCCGGCAGATAAGGCCATACAATCAAAATTGCCAGAGAAACAATACCAACTACCACCGCCTGCCAGTTGATGGTATCAATAAACGCGATTACAGCCTCCAGCTTTTCCATGGTTTCTATCAAAGGCTCCTCCGTTACCACGGTAAGTCCCAGGAAATCCTTAATCTGTCCTACTACAATCGTCACGGCAATACCGGCAGTAAAGCCTGTGGTAATGGTGTAGGGAATAAACTTAATCAGGCTGCCCAATCGAAGCAGACCCATCGCAATCAAAATCAGACCCGCAAGCAGCGTAGCAATTACAAGTCCTTCAAAACCGTTTTCCGCAACAATTCCCGCTACGATAGTAGCAAAGGCCGCCGTAGGCCCGGCTATCTGTACACGGCTTCCGCCTAAAAAGGAAATCACAAAGCCTGCGGTAATCGCAGTATAAATACCCTTTTCCGGGGTTACGCCGGACGCCAGTGCCAGTGCAATAGACAACGGCAATGCAATAATCGCAACAATAATACCCGCCACAACGTCCTTAATCAACTGTTCCTTTGTATATCCCTTCATCACTGAAAATAGCTTCGGTTTCAGTTTATCCATCGGTAAAAAGTCTCCTCTCGTCTTTCGTGTTTATACACTTATTTTAGACACATTTCCCAATATAATAGAAGCCGTGACATTCGTCAAGACGAACCTGTACGATTTTTCCAATCAGGGATTCCTCTCCCGGCACATGAACAATCGTATTGTTGGATAGACGTCCCGTCACCATCCCCGGGTCATTTTCGTTGACACTCTCAATTAAAGCCTCCATTACCTGCCCTTTGTATTTCGCCACCTGCTCTCTTGCCGTATCCTGTACCACCTTTAAAAGCTTATCGAAGCAGACCTTTACCTGTTCTTCGGGAACCTGATTTTCCATAGCCGCTGCAGGGG
>JAZQCX010000015.1:0-3723 GCA_045546495.1 Acetatifactor sp. | reverse complement strand
GCCAACGCCGTGCATCAGATACAACACATTATACTGCTTTGTTTCATCATACTTTGGAGGCAGATATACAAAGGCAGGTTTTGTAAGCTCATGACCGTCACCGGCATAGTCGTAAGTAGTATACTGGATTTCAATTACCTGACCGCCGTTTGCCGTATTCAGCGCAGTATACTTAGGCGGAACATCAACCGACTCCATTTTTGCCACTTCCGGCACCTTCAAAATTTTCTCAATTGCTTCATAGTAAGCAAACTTTCTCTCGTAATTCTTGGTAAACAAGCCGCAGTACGGACTGTTCATTTTATAAGAATAATCATTCTTGGACATGGTTGGGTTATCACAAATTCCCCAAATACTGATATTGGTAACTACAGGCTCCTTGGAATTCAGCTCGGAAAATGCCTGAAATAATGTTCCGTAGAAATCCGCATGCTGCGCTTCACGTTTTGCCTCGTAGTTGCGCACTGCCATTTCAGTGATATGTACCTCAAGCCCCTGGTCATAAAATATTTTTGCCGCAGCTTTCACTTTATTGATATCCAGCTTATTTAAGCAGCCGCCCTGCTTGCCGTAACCGCCGATGTAGCCCTGCATACCCACGCCTTCGCAAAGAATGCGGTATTCCCCGTTCGCATCCTTAGCAAAGGTATTGATACTCTTTACCAGTTCGATAATCGCATCTCGTTTTTCTTCGTAAAAAGTATTGTAATCATTATAGAACAGGGTGATGCTGACCTCCGGGTTTGCTGCCTGGAGCTTTTCTACCGTATCCTTAGCGTACAAGAAAGAAAGTGCCACATAATCTTCACCCATAATCTTGTAGAAAATATTGTCGCCGCCACTACGCACAGTACGAAGGTGACGTGGGTCCCCTGCTACATACTCACCTTCATTGTCACCCACTGCTTCGTTGACTACATCCCAACAGTAAACAACGCCCGGGAACTCCGTCTCAAAATGAGTAATCACTTCTTCAATATAATACTTGACTCTTGCCTTGATGGTTTCTGCATCCACATAGGCACCATCATTGGTATAACCCTCGCGGAAGAACCAGTCGCACATGTAAGCGTCCCATACAAGCACATGCCCTCTGACACCGATACCCTTTTCCTGCGCAAAACCTACGATTTTGTCCGCTACAGCATAATTCATCACCGGCATACCATCCGGATTTTTCTGGGATTCCTTCTGATTTAGCAGAGAATACGCCTTCATTTCATTGCCGGCAGTGATGCTGTTAAACTCGCTTTCTATCATAGCGGTATAAGCTTTATCGCCTACCGTGGAGCCGCTAATCACCGTACCAAGGGAGAAGCCAAACTTTTCTGCCTGTTCCTTAATGGATGTTGCCACCAGCTCCGGCAACGGAGTCGGGAACGGCGTAGGTGTTGGCGTCGGCGTATTGGTCGGCTTTGGTGTGGCTGTTGGTTCTGCCTCCACCGTTGGTTCCGGTGCCTTTGTTGGCTGTTCTGCTGCCACTGTCGGTGTCGGCGATTCCGCCGGACCTTCTGTTTTACCGCAGGCTGCAAGGCCAAGCAATAACAAACAACACGCAATTATTGCAGTTTTTCTTATTTTCATCATAGATATACCCCCAATCTTTTTCTTAAAGATAGCATATCGTATTTTACCGGAATAGCACAACACAGAACCCGCCGTGTTTTGCCCAACTATTGCGGTTTTTAAGAAAATAGTGTACACTGGATAATAGTATTATAGAAAGCGAGAAAACACATGTCCGAAACCCATTTAGATGTTTATCCAACCGATAAAAAAGAATTGTATACGCTCCTTGCTGAGCAGCTGACTGCCCTCACCGACGGCGAACCCCATGCCATCCCAAACCTGGCAAATTGTTCTGCGCTGTTATTCTATGCCTTAAAAGATATTAACTGGGCCGGCTTTTACTTAACCCAGACCAATGAAACTACCGGCAAAGAATATTTGTTGCTTGGCCCGTTCCAGGGAAAAACCGCCTGCATCCGTATTCCGTCCGGACGTGGTGTTTGCGGCACTGCCCTCGCCACCAAAGAAATCCAGCTGGTAAAGGATGTTCACGAATTTCCGGGACACATTGCCTGCGACTCCGCTTCCAATTCGGAAATCGTACTGCCGATTCGCAAAAACGGTAACATCGTTGGCGTGCTGGACATTGACAGCCCGATAGTTGCAAGATTTGATGAAGAAGATAAAGAAGGGTTACAGAAGTTAGTAGAGATATTGGAAAAAGCCTGTGAATTTTAGTTCACAGGCTTTTTATTATTTCATACTTAATTTACGCTTTCTATATAATGTATAAGTCATCACCACCAGTAAAGCGAGCATGATCAGGTTTTCCAATAAAGCAAAAATATTTTCCATCAGCATGTTCCGATGAATATGTGTTGGTACTTCCGAAAAGATTGCTACGAAGGAAAAGTAAATTCCAACTATTGCATATACGCCGGTTGCAATATAAACCGGTACAGGACTCATCCTCTTTTTGCCGGCAAAAAACAAAACACAAAGAAGCAGGCAGGACAAATTCATTACCAAATTGATTGCCAACGGTGCCGCCGATGGTGCCACCGATAAAAATGCTATATTACGAAGTCCCAGTAAAAGCGATATTCCAAAATAACTGCCGTAAATCAACAACGCTGTTTTTGCATTGATTCTGTCTAACAGGGCATAAACCAGACTAACACCCAACAAAATAGTAAGTAGAAAATATTTCGGGGTTTCACTGTTATACACTAAAACATCTCCCTCTTCAAAATAGAAGTTGGTTATCTGCACAATGCTAAGAAACAAAAGGCTCATAAATGCCAGGGACAATAAAATAAGCTGCCCTCTCTTTGCCGTTGCGCTTTCTAAAATTGCGTTTTTCTCCGCATAAAGCTTCATATCATCATCGGTTAATAAATCATCTAAGGAAACTTCCAAAAACTGCGCCATCTTTTTCGCCGTCATTAAATCCGGATAGCGGGAGCCTCCTTCCCAACGGGATACCGCCTGTCTTGTGACATATAAATTATCTGCCAGCGTCTGTTGTGTCAGTCCCTTTTCTTCTCTTACTCTTTTTAAGTTTTCTCCAAACTCAGCCATAACTGTCATTCCTTTCTTTGTCGTACTTGCTGCAGCAACCTCATTGTACTTCAAACCGGCAAATAAGGAAAGCAACATCTGAAACTTTACGTGTTGACACAACGGCAACAGCCTAAAAAAGCCATGGAATACAGGGTTTCCCGCATTCCATGGCTTCTTTTATTGAATATCCAGCTCCG
Organism: Acetatifactor sp.; assembly: GCA_045546495.1. Taxonomy (GTDB): domain Bacteria; phylum Bacillota; class Clostridia; order Lachnospirales; family Lachnospiraceae; genus Acetatifactor. The sequence goes on along the minus strand of JAZQCX010000015.1, from coordinate 454 downwards.
GCGGCACATCAATTTCATCTGACACATACTTGCCGTTTTTCTTTCGCTGGCGCACACACTCTGTTAATAAGTATTCTATCTGTCCGTTCACCGATCGGAAGTCGTCTTCCGCCCACGCAGCGATGGCGTTGTACAACTTTTCTGATAATCGGAGCGGAATCTGCTTTTTCCCTGTGTCTGCCATGTCTTAATACAAGCTTCCCGAGTTTACAATAGGCTGTGCATCGCGGTTGCCGCAAAGAACCACTAACAGATTGGAGACCATGGCTGCTTTTCTCTCCTCATCTAACTGCACTACCTGCTTTTCATTCAGGCGCTCTAACGCCATTTCTACCATACCAACGGCACCGTCCACAATCATCTTTCTTGCATCGATAATAGCGGATGCCTGCTGGCGCTGTAACATTACTGCCGCAATTTCCGTTGCGTAAGCAAGATAAGTAATTCTTGCTTC
>JAZQCX010000014.1:0-31683 GCA_045546495.1 Acetatifactor sp. | reverse complement strand
AGGACCGGCAGGAACCGGTAAGACCTATCTGGCGATGGCAATGGCAATTACTGCTTTTAAGAATGAAGAGGTAAGCCGTATCATACTTACCCGTCCGGCGATTGAAGCGGGTGAGAAGCTAGGCTTTCTGCCCGGTGATTTGCAGAGCAAGGTAGACCCTTATCTGCGTCCCTTATATGATGCCCTGTATCAGATTATGGGTGCGGAGGGTTTTGCTAAAAACATGGAAAAGGGACTGATTGAGGTTGCGCCTCTTGCGTATATGAGAGGGCGAACCTTGGATAATGCCTATATTATTTTGGATGAAGCCCAGAATACCACCCCCGCACAGATGAAGATGTTCCTGACCCGAATCGGCTTCGGCTCTAAGGTTGTGGTGACCGGAGATGCATCCCAGAAGGATCTTGCGCCGGGAACCCAGTCCGGTCTGGATGTGGCGGCAAAAGTGCTGAAAAACATGGACGATATTGCCTTTTGTAACCTGACCAGTAAGGATGTGGTGAGACATCCTCTGGTACAGAAGATAGTAAAGGCGTATGACGACTACGAAGCAAAGGAAAAGAATAAAAGCAGAGACAGATATGGCAGAAAATAAGAGAGAGTACGGATGGAAATTCTACCTGACGCAAGTTTTGTTGATTGCAGCGGGTGCATGCGGAATGTGGCTGCTTGGAATCGTAAAGCAGACAGCCGCGGACAGGCTGTTGGGAAATTGTGTAATGGCACTGTTTGGACTTGCAATTACCTTCTTCCACTTTAACAGAGAAATACAGAACGAAAAATTGGATTATGATAATGGGGAGCACGTGTACCGTTTCCTCTTTTGCGTAGGGATGGGAATCGCGGTTTCCTTTGTGTGCGGTTTTTTACCGGAGGGAGGCTGGCCGTTCCTTGCGGTTTTTGTAATGCTGTCTCTGTTCAGCAATATGGGAACGGGAATTTTAGCTTCCGTAGTGCTTTTGCTGAATGCGGTTTTACTTGCGTCCGGTACAGCGGAGAACGCGGCAAATATCGTTGCGTTGTACCTTATCTGCGGCGTGTTCTCGGTCAGCTTGTTCCGGCATCTGGAAAAGGAATTCAAAATCGGGATTCCTTTATTTCTGTCGCTTCTGTGTCTTCTTGTCTGTGAGACTGCCAATATTGTTTTGGTGGCAAACGCCAGACCGGATTTTGAAATGTTCGTAATCCCTGTTGCAAATATGATTATCAGCAGTATCCTTTTATTGGGACTGTTGAAGCTCTTTTCCTCCATGGTGGTATTTAAGTATCGTGTAATATATCTGGATATTAACGATACGGAGACGCCGTTTCTGGTTCAGATGAAGCAGGAGAACAGAGCGGAATATATGCACTGTGTACATACTGCGTATTTTTGCGAACGGCTGGGTAATCGCCTGCAGCTGGATGTGGATGCGCTGAAAAGTGCCGCCTATTATTTTAAAATGGGAGAGGAGCTGGAGGCGTACATGGAGGAAAAGCAGTTTCCTCCGGCAGCAAGAGCAGTTCTTTTGGATTATAAAGGCAAAAAGAATGGCGTAGCAGGAAAGGAAGCCGCGGTGCTTCTCTGCGCAGATACGGTGGTAAGCTATATTACTTACATGATTCAGAACAGTCAGGACAGAAAAGTGGATTATGATAAGGTGATTGATGCGATTTTTAAGAAGTTTCATGAGGAAGGTACTTTCCATAAATGTGATATTTCCGTAAAGGAGTTATGTATCGTACAGCAGATTTTCAAGGAGGAAAAACTATATTATGACTTTTTACATTGAGAATGAAACCGAAGAAGCTTTTTCTTTTTCCGTACAGGATACGGTACGAGAGGTGTGCGAGGCTGTTCTGGAGGAGGAAAAGTGTCCTTACGAGGTGCAGGTAAATGTTGTGCTGACGGATAATGAGGGCATACGGGAGTTGAACCGGGAGAGCCGCGGAATTGACAGGGAAACGGATGTGCTTTCCTTCCCTAACGTGGATTTTGAATCGGAGGGTGTATTTGAAATCGATGAGAACCGGGAAGCGGATTATTTTGACCCTGACACGGGTGAACTGATTTTGGGGGATATCATGATTTCCGTGGAAAAGATGAAGGAGCAGGCGGAAAGCTATGGGCACAGTCTGAAACGGGAATTTGCTTTTCTTGTGGCGCACAGTATGCTTCATCTTTGCGGTTATGATCACATGGAACCGGAAGAAGCGGCTGTGATGGAGAAAAAGCAGGAAGATATTTTGAACGGTTTGGGGATAACAAGGGATTAGCAAATGAGGAAGATAGCATGAATCAGGCAGAAATTAGGAGACGACAGGCACAGGCGTTGTCTGTGATACTGACATTGGTGACCATCGCGGTGATTGCACGGGTGACGGGTGAGAACGGCGTGGCGTATATTGTAGCGGCATTGGAACTCTATGGGCTGGTGTGGACGGTGGTATGCGGTAATACAGCGGATGCACTTTCAAAGCTTTTGCGCATCCGTAATTCCAAGGGACAGTACAGGAATGCCTTGAACATGCGTAGAAGTGTTTTTGTATTTGAAGCAATACTGGGGGCAGTGGGAAGTCTGCTGTTGCTTTTACTTGCATCAAGGCTGACAAACGGTCTCTTCCGGATGCAGTACAGCACCATGATTCTGCTGGTACTTGCACCGGCGGTTTTTCTGAGAACCCTTTCGGGAGTCCTGACAGGTTTCTTTCAGGGAGAGGGTTCCGAACTGCCTACGGCGGTGTCGTCCATTTTAAGACAGCTTTTTATTCTTGGATTTGGATTACTGTTCGGAAGAATGCTGGCAAGCTACGGCGGAAAAGTAAGTCAGCTGCTTTTGCAGGAGAATTTTGCGTCCATGTACGGCGGTGTGGGAATCGCCATTGGGGTGACGCTTACAGAAGCATTTATTGTTGTTTTCCTGTTTCTTATTTACAAAGTAACAAAGCATCCTAAAAAGAAATTGCAGGAGGACGGAATGCGGTTTACGGATTCTTTTGTGGACTGCTTAAGGATTTTCTGCACGGGAAGAGGAATTCAGCAGGGAATCTGGTTGTTGGTGCTGCTGCCGTTTCCCCTGGGACTGTTGTTCTTTCAGAAAGCGGCGGGAAATGTGGACGTTGCGGCAACGGAATACGGTGCATACATAGCAGGCTACGGGGTGGTATGCGGAATTGTAATAATGGCTCTTTATATGATGCTGTTGCCTACAGTGACGAAGATATTTGTTGCCCTGAGAAAAGAGGAAGCAAGATACGCCCGTGTTATTCTGCAGGGAGGTATGCATATTTGCGCGGTACATGGTGTCTTCGGGGCAGTGTTTCTCATGGTGCTTTCCTCGCAGATGGCGGCAACAGTATCTGCAGGACAGCCGGGAATAGTGGCAAAAATGTTGTCGGGTGGCGGTGCGTTGGTTCTTTTTGTGCCCCTGCTGATGTATTTCGGCAGGATACTGCTCTTGTCCGGAAGAAAGCTGTTTGTTTTGGGAGTAGTCCTGATTGCGGATATTGTGTATGCAGTTGCGGCGACAGTATTTATTAACGTAGGGAAAATGGGAATCTATGCGCTGGTGTACGGTGGCGTAATCAGTGCAGGCATCCTTTGTGTTTTGCTTGGTTTTCTGGTGTTTAGTCAATACAGACATCGCTTCGATTGGTTACAGCTGGTGGTGCCTGCGGGAGCTGCATGTGTAACGGGGCTTTTGATGATGTTTTTAGCAAAACTGTTGACTCCGCATATGGGAAATCTTGTGACCATGATTGTATTGTTTGTAGTGGGCGAGGCTGTATATTGGGTATTGCTTTTGGTACTGCGCAACTTTAGGGAGCAGGAGCTGGAAGCCATTCCCGGCGGTAAGATAATCAACGCCCTGGGGCAGATGTTACATTGTATAAGATAAGAGAAAACCGTTGATACTGTTCTTGAGGAGAACAGTATGAAAGTGTTAAAGCGTATCGGTTTATTTTTAATTTACCCGGCGTTGATGCTGGGAATCGGTTTTTTTGCCGGTGTAGAATCCGTGCATTTTTTCTATCCGGGGGACAGCGCAGAAGACAGTGCCCGGCAGCTGCAGGAACAAATCCCGACGCAGATTCCGGCAGTATATGACCGGGATGATGGAGAAAACGTAGGCACAGAGGAAGCATCGGCGCAGGGAAGCCAAAGTCAATATGGGGAAAATGAAAATACGCGGGAAGTATCTGCCACAAAAGACACACTGAATGTGGATACGGAATATGTGGTGGAGGAGACGGATGTGATCAACCATACCGTGGTGGAAACCACATGGCGGATACCGGACAAGTATATCGGGATGAACAGGGAACAATTTGTGGAAGCCATGGAGCTTTATGAGGCATTTCCGCCGCTTTCGGAGCAGGAGAAGGGCTTTATCGGGTTAGAGGTATTATCCTTTTCCGAGGAACGGGTAGTGGTACGGATGGATTACCGCTATGTGGAGCCCAGTAGCAGTTTTTACATTGGGGTCTACGATAATAACCTGGTTGTTTATCTTGAGGATGCGGAGACGGTGTATATTGAAACAGACATCCGCTTGGATTCGCTTCCGCAGGAAATGCAAAGTGAGATAATTCAAATGATGTGGATTGAGGATGAGAGTGCTCTGTTTAACTTTTTGGAGAGTCATTCCTCATGACGGGAAAGCGGCACGCGTAAAAGAAGGCGTGCCCTTTTAGACACACGATGGAGGATAAATGGGTAAGACGGTAGGAATTGTAGGCGGAGGTGCTGCAGGAATGGTTGCGGCGATAGCTGCGGCTAAGCAGGGCGCAGAGGTAACCATCCTTGAGGGGAACGACCGCCTGGGAAAAAAGATACTGGCCACCGGAAACGGTAAGTGTAATCTGGGAAATCTGGATATGGGTCCGGAAAAATATTATACAGGGGACAATGTCTTTCTGCAGAAATGTCTGGAACGGTTCGGAACGGAAGAAACCATTGCCTTTTTCAAGGAACTTGGTTTGCTGATTAAGGAGAGAAACGGTTATCTTTATCCGGTCAGTGAGCAGGCGGCATCTGTGCTGGATGCGTTGCGGTTTGGGATTGCCAGAAATTCTGACAGAATAAAGGTCTATCAGGAAACCCCCATTGAGAGAATTGAAGTTGCAAAAAAACAGCGGCAAATCAGACTGTGGAGCGGAGAGAAACAGTTTACCTTTGACAGAGTGGTTTTAGCCTGTGGCGGAAAGGCAGCTCCCAAAACAGGCTCAGACGGAAGCGGGTATAAACTGACAGGAATGCTTGGGCATAGTCTGATTCCTGTTGTTCCGGCATTGGTTCAGCTGAAAGGAAAAGAAGACTGGTTTAAAGCGGTAGCCGGCGTTAGGGCAGATGCAAAGCTGACCGGTACTTTTCCCGACGGAACAACCATTTCGGAGCGGGGAGAGCTACAGCTGACAGACTATGGTATTTCCGGTATTCCGGTGTTTCAATTAAGCCGTCAGGTAAATTATGTGCTGCGGCAGGTAAAGGAAGTGGAAATCCTGATTGATTTTCTGCCCGATTATGAGCGGGAAGGCTTTGGAGAGAGGATGCTTCGGGAGCGCGAAGCGTTGACAGACGGTACTGTGGAAGAATATTTTACAGGACTTCTGAATAAAAAGCTGATGGCTCTGCTGATTCGGCTCGCAGGAATAAAGTCCACTGACAGAGCGGATAAAGTATCAAAAGAACGTCTGCTTGCGGTTTATGAGCTCTGCAGGCGGCTTCCGGTTCATATTATCGGAAGCAATTCTTTTGAAAATGCGCAGGTATGTGCGGGAGGAGTTCCCCTTTTGGAGATTACGGAGCGTATGGAATCTAAGGTAGCTCCGGGAGTTTTTCTGGCGGGAGAATTATTGGATGTGGACGGCCGGTGCGGAGGCTATAATTTACAGTGGGCGTGGTGCAGCGGTTATCTGGCAGGAACGGCGGCTGCGGCAGAGTAAGTGTGGTGCTGCGGCAGGAACGGCGGCAGAAAAATGTGGTTGCGTCAAAAATGAGGTAGGTATGTTAAGAGTATATCAGGTAAAAATAAAGATTCCTCACAGCAAGGAGCGGCTGAAAAAGAAGGTTTCTGATTTGTTACGGGTACCCGAGCAGGAAATTTTGGAGATAAAACCTGTCAGACAGGCAATAGATGCCAGAAAAAAGCCGGAGCTTTTTTATACATATACGTTGGATGTGGCGGTGAAAAATGAAGAGAAGATTCTTCGGCGGTTCCGCGGTAAGGAAAATCAGGTCAGCCTTGTTCAGGAAAATGCGTATACCTTTCCGAATTCCCGTAAGGACGGAAAGAAATCCCGCGTTGTGATTGTGGGAATGGGGCCGGCGGGCCTGTTCTGCGGGTATTTCCTTGCGTTACACGGCTATGCTCCCATTTTGCTGGAACGGGGAAAGTGCGTGGAGGAGCGCCAGAAGGATGTAGAGCTTTTCTGGGAAACGGGGCTATTGAAGCCGGATTCCAATGTGCAGTTCGGGGAGGGCGGAGCAGGTACCTTTTCGGACGGAAAGCTGAATACACTGGTTAAGGATAAAGACGGCAGAAACAGGGTTGTACTGGAAACCCTTGTGAAATTCGGAGCAAAGGAAAGCATTTGTTACGAGGCGAAGCCCCACATCGGAACGGATGTACTCAGCCGGGTTGTTTCCGAAATGCGAAAGGAAATTATCCGTCTTGGTGGACAGGTGCGATTTGAAAGTCAGGTAACGGAAATCCTCACGGAAGACGGTTGCGTGCGAGGTGTAATAATCAACGGCGAAGAGGAGCTTTCCTGCGAGAAGGCGGTTCTGGCAATCGGCCACAGCGCGAGAGATACCTTTGCCATGCTGTATGATAAAAAGATTCCTATGGAGCCTAAGGCGTTTGCAGTAGGACTTCGGGTGGAGCATCCGCAGGCAATGATAGACGAAGAGATGTACGGTGTTGACTATCCGGAAGAGATAGGGGCGGCACCCTATAAGGTGGCAGCACAAGCGCAGAACGGCAGGGGGGTATATTCCTTCTGTATGTGTCCCGGCGGGTATGTGGTAAATGCGTCCTCCGAGGAGGGGCATACTGCGGTAAACGGCATGAGCTATAGCGGGCGTGACGGTGAAAATGCCAACAGTGCCATTGTGGTAGCGGTTACACCGGAGGATTTTGGGGCAGACCATCCGCTTTCAGGCATTGCTTTTCAAAGAGAGCTGGAGAAGAAAGCGTACGAGCTTGGCATGGGTAAAATTCCTGCGCAGCGCTACGGGGATTTTAAGGCGCAGGTAATACAAACCCTAAAAGACAGAGGAGGCACTGTACAGGCGGAAGCGTTTGGGCAGTCTCGTAACACGGAGAGTATGGAACCGGCGGCAGACGCGAAATCCGAGGCAGTGTTGAAACCTGCATGTAAGGGACATTATGTCTGGGCAGATGTGAGCCGGATTTTGCCCCGGGAATGCAATGAGGCGTTTGTGGACGGTATGGAAGCTTTCGGGAAGCAGATAAAAGGCTTTAACAGATTCGATACGATACTGCTGGGAGTAGAGAGCAGAACTTCATCCCCCGTCCGCATTACAAGAGATGAGACGTTGCAATCGTCAATACGGGGACTTTACCCCTGCGGAGAGGGTGCAGGCTATGCAGGTGGGATTACCTCGGCAGCCATGGACGGCTTACGGGTAGCGGAGGCCATTGCAAAAGTGGATATGTAATAGGATGTCTGCAGTTTAAGGGAAATGGTGCTACAGCATATGAACATTGACTGTGGTAGAAAAATAAAGTAAAATATCTGGGAACAACAGAGAGGAAAACTGCGCGGAAAGCGCGGATGGGTAGAAAAATTATGGCAAGTCTGAGAGAAAAAATTAAAGATAAAAAAAGAATTGTAATTAAAATTGGTTCCTCCTCCCTGACCCATAAGGAAACGGGAGATATGGACTATATCCGTATGGAGAAGCTTGTGCGGGAGCTCAGCGATATCAGAAATCAAGGGAAGGAAGTAATTCTTGTTTCCTCCGGTGCCATAGCAGCCGGAAAAAACGTTGTAAATCAGAAGAACATCCGGGTGGACAGCAAGGAGGAATCGCTTGCTCTAAAGCAGGCTTGCTCGGCAGTGGGGCAGGCAAGACTGATGATGACCTATCAGCGATTGTTTGCGGAGTACAATCAGATTGCAGCGCAGGTATTGATGACAAAAAATACCATTGTGGATGATTTAAACCGTTTCAATGCACACAATACTTTTTCGGAGCTTTTGAAGCTGGGAACCATTCCCATTGTAAACGAAAACGATACCGTAACCACCTACGAAATTGAATTTGGCGATAACGATACGCTTTCTGCCATTGTAGCAGCGTTGGTGGATGCGGATTTGCTGATTCTTTTATCTGATATTGACGGGCTTTATACGGACGACCCCAGAAAGAACCCTGATGCGAAGTTTATCGAGCAGGTAGATGAGCTGACTGACGAGCTGATGGGAATGGGAAAAGCAACCACCGGAAGCAGTGTGGGAACCGGCGGCATGAATACAAAGCTGGTAGCGGCACAGATTGCCACGAAGTCGGACGTGGATATGATTATTGCGAACAGCAACGATATCGGTGTACTGCACAGAATCCTTTCCGGCGAAAACGAGGGAACTCTGTTTGTGGCAAAGAAGGATGATGCGTTTGATTTATCTGCATTTGTCAGCAACTTACATAAAAATTAAGGAGCGGTGATCTTTATGAATATGGAAGAACGCATTGCCAGAATCAATGAGCTGTATCATAAGTCGCAGGCAGAGGGCTTAACAGAGGCGGAAAAAGAGGAGCAGGCACAGCTGCGTAAGGAATATGTTGCCAATATCAGGGGGAATTTAAGAAGCCAGTTGAACAGTATTACCCTTGAAAATCCTGATGGTTCCAGAGTGAATCTTGGAGAAAAATTCGGACAGAAAAATGACGGAAAGTAAAAAGGAAATCAGAAAACGGATATTAGCACTGCGGGATGCGCTGACAGCGGAGGAGAGAAGGATAGGTTCTCTTTTGCTGACGGAGCGGATTCTGGGACATCAATGGTTTTACGGATGCCGGGATTTCCTGTGCTTTGTTGGATATGGCAGCGAAATCGATACAAAACCCCTGATAGAAGAGGCGATGCGGCTCGGAAAACGTGTTTATGTACCAAGGGTAGAATGTGAGCCTGTTCAGACAAAAGAGGAATCCGGTGGCGAAGCCGGCGGACAAAACACCTTGAATGTGCTGCGAATGGAGTTTTACAAAATCGATTCCTTGGAGGAGCTTGTTTCCGGTTATAAGGGAATTTTGGAGCCTGCGGGGGATACGGAAAAGTATGAATACAGTCCCGAGAGAGCGGAGAAAACCTTTATGGTAATGCCCGGGGTGGCCTTTGATAAATACCGGAACCGGATTGGTTACGGGAAAGGCTTTTATGACAGATATCTTTCCGGGAGAGAGGCGATGCAGCTACAAACGGTAGCGGTGGGCTTTCGATGCCAGATGACGGAGGAAATTCCCGTACAGGAAACGGATATCAGACCGGGACAGATTATCTGTGTGTGATTAACAGTATGCGAGATGATACTTGCGAAAACAAGGTTTTGTAAGCAAATTTGTACCTGCGGCAAAAAGGCGATGCAGGTATGGGAAAGGCATGGTGACCAATATGGATTTAAGAGCGATGGGAGAGGCGGCGTTGCAGGTAAAACCGGTTTTGCAGCGCATGACTACGGAGGAAAAGAACAATGCACTGCAGGCTGTGGCAGATGCGTTGGTACAGCATACCGCGGAGATTCTTACGGAAAATGAAAAGGATATGGAGACAGCCCGCAATAATGGTATGAATCAGGGCTTACAGGACAGACTGCGGCTGACGGCTGAGCGTATTGCGGCTATGGCAGAGGGATTGCGGGAGGTTGCGGCATTACCTGACCCTGTCGGAGAAGTATTGGAAACCGTAAAGCGTCCGAACGGTATGGAAATTAAAAAGGTGCGGGTACCCATGGGAGTAATCGGCATTATCTATGAGGCACGTCCCAACGTAACGGCGGATGCCTTCGGACTTTGCTTTAAGACCGGTAATGCTGTCATTTTAAAGGGCGGAAGCGATGCTATCCACTCGAATATCGGTGTTGTAAAGGTAATTCGCAAGGCTTTGGCAGATTGCGGAGTACCGGAGGATGCGGTACAGCTCATTGCAGATACGGACAGAGCCGTAACCGTGGAATTTATGAAGATGAAGGACTATGTGGATGTGCTGATTCCCAGGGGAAGTGCAAGACTGATTGCCAGCGTTGTGGAAAACAGTACCATTCCCGTAATTGAAACCGGAACCGGAAACTGCCATGTATACGTTGATAAGGCGGCAGACCTTGATATGGCTGTTAAAATTGTATTTAACGCGAAAACCCAGCGAATCGGCGTATGTAACGCCTGTGAGTCCCTTGTGGTACATGAGGCGGTTAAGGAGGCTTTTTTGCCTAAGGTAGCGGAGGCGCTTGCCGAGAAGAACGTGGAGCTTCGTGCAGATGCAGCGGCAAGAGAGGTGCTGACGGACAGTATTCCCGCAACGGAAGCAGATTTCGCAACGGAATATCTGGATTACATATTGTCCATTAAGACGGTTTCTTCTCCCGAGGAAGCCATTGCACATATCAACCGCTATAATACCAAGCATTCCGAGTGTATTGTTACCGAGGATGCAGCTGTAGCGGAGCAGTTTTTGAATGAAGTGGATGCGGCATGCGTTTACTGGAATGTATCAACCCGTTTTACGGACGGCTTCGAATTCGGCTTTGGTGCGGAAATCGGAATCAGTACCCAGAAGCTGCATGCAAGGGGGCCGATGGGCTTGAAGGAGCTGACCTCTTATAAATATACTGTCTGCGGAAACGGTCAGGTAAGAGGATAGTGTGAAAAATAAATTTTGCAGATACCGAAACGGCAGGTGACTAGCATGGAAAAGCTGATTTATGATAATCCTCTGGCAAAGGAGGAGGATATCCGGGATTTTATTCTGGAGGGACAGGCAAAAATCTATTTTGAAGAGGATGCCATGCATATGGAAAATGCTTTGGCATCCGAAAACGGACAAAAGGCAAATTATGTGCTTTGGTGTCCTGAGGTTTTTCCCGCGGACATCAGGATTACATGGGAATTTAAGCCTATCCGTGAGCCGGGACTTGCAATTTTGTTCTTTTCCGCTATGGGAATAAACGGGGAGAATCCTTTTTCTGAGAGCCTTAATAAGCGTACAGGTGAATATGTCCAGTATCATCACGGAGATATCAATGCCTTTCATGTGTCTTATTTCCGTAGGAAGGAGCCGGACGAGAGAGCATTTCATACCTGTAATCTTAGAAAGAGCTATGGCTTTTACCTTGTAGCACAGGGCGGAGATCCGATTCCGGATGCGGATGAGGTGCAGGATTTTTACCGGATGGAGATTTATAAAAAAGGAAATGTGGTTACATTTTCCGTAAATGAGCTGGAGGTATTCCGGTTCGAGGATGACGGGAAAAGCTATGGTGAATTGCTTGGCGGCGGCTGTGTGGGCTTTCGGCAGCTTGCCCCCATGCTGGGAGCTTATCGGAATTTAAAAATATACTCGTTGGAGGGATAAGAAGCATGTACATCAATTTAGCAGGAGAATGGATGATTTCATGTGATGCAGACAACGGAACACAAAAGGGCGCGATTACGCTGCCCGGTGTTTTACAGGCGCAGGGGTACGGAAATCCGGTGGATATTCATACCCCCTGGGTCAGTGGATTACATGATTATTTTTGGTATGAGCAGGAGGAATTGAAATTTGCACAGGAGGAAGGCGTAAACGTTCCTTTTCTGGCGCAGCCTCCTGCTCATTTTGTCGGAAAAGCATATTATGAAAAGCGGTTTACAGTAGATAGTGATTCCGAAGAAGAGTGGTTTTTCTTTGCAGAGCTGACAAAATGGCGCAGCCGTGTCTGGGTGGACGGACAGGAAAAGGGAGAGGATTGCTCTCTTTGTACCCCTCATGAAATTTCCTTGGGAAAGTTAGCTGCGGGAGAACATGTGCTTAGGGTATGTGTAGATAATTCACAGCAGTATCCCTATCGACCGGACGGACATGGAGTTTCGGACTCTCTTGGAGCTACCTGGAACGGTATGGCCGGAGAGATTGCTCTGTACGGAGAGACAGAGAAAGAACGCCGCAATCAGGAGAAAAAAGCTTATGCAGAAGCACATCCGAGAACCGTTGAGGTGAAGGACGGTAACTTTGTGATTGACGGCAAAAAGGAATATTTTAGGGCAACTCATTGGGGTGGAGAAGCACCGATTACCGGATATCCCGATACAGATAAGACATGGTGGAGGGAAAAAATGCAGGTAATGAGGGAATTTGGATTAAACGGTATCCGCTTTCATTCCTTCTGTCCTCCGGAGGCAGCCTTTGCGGCAGCTGACGAGGAAGATATGTACCTGTTGGTGGAGTGCGGTATGTGGAACCGCTTTGACGATTCGGAGGCTTGCGCTCCCATGCGACAGATTCTGAACAGAGAGGCGGAGCGCATTATTGACGCTTTCGGACATCATCCCTCCTTTGTATTTTTCTCTTCCACAAATGAGCCCTCCGGCAGATGGTACGGTCCGTTAAAGGAATGGGTCGGCCATATGAAAAAGTATGATGCGGACAAAGGGTATGCGGGAAGAAGAGCGTATACGGCACAGTCCGGCTGGTTTTACGATGTGGAGCCTGCAAAGATTACGGGAACGGATTTTATCTATTTCCATCGTTCCGGCTACGGTGTCTTCGACGGCGGCGTAATACGAAATTCCCTTGGCTGGAAGGGGAAGGATTACAGCTCCTCGCTGGTAGACTGTAAGCTGCCTGTTGTGAGCCATGAGCTGGGACAGTGGTGCGCTTACCCGGATTTTGATGTGATGGATAAGTTTACCGGATATATGCAGCCGGGTAACTATAAGGTATTCCGGGAGAGTGCGAAGGCTGCGGGACTTTTGGAGCTGAACAAGGTATTTGCAAAGTGCTCTGGAGAAAACCAGTTAAGGCTTTACAAGGAGGATATGGAGGCTACCTTCCGAACTCCCGAAATTAAGGGATTTGAACTTCTGGATTTGCATGATTATCTGGGACAGGGTACGGCACTTGTGGGTATCTTGGATACCTTCTGGGAGAAAAAGAGCTATTCCGATGCAGATTATTTCAGGCAGTTCTGCGGAGAAACCGTACTGCTGGCGCGCTTTGCATCCTATGTACATACGGTGAAAGAAGAGGCGGATAAGCGGCTTTTTGTGCCTCTTGAGGCGGTTCATTACGGGAAGGAAGATATCTGTAACGGAAAGTTAATCTGGAAACTGATTTGTGACGGTGAGATTCTGTGGCAGAAGGAAAAAACAGTTGAGCGGATACCTGCCGGCGGAAAAGTGTCGCTGGGTGAAATGGAATTGTCGTTTGAGGGGCTTTGCAAAAACAGCATATGTACCCTTTGGGTAGAGCTGGTTGTTGCCGGTAAGTCGGATCCCATAAAGAATACCTGGCCTGTTCATGTATTTGTGAAGCCGGAAAATGAGGCGGCGATTTCAGCGACAGGAGAAAACGCAGAAGATGCTTTTTCAGAGAAGACAGACCCGGAAAAAGATGTCGAAAAGGTCTGCTACACTAAGGATTGGGAACAGGCGAAGGCAGCACTGACAAAGGGCGAGCGTGTTGTATACAGTCCTTATCTGACGGAGCTGAACTATGAGTGTCCTTCCCTGGCCATGAAAAATGTCTTCTGGAACAGCCAGATGGGACCTACCTGGGGACGTTCGCTGGGACTTATTGCAGAGGAGCAGAATCCTATATTTAAAGAATTCCCTACGAAGCAGTCGGGAGGCTGGCAGTGGGAGGATATTCTTCGTCACGGCAGAGGCTTCCATATGGACGGACTGGAGGATGCAGAGGTTTTGGTACGGGTAATCGACGACTGGAACCGTAATCTGCCTTTGGGACTTATCTGGCAGGCACAGGCAGGAGAAGGAAAGCTGCTTGTGGTATCGGCTGACTTGGAGGGAGCTTTTGAGGAACGTCCGGAGGCGAATACCTTAAAGCGGGCAATCTTAAATTATGCGTTCTCCGAGGCTTTTGCGCCGAAAAAGAAAATCTCGTTTTCTGCGGTGGAGGAAAAACTGTACGGAACCTTCCGCACCTGGGAACTGGCAGAATCCGTAAGCTACGGAGAAGGTACACAGGTAAGGGACGGAGAGACTGTATTACAGCCCAATCCCAACTCCTTTGCAAGAGTGGAAAAAGAGGACTTTCCCATTGAAATTACGCTGAAGCTGGAGAAGCCGGTAGAGGCGGAAGGACTGCTCTATGTTCCTGTGCAGAGAGACCGTGCCCATGAGGGCTTTGTGCGCGAGTACCGGGTAGAATGTCGAAACGGGAATACGGGAGATTACGAGCTTACGGTAGAAGGCAGCCTTCCCAACACCTGCCGTTCCTGTAAAATACCTTTTGCACAAAAGGTATTTACCGATGAAATCAGGCTTACGGTGCTTTCTGCGTACGGTTGCGTGGACAGGGAAATCTGGCGCAACAGACCGGAGGGCTGGGTGAAGGAATGGAAGAAAAAGAGCGGTGTGGTACAGCTTGCCTGCCTTCAGGTACTTTGTGACGAACCTTCGGCGGCTTCCGACCAGCTTTTCTGGGAAAAAGATCAAAAGTCGAAGACAAGCGAGATTGAGGCGTAAACGAAACGTGAGAGATGGAAAAAGCAAAAAAGAGATTACGCCAGTGAGAAGGAAAAACGAGAGGTAGATTATGAAGTTACATCCTTTATACAATGGTACGGCATCCGGCTATACAACCTTCGGCTGCATGTGGAAGAAAGGTGAATGCGCAGCGTCTGCTGCATATGTATGCAAAACAAAGAACGGCGATGGGGTACCGCTGCAGTCCAGAGTGACAGCCTATTGGCCGGACGGAACCGTAAAGTGGACGGCGCACACGGCGGATGCCGCGTTGCTGGGAGAAGAAATAGAAGTGTTGCAGGGTACCCCCGGTTCGTTTCCGGGGATGACCCTTACCCAAACCCAGGAAAGCATAGAGATACAAAGCGGTGTGATTTCCGTAAAAGTAAAAAAGAGCGGGCAAACACTTTTTGAGAGTGCGGAAAGAAACGGAATGCCTTTTTTGAAGACAGGACGTGCGGTTCTTATGTTGGAATCACCGGTAGAAACGCCGGAAGGAACTGCAAGAATTGTGAGAGAGTATACGGGACTTGTGGAAAAGGTCACGGTGGAAGAACAGGGAGCACTGAAAACCATCCTGCGTTATGACGGAATTCACGTGTCGGATACGGGAGAGAGAAAGCTTCCCTTTATCATCCGTATGGAGCTTGGCTACAATAATCCCAACCTGAAATTCACCCATACCTTTTTGTATGATGGGGATGAAAACCGGGATTTTCTGAAAGGGCTGGGAATCCGGTTTGATACGCCTGTTGCGGGAGAATATTACAACCGTCATGTAAAGTTTACGGGAGACAATGGTGTATTTCATGAGGTGATGGTTCCTTTGACGGCATGGAGACCGAGAATGCCTAAGGAATTATATGAAAGACAGATGCAGGACGAGAAGATGATGCTTTCCGGTGAAGAGGAAGTACTTGCACGTAAAATGCTTCAGGATGTTCCTGTATGGGATGAATACAGACTCTGTCAGGATAGTGTCAGCCATTTTTCCCTGCGGAAAAAGCTGGCGGGAGACCACCTGAATGCCATTGATTGTGTCCACGGAACAAGAACGGCAGGCGGTTTTTCCTTTGGCTCGGAATATGGCTGTGTGACTGCCGCAATCCGTGATTTCTGGGAGAAATACCCGTCGGGTGTTACCGTGAAGGGGCTTAGCGGAGCGAAGCAGTCTTCCATGGAAAGCAATGCGGAAAATGTTTCGGAAACAGCGGAAGCAACGCTTTGGTTCTGGGCGCCGGATGCGCCTGTCATGGATTTCAGGCACTATGCGGACAGAGGCTATAATCAGGTTTGTTATGAAGGCTACGATTACAAGGGAGCTGACCCGGTGGGAATCGCCTGCACAAACGAATGTACCGTTACCTTTTCGGAAGAAATGATACCTACCGATACCTTTTTGCAGGAATTTACCAACCTGGTCAATCATCCCGCAATTTATGTTGGAACACCCGAGTTTTACCATGAAATGAGAGCCTTTGGTTACTGGTCGTTACCTTCTTATGAGACGGAAACGGAAAAGTGGCTGGAAAAGCAGTTGCAGGAAGCGGTAGAATTTTATCGTCAGGAAATTGAACAGCGCAACTGGTACGGTATGTTCAATTACGGAGACTTTATGCATACCTATGACGGAGTTCGTCATACATGGAAATATGACGTAGGCGGCTACGCATGGGCAAACACGGAGCTGGTGCCGACCCTATGGCTGTGGCTTTCCTTCCTGCGAACCGGCGACGGAGACCTATTCCGTATGGCGGAAAAAATGTCCCGCCATGCATCCGAGGTGGATGTTTATCATATGGGGAAATATAAGGGACTTGGCTCCAGACACAACGTCAGTCACTGGGGATGCCCTTGTAAGGAAGCCCGTATCGCTATGGCAGCCCATCACAGATACTATTATTATCTGACAGGGGACAGGAGACTGGAGGATATTTTTGAGGAACTGAAGGACAATGAATTAAGTTTCCTGAATAAAGATCCTTTAGGAGATTTCTTCGACAAGAAGGACATGGTATATCCGAGCCACGCAAGAAGCGGTCCGGACTGGTCCTCCCTTTGCTCAAACTGGATGACCCAGTGGGAGCGGTTTAATGACACAAAATATCGTGATAAGATTCTGGTGGGCATCGAGGATATTAAGCAGGCACCTTTACAGCTGGTGTCCGGCCCTGACTTTGAATTTGACCCGGGAAGCTGTCACTTGCGCTACATAGGGGAGCGAACCACCGGCGGCTGTCACCTGCAGGTGTGCATGGGAGCCCCCTCCGTATGGAGTGAAATGGCGGATTTGCTGGAGGATGAAGACTGGAAAGGGATGCTGGCACAGCTGGGACGGTTTTATTATCTGCCGAGAGAAGAGCAGCTAAAGGAGTCAAATGGATTGGTAGGCAATCGGGAATTTTCCCTGCCTTTTATGGCATCCGCTGTTGCAGCTTACGGTGCATGGTATCTGAAGGATAAGGTTTTGGCAGAGCGCACCTGGAAAATTCTTTTACAGACGCTGTTGAAGGAAGACAGTGCGGAGGGCTTTGCAAGGACGTTGGTTCCCGATGCGGGAAACCGGGAGCAGCTTGTTGAAATCCCTTGGATTAGTACCAACTTTGCATCCCAGTTCTGCTTAAATACCATTATGGTACTGGATTTCATCAGAGAGGATTTACCGAAAAACCTGAAGGATGCACAGCAGTTGATTTCCGGTGGGGAGAGCGCATTCCGTAAGGCGTAATTGTGATGAAGTTGCGTGTGGCTTTTGCCGTGTGATACAAAGAGGGACTTGATTTTAAATGAGAGCTATGTTTTAATAAAAGCGGAAACATTGTTAAAAAAATATCATTTAAACCTGATAAGGAGATTCATGCGACCATGAGTAACATGCGAGGAATTGATACCCCGGTAAGAAAGCGTCGAAGAAGAGTGTTTAAGGAAGTGGCAAACCTTGCCTATCATTCCACAAATTTAAAGGATGATATGGAGGCGTTGCCCTATAAAATCGTGGATTACGAGGAGTCCAGGTACTTGGAGAGCGTGTACCGTGACAGAGCGATTATCCGCGAGTGTATCCGCCTTGCCATGGGAATGAGTCTGCGACCGGAAAACAGGGAACGTCCGGGGCATCTGACCCAAGGTTTGGAGGAAAGTAATATTGATGAAAAATATTATGAGCCGCCGCTGATGCAGGTGATTCCTTCTGCGTGTAACGCCTGTCCGGAGAACTTGTACGAGGTAACAAGTGCCTGCATGGGCTGTGTGGCACATCCCTGTCAGAGTGTGTGTCCTAAGGGTGCAATTTCCATGGTAAACGGAAAGTCCGTTATCGATCAGGAAAAGTGTATCAAATGCGGTAAGTGCAGAGAGGTTTGTCCTTATGATGCCATCTGCCATAAGGAACGTCCCTGTAAGTCTGCCTGCGGTGTGGGTGCAATTGAATCAGACCGCTTCGGACGCGCGGTGATTAACAACGAG
Organism: Acetatifactor sp.; assembly: GCA_045546495.1. Classification (GTDB taxonomy): domain Bacteria; phylum Bacillota; class Clostridia; order Lachnospirales; family Lachnospiraceae; genus Acetatifactor. The sequence continues at coordinate 13,532 of JAZQCX010000014.1, read as the reverse complement.
AAGTGTGTATCCTGCGGACAATGTATGGTGAGCTGTCCCTTCGGTGCCATTGCGGATAAGTCCCAGATTTTCCAGCTCATTCGCGCCATGCAGTCAGGCAGGAAAATTATCGCGCAGGTTGCACCTGCTTTTGTGGGACAATTCGGACCGAAGGTCACGCCGGATATGTTTAAGACGGCATTAAAGGAGCTTGGCTTTGCGGATGTATACGAGACGGCAATCGGTGCGGATTTAGGCTGTATGGCGGAAGCGGAGCACTATGTAAAAGAGGTGGCAAGCGGAAAGCAGGCTTTTGCCCTGACCTCCTGTTGCCCGTCCTGGTCCGTTATGGCGAAAAATCTGTTCCCGGAAACCATTGATAAAATCAGTAACGAGCTGACGCCCATGGTGGCAACCGCAAGAATCATTAAGAAAGAGCATCCCGATGCTTCTGTTGTGTTTATCGGTCCCTGCGCTTCCAAGAAGCTGGAGGCAAGCCGAAGAACCATCCGTTCCGATGTGGATTTTGTGATTACCTTTGAGGAACTTACGGGTATGTTCGAGGCAAAGGGCATCCTGTTAGAGGAAATTAAGGCGATGGATGAAATGCAGGATGCAACCGCAGCCGGCAGAGGCTACGGTGTGGCAGGCGGCGTGGCAAGTGCTATTGAGGAATGCATTAAAACTTATTACCCGGGAACGGAAGTGAAGATTGAGCATGCGGAGAGCCTTGCGGAATGTAAAAAGATGCTGTTGCTTGCAAAGGCCGGGAAGAAAAACGGCTGCCTGATAGAGGGAATGGCTTGTCCCGGCGGCTGTGTGGCCGGTGCGGGAACCAATATTGCCATCCAGCAGGCACATAAGGAAGTAGAGCGCTTTAAAGCCGAGGCAACCAAAAAGGTTCCTGAGGAAGCAAATTAAGAGTTGCACTTTGCGTTAAAACAGACTAAAATATCTTTCAAATGGCTGTTTTCGGGAAAGGGTATAGAACCCATGGCGAGACGAGAATAGTGATACAAGAAACAGAGCTTTTGTTAAAAGAAGGATAGTGCATAAAATTGTACGGAAATTTGTCTCTGTGGTTCAAAGACCACAGGTGAAGGAAAGGCATGGTAACGAATATGAAAATCAGAACAAGATACGCACCCAGCCCTACGGGAAGAATGCATGTGGGAAATTTGAGATCCGCATTGTACGAATATCTTCTTGCAAAGCATGCGGGCGGAGATTTTATGCTCCGCATTGAGGATACGGATCAGGAGCGCTTTGTGGAAGGCGCAACAGAGATTATCTACCGCACGCTGGAAAAGGCAGGTCTGATTCATGATGAAGGTCCCGATAAGGACGGCGGCGTGGGCCCGTATGTACAGAGTGAGCGTATGAAGACCGGTATATATATGAAATATGCGAAGGAACTGGTAGAGAAGGGTGAGGCTTATTACTGCTTCTGCGATAAGGAGCGCCTTGCAAGCTTAAAGACCGAGGTGGTTGAGGGTAAGGAAATCAGCATCTATGATAAGCATTGCCTGAAGCTTTCCAAGGAGGAAATTGAGGCAAACCTTGCGGCAGGAAAGCCTTTTGTCATCCGCCAGAATAACCCCACCGAGGGTAAGACTGCCTTTGTGGACGAGCTGTACGGAGAAATTGTGGTAGAAAATTCCGAGCTGGATGATATGATTTTGATTAAGTCCGACGGTTATCCCACCTATAATTTCGCGAACGTGGTGGATGATCATACCATGAACATTACCCATGTGGTAAGAGGAAATGAGTACCTTTCTTCTTCCCCTAAGTACCAGAGACTGTATGATGCCTTCGGCTGGCAGAGTCCGGTGTATGTACATCTGCCTCTGATTACCGACGAGAATCATAAGAAGCTGTCTAAGAGAAGCGGACATTCCTCCTTTGAGGATTTGCTGGAGCAGGGCTTTGTAGAGGAGGCAATCGTTAACTATATTGCGCTTCTGGGCTGGTCTCCCGAGGGTAACCGTGAGATTTTCAGCTTAGAGGAGCTGATTGCGGAGTTTGATTACCGCAGAATCAGCAAGTCACCTGCAGTGTTTGATATTGTAAAGCTTCGCTGGATGAACGGTGAATATATTAAGGCAATGGATTTTGATAAGTTCTATGAGCTGGCAGAACCTTATTTGAAGCAGGTTTTGAAGAAGGATTTTGATTTGAAGAAGATTGCTGCAATGGTGAAGACCCGTATAGAGGTATTCCCCGATATTACGGAGCATGTGGACTTCTTCGAGGAATTGCCGGAGTATGATGTGGCAATGTACAGCCATAAGAAAATGAAGACGGACAGCGCATCCTCCCTGACCGTTCTTACAGATGTGCTTCCTCTTTTGGAGGCGCAGGAGGATTACAGCAATGACGGGCTGTATCAGATGTTGGTGAAGTACGTTGAAGAGAAGGGTGTGAAGAACGGCTATGTTATGTGGCCTATCCGTACCGCAGTTTCCGGTAAGCAGATGACTCCTGCGGGGGCAACTGAAATTATGGAGGTTCTGGGTAAGGAAGAGACCTTAAAGAGAATCAGAAAGGGCATCGAAAAGCTTCAGAATGCCTGATTATGAAAAACTAAATGATGCACAGCGTAAGGCTGTGATCCGGGGAGAGGGCCCGCTTTTACTGTTGGCGGGTCCCGGTTCCGGGAAAACCTTCACCATCGTTCAACGTATTTTATATTTGTTAGAGCAGGGAATCGCACCGGAGGAAATTCTGGTGATTACCTTTACAAGGGAAGCCGCCGCTTCTATGCAGCAACGCTTCCGGGAAAGTAAAAAAGAGTTCTGTCCCGTCAATTTCGGAACCTTTCATTCTGTTTTCTATTTCATTCTGAAAGAATCTAAAGTCTTTCGTTCTCAGAAGTTACTTACTAATTCCGAAAAAATCCGTTTTATGATTCCAATATTAAAAAAGAGAAAGAGCGAAATGGGAGAAACCGCCGGATATACAGATTATCGGGAGGATGCTGTTTCTTTGCTTTCAGCGGTCAGCTATTTTAAAAATACCGGTAACCGGCAGGAGACGTTGGGGAAGGTGCCCTTAGAGTATCAACAAAGCTTTTGGGAGATATATGAAGAATATGCGCGCCAGGTAAAGACAGAAGAGGTGCTTGATTTTGATGATATGTTGTTTGAATGTAAGCGGCTTTTAGAGGAGCATCCGGCAATTAGGGAAAGGTGGCAAAAACGGTTCTCCCATATTTTAATTGATGAATTTCAGGACATCAACCCGATACAATACGAGATTATAAAGTTGCTTTCTCCTCCGCCGTACAATATTTTTGCGGTGGGAGATGATGACCAGTCCATTTACGGGTTCCGCGGTTCTGCACCCCGGTGTTTAAAGCAGTTTGAGGAGGAATTCCGGGCACATCGACTACTGCTTAACATTAATTACCGCAGTACAGAGGAAATTGTAAGGACATCCCTGAAAATTATGGAGGGGAGTAAGGAACGTTTTGCTAAGGAACTGAAATCCGGCAGAGTGAGAAATAATGATAGGATAAGTAGGAAAGAGATATACAAAGGTCTAATTACAAAAGGCGGGCTGTACAAAGAGGAGAGAGCGAAAAGAGAGGCAACGAAAGGAGAGGCAGCAAAAGGAGAGGTGGGTGCAGAAGCGTACGAAGAGGCAGGCGTAAGGCTGCGTACGTTTCCGGGAAGGGAGCAGGAGCAGATGTATCTGGTGGAGCGACTGCGGTTTTTGTGTTGTTCGGCGACACAAGAGACTACGGAAGCCGTGGACATGACAGTACAGGGTGCTGTGGAAAAAACGGTGCCGGAAGCGCAGACCGTAGCTGTACTGTTTCGGACAAATATTGCCATGCAGAGCTTTGCTGCATTGCTTCGCAAGGCAGGCATTCCGTATACCATGAAGGAGCAGGGAAAGAGCATTTATGAGCACTTTGTTGTGCAGGATATTATGGCGTATCTTTCCCTTTCAGAGGGAACGGGAAGCAGGGAAGACCTGCTTCGCATTGTGAATAAACCCGGTCGGTTTATCAGCAGGGAAACTGCGGCGCGGGAGGGACTGGACTCGAAGCATACGGAAATGGAAAAGCTTCGCAGGCAGTTGTTCTTTATGAAAACGCTTCCTTTAAAAGCAACTATAACGTATCTGTTAAAGGCCGTGGGATATGAGAAGCATCTGAAGGAACTGGCGGCGGGGAGGCCGGAAAAGTGGCAGGAATGGCAGGAGGTACTGGCGTTTGTGAAAACGGATACGGAAGGGTATGAAAGCCTGTCAGAGTGGCGGGAGGCACAGCGATTATACGGGGAGGCAACACGGGAGGTAAAGCGGCTGTATGAACGCGCACAGGATGTAGGGCGACAGCATAATGCGGAGCGTAGCGCAACGGAAAGCCGTGAGCAACGGCTCCAAGGGAAATCCGTTCCGGTTCAACTGATGACGGTGCACGCCTCCAAGGGACTGGAGTTTGATACGGTTTTTATTCCCGACTGTAACGAGGGAGTGTACCCGTACGGGCGCAATGTAGAGGAAAAACAGGCCGAGGAGGAGCGGCGTATATTGTATGTGGGGATGACAAGAGCAAAAAACAGCCTGGAGCTGATGTACCTGACCGGTACGGAAAAAAGCCCCAGACTGCCTTCCAGATTTCTAAATCCGATTCTTTATTCTTCTTCTACCAATTCATCGAACTCGCAGTTATCCAGATACTCATCGAATGCCTCAGCAACCTTTTCATACTCATCATCATCTTCGATATAAGTAAGCTCGGGCTCCTCGTTAGGGTCATCAGGATTCTCACTGTAGCCGTAGAACCAAACCTCGCCATCCTCGTTCTCACCCTGCTCATTTAAGGGAAGCAGTACGATGTAATCCTTGGAATTAACGGTGAGAATGGTAATGATGGCACAATTTACGTTGGTGCCGTCCTCCAGTTCCAGTTCAACAGTCATTTCTTCGTCTTCGTAATTCTGATTCTTTGCCATGGGAAACACCTCCTAAAGTATAGAAATCAACGACTTCGCATACAGTATATCCTTTTTGGGACAAGTACGCAAGCAGAAATGAGAAAGTAGCGTAACCGGACGGAATATGTTACAATAAAATAAATCATTTCTTAGTGTTCTGCTTTCGTATGGGGAGAGCAAAGCATGAGAAAATGCACCAAAGAGCTTAAAACATAGCGAAAGGAAGGGATTACATGACGAAAAAAGCGGTTAGACGTACAAAGCCGTATCCATTAGGAGCACACGCGGAAAACGGCGGAATCAGGTTCGCTTTTGCATCCCGGAAAGAAAACTGCGGGATTGTTTTGTATGACCGAAAAACCGGTGCGGAGCTTTGCAGGGAACTTTTTTTGCCTGCGGAGCGGATAGGCAATATTCATACGAAATTCCTGAAAGGACGAAAAGCGTCGGAAATCGCCTATGCTTTTTATGAGGAAGAGAGGCTGGTGCCTGACCCGAACGCAAGAGCCTTTGCGGAGAAATTGCCTTTCGGAACAAGACGTGAAGACAGTGCGCTACGGGCGGTAATTCCTACAGAAAGCTATGATTGGCAGGAAGACAGGGCACCGGGGCTTTCCATGAAGGACAGTCTTGTTTATTGCCTTCATGTTAGAGGCTTTACGAAGCATATCTCCTCCGAGGTGAAGGCAAAGGGGTGCTTTGCGGGAATTGCTGAGAAAATCCCTTACTTTAAGGAAATCGGAATGACTACGCTGGAGCTTCAGCCGGCCTATGAATTTACGGAACTTCCGGCGGGAGAGGAGCCCCGACTGAATTACTGGGGCTATAAAAGGGGCTATTATTATGCGCCTAAGGCGGCTTATGCATACCGTGGAAACGGAATAAAAGAATTTAAGGATTTGGTGAAGATACTTCATGCGGCGGGAATGGAGCTGGTGATGCAGTTTTATTTCCCGGTGGAAGTAAAGGGCTTTGAGGTAATCGAAGTACTTCGGTTTTGGGTCAGTGAATATCATGTGGACGGCTTTCATCTGATGGGAGCAGAGTTGCCCATTGAGATGATTGCGGCAGATGAAATGCTTTCCCATACGAAGCTGTGGTATGACTATGTAAATACGGATGGGTATGGGCGGAACCGTGTGGAAGGTAACAGCGGAATGCTTTCCCTGTACAGGGAGGATTATTTAAGTACAATGCGCAGGTTCCTGCGGGGTGACGAGGGAATGACAGAGGCAGCGTTATACCAGATGCGCCATATTCCCGCAAAGCTGGGACGAATCCATTTCTTTGCAAATCACGGCGGCTTTACCCTGATGGATATGGTGTCTTATGAACAGAAGCATAACGAAGCAAACGGGGAGGACAACAGGGACGGAAGCGATTATAACTACAGCAGTAACTGTGGAGAAGAGGGTGTAACGAAGAAGACAAGAGTAAAGGAGCTTCGTCTGCGCCGCATTAAGAATGCGCTTTGTATGCTGCTGTTTTCCCAGTCCACGCCGCTGCTTTTTATGGGAGATGAATTCGGGAATTCCCAGGGTGGCAACAATAACCCTTATTGTCAGGATAGTCCGGTTACCTGGTTAAACTGGAAGGACGCAGCTAAAAATCGGGAAATCCTCGATTTTTGGAAACAGCTGGTAATGCTTCGGAAAAGGTATGCAATACTGAGACCTGAGCGGGAACTTCGCATGACGGATATGAACGGCGCAGGATATCCTGAGATATCTTATCACGGCAGGGAGCCTTGGAAGCCGGAAACAGATGCCGGCATCCCCCGGGCAGGCATTTTATATTGCGGAAAAGCTGCGGAGTGTAAGGCTGAGTTTCTGTATCTTGCAATGAATCTGAATACGGTACCGGGGCAGGAAGCGAAGCTTGCGTTGCCAAAGCTGCCGGACGGTTATGGTTGGGAGCAGGTAATTGCAACAGGAAAGGCGGAGCTACTTGCGACGGATGATTTGGAAGGAAAGCAGAATATGTCCGGCAATCCGGGTGCAGCAGCCGGGCAGAAAGAAATGGATAGATACGGAACAACAATATGCAGCCTCGGAAGCGGCTGTGTAGCGGTATACGCGGGGAACTGTCCTAACGCGGGAGACCGGAGCTAAGGGAGTAGAACCGCATAGAAAGAAGAACGGCACAGAAAAAAGGCAGCACAAAAAGAGGGGCAGCACAGAAAAAAAGGGCAGAAAGCAAAAATGAAGCCGCGAAAAGAAACGGAGATATGATTTAGAAGCAAATGGGTAAAATATGGAGACATTTTAAAACAATTACGAGGCATAAGCTGCTGGTGATGAAGGGATGCTTTCAAATCGGCTTATACAAACAGGGGATTTTACATGACTTGTCGAAATACAGTCCTTCGGAATTTTTTGTTGGGGTAAAGTATTATCAGGGAACCAGAAGCCCCAACAATGCAGAGCGTGAGGAAATCGGATATTCCTCGGCGTGGCTTCACCATAAGGGGCGCAACAGACATCATTATGAATATTGGTTCGATTACAATATCGGGCAACCCGGAAGGCTGGTTCCGGTGCCTATGCCGGACAGGTATGTGGCAGAAATGATTATAGACCGGATTGCCGCAGCGAAAAATTACGAGGGCAAGGCTTATACGGATGCATCGGCATTGAAATATTACCGTAAAGGAACCGGAAAATCCGACGAGCTGCTTCATCCCGAAACAAAGGAAAAGCTGGAACGGATGCTTATTATGCTGGCGGAAGAGGGAGAAAAGAAAACCTTTGCCTGTATTAAAAAGGAACTGGTTCGGAAACAGAAATAGTGCTTCCGGTAAAAAATGATTCAGCCTTGCAACAGAAAAAAGAAAATGCAGCATGGGCAGGCACACCTTGAACTCCGTGAGAATATGCTAAGATAAAGCATAAAACGGAGTATTTTATGAATTGTTTAGTTGTATTGTTGCTGCTTTGCTGTTGCGGTGGCTCGGGAAAAAGCGGATGTGGTTGTACCTGCGGTACCTCTTCCTGCAAAAGCAGATGTGTAGAAAACAAAAGAGCCTGTGTCAGAGAACATGACAGGGATTGCGGCTGCGGGTGTGAACGGGAAAATGACTGTGTGTTCCCTATGAATCGGGGTTGCACGGCAGAGAGAAATGCAGACTGTGGTTGCATGGAAAGAAATGTTGAGTGTGGCTGTATGGCGGAAAGAAATGTAGAGCACAGCTGCGATTGTATGGCAGAAAGAAGCTTCGAACAGGTACGTGACAAAGATTGTGACCGTTCTTGGGAAAGAAACAACGGCTACGGGAATGCAGACTGCGGATGCAAAGAGACGAGAACCTGGCAGGAGTACGTTCCTGTTTCGGGACGTGACCGCTGCAACTGTGATTAGGTGAAAATGGTGAAAGCCGGAAGGTTGAGACTTCCGGCTTTTCTGTATTAAGGGCAACAAAAATGCCCAAAGAAATTTGGGCATCAGATAGTATGTAGTATATAATAAATTATAATACAAGTCTATACCTTTTTTCCGAATTTGATAAAATAATCATGTCGACACTAATTGTAGAATAAGCGGATTAATCTGTAACCGGGTTTGCAAATTGAAATTCAAGGAGGATATCAGGGTGGAAAAGCGTATGGAGAGAAATGTTATTTGGTCAAAATATGTACAGGGAATAAACACATTATACTATTCAAGAAAACTTAGATTTGATGCGGTGTTTGCAAAGCAGTATGAGGAGTTGTTCGGGCTGGATAAGAAAAAGGCGCTGAAGATTTTGGAGATTGGGTGCGGTCCGGGGGCACTTGCGGGGGCGCTTAGACGGATGTACCCAAATGCGGAGATTACGGCGGTGGATAGGGACAGTGACTTTATCGAATTTGCAAAGGCACATGAGGCAGGAATCCGGTTTGTGGAAGGGGACGCTACAGATTTGCCCTTTGAGGATGGAATCTTTGATGTAACCATATCAAATACGGTGAGTGAGCATATTGAACCTGCGCGGTTTTACGGGGAGCAGCTTCGTGTTTTAAAGCCGGGCGGAATCTGTCTTGTTTTGTCCTCCCGAAAAGGAATCCATATTGCACCTAAATGTACGGCAAAGAATGGTTACGAGGAGCAATTCTGGGAAAAGGCGGCAAAATACGATGATTCGCTGGACAGGTTTTCCGTATGTAAGTACCCCATGAGTGAGGCAGAACTGCCTGCTGCCATGGAGCAGTACGGTTTTCGCGAAATCCGCACGGGGTACGCCACCATTGATTTAACGCCGGACAATCCAAAATATTCAGCCGTCATGGCACATGACATGATTCATGCCAACCGATATGAAGCCCTTGATGCAATCGAATCGGTATTACATACCATGCCGGATCATTTTACCGTGCAGGAATGCGAGGAAATGAAGCGGCTTGCCAATGAAAGGTATGACCGGCGAATTGCGCTGTATGACCGGGGCGAGAAGCAGTGGGATACGAGCGTGTCGGTGATTATGGTGGTGAGAGGGGAGAAAATGCAAACAAAATTTAAATAAACCTGTTCACAAATAGAGTTTGCTGAATATTTTGGGATTCCTTATCGGACAGTACAGGATTGGGAGCTTGGAAACCGACAGATGCCGGAATATTTGTTACGACTTATGGCGTATAAAATTGGGATAGAAGATGTGAAAAAGAAGATGGAGACGGACTCGTGATGCATTAAAATAAATTGACATATATATTCTTTTGCAGTAGTATAATATTAAAGACGGGCAACTTGAGTGTCGGTCAAAGCGGTGAAGCAAGGTGTTGTGCCGGAAAGCAGTGCCTTGTTAGCTTTATAAGGGTTTTCATTTACCACAATCCGGCTAGATTGCATCGGCAATCGAAAGAAAATGATAAAAGAGACTCTGCAGTTGCAGGGTCTTTTTTTTACGAGAGAAAGGCGAGGGTATGCATAATATTTATGATTGTGTGGATGCGTTTGCTTCATTGCTGGATGTGGAGTATCGCCTCACATTAGGAAGAAAAGGAGAAGCAGTTTCATTTAGGGTGATGTTTGACAAAAAGGATTGTTTTCACCTGATGGGATTACAGTATCTTGCGGATAGACCGGAATTGAGGCGTGACAGAGGGAAAATTTATGATGAAATAAAGGAAAGAAAATTAACAAGAGAACGGATTGAGTCTTCCGACTTTTATAAACAAATAGCGGAAAGAGTAGACTTGCTTCCTTCCTTGGAAGAACTATTCGACAGTAATGACACAATATTCAAGTATAACGAAAAGAAAAATGCCTATTCATTGATAAGCGCCGATTACTTAATGAAGAATACTCTGAATGAAAAGAAGGTGTTTGTTTTTCTTGCCAAGGGAAACGAGGATAAATATTTCTGCCGTTCATTTTTCCCGGAAACAAATCGTGATTATACAAAAAATCAGGCATCTTGGACTTTGTTGTATAAAGAAAAGATTAGGCGGTCAACAGGAGAGACTGGTTTGCTATATGAACGATTGAAAAGGGACGGATGTATGTTATAATAAATACAAATTGTGTAGAGGTGTTAATATGGTGCTTTTGGTTGTTGATACACAAAAAGGTATTATAAATGGCATGGACTGAAATACTCTTTTGTGTACGATGAAGAAATGTATGACATCATAATGGGACGTTGGCAGGGAAAATACGATATTTCTTGGCGAAAAGATAATTTGCAAGGGGGAAAACTAGGAATTGAAGAAAAGGGGATGAAATATTTTTGGCTAACTACATACACAAAGAAGAGGAACTTTGAAATTTTAGCCGATATTACAGATGGAAAGTATGATGATGTAGATAGATATGAATATATTATACCGGAAAATAAATGGAAGTCAGAGCAAATAGTATATGAACTAGTAAGAAAAATTTATCCAAAATTTTCACTGTTTCATCAATATCGACCAGAATTTTTGCGACGCGGTAACAGCCAAATGTCGTATGATATTTATATACCTAAATTGAGACTTGCTATTGAATATCAAGGAAAACAACATTTTGAACCAGTAGAAATATTTGGCGGAGAAGATAGCTTCCAAAAACAAATAGAAAGAGATTCTGAAAAAAAGCGATTAAGTGATTTGAATAATATCACCTTGGTATATATAAATTATTGGGATGACTTGAGTGTTGATTTAATAAAGCAGAGAATTTTAGAAGTAAAAAGCTCTGGTAATAGAGGTGAAAAATGATAAATATTATTATTTCGGATATTAATAGAGCATTAGAGCAAGAGTGTTATTTTGCTTCGTTAGCATTAGCTTTAACATTACCAGATATATGCGGAAAAGCTGCATATGGTAATTTGCGTGTAGGAGGAAGATATAAAAAATGGTGTAAAGAGTTTGTTTGTGAACACGAAAAGCCTTCTTCTCCATATGGTGATGATATGCCGTATTTGAGTGAGGAAATACTATACTCATTACGTAATTCTTTTTTGCATCAGGGAACTCCTGATGTTGATGCTAGTGAAATTAATGAAGAACGATGTAAAGTAGACAAATTTGCACTTATTCTTACGGATTCGGATTCTATAAATGGAGGGACATCTAGGGTTTCCTATGGGGCAAATTTGAAAATTGTAGAAAGAGAACAGACTATTAGTATACGGCATATATGTACAGTTTTATGTAAGGCATCAGAAAAATATTATAAAGAAAATAAAGAGAAGTTTGATTTTATTAATTATAATATTATAGACGAACGTGCAAGAGAAGGAGGGATGTGAAGTGATTTCAAGGGAGATTTGCGAAGTTGCTTATATAAATAAAACAACGGAAACAACACCAATCATGACTGAATTTTGGAATACAAAAAAAGATTATTTAGTCATCAAAAATTTCTTTACATATAAAAACAATCTATTATCACTTATTGTTTGCAAGAGTTTAAAACAAAAAGTAAAAGGGATTAATAAACCATTTATAATAACAGAATTAAAAAAATGTTCAGGACAAGATATATGTTCTAGTTTTCCTAAAGAAATAGAACCGCTTATAATTGCTATTAGAAAAGTAATTAGTAAGACAGAATATAAAGCAGGAGATGTGTGTCCTTTTGATGATCCGATAGTTTTTGGCGCACAAACATATGCCGATCAAGCATATTCAGTAGATGAAATATTTCGGTTGTTTGGGGAAGTTGGCAACCAGTTTGGAGAAGTAACAAAGTTTTATATTGTGGGGATTGAGATAGAAGAACAATATTATTAGTTGTTGTTTACACTCCGTTTACACACCCCAAGTCAGCACTCCGGCAAGCTCCTTTCTATGCGGGTTTGCAGGCGGTAGACCCGCGTTCAAGTTCGGCCACTGACAGTATACCGCTTCATCCGTAATGTTTTTTATTGACATTTGAAATGGTTTATTATATACTGTGAAAGATCTCAATTGGAAAGAGTTTTTTCCAAAGCAAGGTTGGCAACTTTTGTTGTTCTGTTGCCTTATTGATTGAGTTAAAAGCTCAGTTTTATAAGTTGGTTACTATAAACCGAATGTGCCTTTGCGGCATGAACTTGTGAAATGGTCAATAAGAGTGGTAAAAGTAATCTTTGCTATATAGACTCTGATCTAATTGTGATTCGATGAACTGTCCGGCGGGAAACATCCTCAAAGCTGATCTGATGCGGGAGCGGTGAAGGCGGGCGGCGGAAAGTACCTGAGAGGGCTTTGGCAATCGAAATACAGCGTATACAAGTAGCATGCTGCAAATTGCAGCGTGCTTTTTTGTTTACGTAAAAGTCTTTTTCTGCAAAGGGGAGGCTTCCCGGGAAGCAAAATGCAGTGTAGATATTCGGTGGTGTACTTTCGTTTAGATATAAACACAAAAGAAACAGGAGAAACGAGGATGAAAAAGGTAATTGAGCTGAAAAACATCTCCAAGGCGTTCGAGGGGGAAGTGGTACTGGATAACATCAGTCTGGACATCCATGACAATGAGTTTATTACGTTGCTTGGACCCTCCGGTTGCGGTAAGACAACAACCCTTAGAATTATCGGCGGCTTTGAGTTTCCCGATCAGGGAGATGTTATTTTTATGGACCAGCGTATCAACGATGTTCCGCCCCATAAGCGTCATGTAAATACTGTATTCCAGAAATATGCCCTGTTTCCGCATCTGAATGTGTTTGAGAATATTGCGTTTCCCTTGAGAGAGAAAAAGGTTCCCAAGGCGGAGATTAAGGAAAAGGTTAAGAAGATGTTGGACATGGTAATGCTGTCCGGTTTCGAGAACCGTCGTGTAACCAGCCTTTCCGGCGGTCAGCAGCAGCGTGTAGCCATCGCGAGAGCGTTGGTAAATGAGCCTAAAGTGCTGCTTTTGGACGAGCCTCTGGGAGCACTCGATTTAAAACTCCGTAAGGATATGCAGCAGGAACTGAAGAAGATTCAGAAGAATACGGGAATTACCTTTATTTTCGTTACCCATGACCAGGAAGAGGCACTCAGCATGTCTGACACCATCGTGGTTATGAGCGAGGGTAAGATACAGCAGATCGGTAAGCCTACCGATATTTATAACGAGCCGGTAAATGCGTTTGTTGCGGATTTCATCGGGGAGAGTAACATTGTAAAGTCGGATCGTAGCCATGTCGTTCTGTGAGCCAAGGAGTTGTAGCTAAGT
>JAZQCX010000013.1:0-3410 GCA_045546495.1 Acetatifactor sp. | reverse complement strand
CCGACCCACTGTGCGCCCTGTCCATCGCAGCACACCACTGTACCTCACCCGTCACCGTCCCCTGCCTATGCGCCTGTCGCGGCTCCCGCCCCGCCTGCCTCTTGCCTCCACGGTCTCCTGTTCCCGGAAACGCTGCGAGAGCATCGTCTTTTTACTTACAGGACGATTCCGTAACAGGGTGGCGCGAACAGGACGTTCGCGCCAGCGTGAGCGGAGACATGGATGTCGACTCTCACGCGACCCGTCACTTTCGACAGACTTACTCGTCCTGTTAGTAAAACAGATGCGAAGCCCCGCGTTTCCGGGAATAGGAAACCGCGGAGGCAAGGCGCAGACGGCGACGGACGAGACATAAGCAGGCGAACGGGCGGAGCATAGCGGCGACAGGAGACGGCGACTGCGACGGAGAGGCGGCAGGCGCGCAAAAACCCCGCGGTTGCCGAAGCGTCCCGCGGGGTTTGAGGTTACTTTTATTTACTGCTTGTTAGCCTTTTCAGCACGCAGCTTCTCGGTCAGGGCCGGAACAATCTTGTTCAGGTCGCCTACAATGCCGTAGTCGGCCACATCGAAAATAGGTGCAGTTTCATCCTTGTTGATTGCAATAATCAGGTCAGACTCTTCCATACCTGCCAGATGCTGAATCGCACCGGAGATACCGATTGCAAAATAAACGTTGGGACGAACCGTCTTGCCGGTCTGACCAACCTGCAAATCCTTGGATTTCCAGCCTGCGTCTACAACTGCACGGGAACAGCTTACGGTTCCGCCCAGAACCTCTGCCAAATCCTCCAACATCTTGAAATTCTCTTCACTGCCGACACCACGACCACCGGATACCAGAATCTTTGCATCCATGATATCAACCGTATCGGATACTGCCTTTACAATCTCCAGAATTTCAACATACTTATTGTCCGGAGTGAAGCCGGGATTGAACTCTTCTACATTTGCCTTTGCACCGGCAATTTTCTCTCTCTTCTGCATAACACCGGGGCGAACAGTTGCCATCTGAGGACGGAAATCAGGACACGCAATGGTTGCAATGGTATTTCCGCCGAATGCAGGACGGGTCATCAAAAGCTGATTGTGCTTCTGCTCTCTTCCGGGAATCGGATTCAGCGGGAAATCACCAATTTCAAGCTGTGTACAGTCAGCAGTCAAACCGGTGTGGATTCTTGCAGAAACACGGGGACCAAGGTCACGTCCGATTGCAGTAGCTCCAACCAGGAAAATCTCCGGCTTATACTGCTTGATTACAGATGCCAGCGCATGGGCATAAGGCTCGGTTCTGTACTCCTTCAGTTCGGGATCATCTACCACGATGACCTTATCTGCACCGTACTCTGCCAGCTCGTCTGCCAGTCCCTTTACATCACTACCTACCAGAACAGCAGTTACCTCTGTACCGAGCGCCTCCGCCAAATCCTTACCTTTACCGATAAGCTCGAAGGCAATGCCGTTAATCACGTTGTCTACCTGCTGTGCGAAGACATATACGCCTTTATATTCTTCCAAATTCATTGTTCTTCCTCCATCTATTCGATTTCAAACATTCTGCCGTATTTTAAATTACGTGCTTATCCTTCAGCTTGCCAACAATGTAGTCAACCGCATCTGTAGGGTCAAGAGCAACCTTTTCACCGGCACCCTTTCTTACCTTATCGGAAGCCTTCGCAATCTGGGTCGGGGAACCCTTGAGACCTAAGTTGGAGTCCTCAACATCCTTCAAATCAGCTCTGCCCCATACGGTAATCTCTGCCTTGCATGCATCGAAAATTCCGCCGGGCGTCATATATCTGGGCTCGTTCAGTTCTGCCAGAGCCGTTACCAGACAAGGCATCTTTGCCTTTAAAACATGATATCTGTCGTCAAACTGACGCTCTACAATCACGCTGTCACCTTCAATCTTCAGGTTCTGTGCGTAGGAAATTACGGGGATATCCAGATGCTCGGAAATCTGGGGACCAACCTGCGCGGTATCGCCGTCGATTGCCTGACGTCCCGTAATAATCAAATCATATTCCAGATTGCGCAGTGCACCTGCCAGCGTCTGGGAGGTTGCCCATGTGTCCGCACCGCCCAGTACTCGGTCTGTTACCAGAACACCCTTATCAGCACCCATTGCAAGTGCCTCACGCAGCACATCCTCTGCCTTAGGAAGACCCATGGTCAGAACGGTAACCTCTGCACCGTACTGATCCTTTAATCTTAATGCCGCCTCCAGACCTGCCTTATCATCAGGATTCATAATGGTCATCATCGCTGCTCTGTCCAATGTACCGTCGGGATTAAACTTTACGCCGCCCTTGGTATCGGGAACCTGCTTAATACAAACAACAACTTTCATTGTATTTTCACTCCTTATTCTCTCTTTTTCCATTCAGCCGCCTGTGTAAGCAAAGCGTCTGTTTTCGTTAACCTTGCTCTGCTTAGCTAAGCAGTGATGCGGAGATAACCATCCTCTGAACCTCGCTGGTTCCCTCGTAAATCTCGGTAATCTTTGCATCACGCATCATACGCTCTACATCATACTCTCTTGTATAACCGTAGCCGCCGTGGAGCTGAACTGCCTTGGTGGTCACTTCCATTGCAACCTCTGCCGCATACAGCTTTGCCATTGCAGCCTCTACGGAATAAGATACCTTCGGGTTGGTTGCATACTCAGCCTTCTTCATAGCCGCGCGGTAAACCAGCATCTGTGCTGCCTGTACCTTTGTTGCCATATCAGCCAGCTGGAACTGGGTGTTCTGGAAGCCGCTGATAGACTTGCCGAACTGCTTTCTCTCCTTGGTGTATGCGATCGTTCTCTCCAGTGCACCCTCTGCAATACCGAGAGCCTGTGCTGCGATACCGATACGACCACCGTCCAGAGTATGCATCGCAATCTTGAAGCCCTGTCCCTGCTTACCGAGCATATTATCCTTAGGGATACGGCAGTCGGTGAAAATCAATTCATAAGTGGAAGAGCCACGGATACCCATCTTCTTCTCCTTGGTACCGAAGTCGAAGCCGGGGGTTCCCTTCTCTACGATAAATGCGGAAATCTCCTTAATCTTTCTGTTGCCCTTCTCGATGATTCCGGTTACCGCAAAAATGATATAAACATCTGCTTCCTTACCGTTGGTGATGAAAATCTTAGAACCGTTCAAAACCCACTCATCGCCGTCCAGTACCGCCTTGGTCTGCTGACCCTGCGCGTCCGTACCGGCACCGGGCTCGGTCAGACCGAAAGCACCCAGCTTCTCACCCTTGGAAAGGGGAATCAGATACTTCTGCTTCTGCTCCTCCGTACCATAGGTCAAAATAGGGTCACAGCACAGAGAGGTGTGTGCGGAAACAATAACACCTGTGGTACCGCAGACCTTGGAAAGCTCCTCCACACACAGTACGTAGGTCAGCGCGTCACAGCC
>JAZQCX010000012.1:0-11915 GCA_045546495.1 Acetatifactor sp. | reverse complement strand
CAGGTCGCCCTCCTCAAGATAGGGTTCAAATGCTTCTCTGAAATTTTCCCTCGTGACCTCGCAGACAATGAAGTTTGCCACCAGCCCTCCCATATTTACGTAGGCCGCAAATTCCTGTTGCTCTCTGGTAATGACAAAATATTTATGCTCGTCAAACCGGATTTCCCGGGCAACCTTTTCATAAAAGCTTTTTCCCACCGCACCAAATCCGAATTGCACAATCCGACCGCTAAACTGAATCAATTTTTTACCTCTCTACTCTTTCTCCTTCCTAAGAGGTCTCCGTATCCGAATTCTCTTAGGCTCTGCAAAACCGTTTGTGAGAAAAATTTCCAGTCCTTTCTTTTGATAAGCGTATAAAATCTTCTTCAAATCCTTTGAGAATCTTTTTCCTATCACTACCACACTACGCACTCCCTGTGCCTTACAATAATCCGCAGAAGGCAAATCCTGGGGATAAACATCCCAGCTGTTGTCAAACAATGACACATCCATCTTAAAACGGTTTAAGCGGTTACTGTCCAATAAAAAGGCCGGCGGTGCCTCCTTCTGAATTTCCAACGTCTTTAATCGCTCCGCTCCCTGCCGCAATGCTTCAACAACAGACTGGTTATCCGTGGTAGCTCTCGCCCCTTTTTGTTCTATGGTTCCGTTAAAAATCGGTATGGGACGATACCCTTTTCCCGCAAGTTCAATTCCCTTTTTCACACTTTCCGCACCGGGTAAATCTACGATTAGGACTGTATCAGTTCCCGGTGCCATGTTCCTTACCGCGTCGCTGTTATCCACTTGATTACACACATTCATAGCGATGTTACCAGCCCATAGCTTCATCTCCGGTACATAGTAGAACTTAGAACAGGATTCTGATTCCACAAAAGGAACCGGTCGTACCCACTCTACCCATTTTGCCCCCGGCGGTGCCCATATCCGATAAAGCTCTTTTCCTGTCATTTAGCCACCTCGCCCTCAATCAATACGGGGATATCCGCCGCATTGGAGTCAATCCGGGGCGACTCACTGATTCTCGCATAGTACCCCGCATGCTGCCCGTCTACCGTATAGGAGCCAAGGCATACATGAAACTGCTCGCCCTCATTCCCGTTTAAAGGCTTGCTGTGAAACCGTTTTTGCGCCAGATATTTCTTAGGATGCCTTTTCACATCCCGCATGATTTTCTCATATTCGCCTTCTGCACAGGCCTCTCTGATGGAAATGTTCTCGCCCACTCTTCCGCAGGCCGGCTTATAAAGAAATTCCTTTTCTTTCGTATCGGACTTCTTCCCTTGCAGCTTCTTTACAGTCTTTACTTCCACTGTTTCGGGCAAAAGCTTTCTCCACATCCCCATAGAAATCCCCTGCTGCTCCAGCTTGTCCCACACAAGCGGAAATCGCTTTGTCTGCGCAAACATTGCCACCGGATGGTTGCAGGACATGGTTGTCGTGTTAAAATACCCCTGCCACCGCTTTGGCTTAATATCCGTCAGCCACTCTAAAGGCGTAAACCTAAAAATACCGTCCAGTTCTCCTTCATTTCCGTCTAAAATACTGAACGCCCGTCCTTCACGGAATCTCACATGGTCGGCTGCCCCGTAAATGACCCGGAAGCCTCTTTCCTCCAGACGGTCACCCAAAAACTGCATTACCTGCCTGTCATCACTGTACGAGGTACAGTGTACCAGCATAATCCTTCCGCCCGACGGAAGCTTTCCCGTAATCGCATCCGCTAATGTTTTACCGAAATCCTGATACCAAAGCCCCGTTTCTCCAATTAGCTCCAATGCTGCCCGGGGCATAAACGAGCCCTCCGCGAAGCCTCCCGGTACATCACTGTTTACCTCGCTGACTGCCCATTTCCCCTCCACGGTAGGATGGAAGTCGTAGCGCATCAGTCGCACATGCTGCTCCGGTACATAATTTCCCATCCGCTTCATCTGGCACTTCACACTGCGTGGCAAAGCCAATGACTTCGTCAACTCCTGATGCCGGTTTAGAAATTCCTCTGCCGCGCGGGTTTCTTTATCCAGCTCCAGAGTCAGCTGCCGCAGCTCATCATGCTCCTCTCTGCTAAGCACCAGCGCGTACCTTGCCACCGTGTTGTGATCCAGAAACTGCGGGTCCCACTTATAGCAGTCGAACAAAAGCGTCAATCTGTATTCATCATATTTATCCTTAGGAATCTGTATTAATCGCATTTATGTATCTCGCTTTTCTATACTCCGATGTTACACATTTTACCATTCTTCCCCGTTTCCTACTTTGCGCTACTCTACCGGACGCTTCCTTTCTACTGCCCGCATGGTTCTTACACATTCCACCGCGCTATAACAGACAGCTCATCTCATGCCAGGCTTCCCCGCCCCATGTGGAGTTTGCCATGCCGTCATCCCGAAATCCGAATTTCAGGTACATTTCCACACGGGAATCCAAACAGGTCAATATCAGTCTCCGTCGATTGTTTTTCTTTTCCCTGCTACAATACTGCCTTACAATTTCTCTTGCAAGCCCCTGTCCCCGGTACTCCGGTAATACATCCAACCCCAACAGCATCACATTTTCTCCCGCAGGGTTGTAAAGAGAAATATCCGTAAAAAACTCATCCCGGAATTTTTCTTCCATGGTGGACAAGCCGTTTAAAAATCCCGCAATCCGTCCTGTTTCCTTATCTACAGCCACCAGAAACAGCTCCGGTGCCGCCGCAATTCTCTCGGACATATGCTTCTCTGAGCACGCCTCATTGGGCGGAAAACAAATCTGTTCAATTTCTACCGCCTGCATGGTTTCCTCCGGTCGAATATCCCGAAATTCAAATTTTGTGCTGAAATCCGTTATCATATCTACGCTTCATCTCCTTGCTGTTTTCTCTTTCCGTTCCGCGCTCTGACCGTTCTGCTCTTCGTCCATTCTGCCCTTCGTTCTGTTCTTCGTCCGTTCTGCCCTTCGTCCGTTCTGCGCTCTATCCGTTCTACCCTTCGTCCGCTCTGTTCTCTTTCCGTTCTACCCTTCGTCCGTTTTGTTCTCCGCTCGCACTTCCGCCTGTCAGCTTTTCACTTTTCATTCCCCGGTCGCCTCAAAACGCTGCTTCTTCGTCTTAATGGTAGCCGCATAAGCACTGTTACACAAGCCAAGAAGCGCCGATGCGATAAACAAAAGTTCAATGCCAAGGGTCTGCCAAATCCAGCCGCCAAACAGAGCAATGAACACCGTAATTACATGGTTAATGGATACGCCTGTGGAAATGGTCGCTTTCACCTCGTCTGCGTTTTCCGCCAAATCCTGTACATACACGTTGGAGGCCATGGATGCAAGGGAAATCACCGCATCCAACACGTAGTTCACACAGCAGATGATAAACGCCACATCCTTCGGGAAAAGATGGTGGGCAAATCCGTAAAAGAAGCATACAATTACCAGAATCAATGTATCCGCCACCATCACTACCTTATAGCCCAGCTTGTCAATAATTCTTCCCACAACGGGAGACGCCACGAAGCAGGCAATTGCGGATACGGCAAAAAGCAGACTGATTGTTGCCGCATTTGCTCCGTAAAACAGAATTAAAACATAAGGACCAAAGGTGAAAAACACCTGCTTTCGCGCCCCGTAAAACATCTCAAGCATATAATACTTTGTATATTTTTTGTGGAAATAGAAGCGTCTCTTATTCTTATCTGTCTCACTTTTTCCCGTAATGCGCAGGGAGCACGCCGCACTGATTCCGGCCAATACCGCCGCCAATGCAAAAAACGCCGTATAAGGCTGGTTTTGTGTAAACATTGCGAACACAAACACAATCAGAAGATAACCCGCCAGTGTCCCAATCTGATTCATGGCGTTCTGGGCTCCCAGCGCCGCTCCGCCCTGACCGGGTTTTGCGTATTTTAAGGAAAGGGTACTCTTCATTCCTATCTGAATATGCTCGCCCAGAGAATACATGCAAATCGCCAATGTCGCCAATATCTTCGTAGGCGGCAATACTGCGTGCATGGCCATTCCCACTAACATTATCACCGCTCCCGCCTTATACATGGTTTCTGCGGACAACATATAGAAGGCTGCCAATATAAACACCAGCAGAATTCCGGGCAGCTCACGGAAAAACTCTGTCACCCCGCGGTCCATCTCGCCCATACCGACTACTTCTGCAAGGAAATTGTCCAGCATTCCCTTATACAGTCCATAGGACAATCCCGTAATTACAATAGACAACAAAAAAACCCTGAATTTTGATTTTTCTTCAAAAGCGCTTCTGATGCGTCCCGCAAAATGTTCCTTTTTCATATGTACCTCGTCCGCCTCCTTATTATGCTGCTTTTACAAAACCGCGCTCACCGATATTTGCAAAACTTTTTCTATTGTACCACATTTCCCCTCCCGCTCCAAGTATATGGAAATGTATTACAGGGAATATTTGTGAAATAAAAATAAAGTGTCCTAAATTTCATTGACATAGAAACCTTTATTTGATAATGTAGTATTCGAAACTATGTGAGGTGGTCTATTTTGTCTCTTCATTGACAGAATAACTTTCGGCCACTTCAGAACGGAGACAGCATGAGATATAAAGAATTGGTTATCGGTAATTTGGTCGCAAAGGTGCCCCTTATTCAGGGTGGCATGGGTGTCGGCATCAGCTGTTCAAGTCTTGCAGGCGCTGTGGCTAAAGAGGGCGGAATCGGTCTGATTTCCACCGCACAAATCGGCTACAGAGAGCCTGATTATGAAAGCAATCCCGTAGAAGCCAACCTTCGTGCGGTTGTATCGGAAATCAAAAAGGCAAAGGAAATCGCCATGGGCGGCATTGTAGGCGTAAACATTATGGTTGCCACGCGCTTTTACGAAAGATATGTGGAAGCTGCCTGTAAAGCCGGTGCTGATTTAATTATCTGCGGTGCAGGATTACCTGTGGAGCTTCCTGCTCTGACTGCCGGATATGATGTTAAAATTGCCCCCATCGTTTCCTCCGTAAAATCCGCCTCCCTGATCTTAAAAATGTGGGATCGCAAGTATAACCGGATTCCCGACCTTGTTGTTATCGAAGGTCCCAAGGCCGGCGGTCACCTGGGCTTTAAGCCGGAAGAGGTTTTAACCATCTCCGATGAGGAATATAAAGAAGAGATTAAAGGTATTATGGAGGTTGTTGCCGAGTATGCTGAAAAGGGAAACTGCAAGATTCCCGTTGTCGTTGCCGGCGGTATCTCAAATGCTGCGGAGGTTGCAGACATAATGGCTCTCGGCGCAGACGGCGTTCAGGTGGCGTCCCGTTTTGTCACCACCTATGAATGCGATGCTTCACAGGAATTCAAGGATGCTTACCTTAACGCGAAAAAAGATGATATTATCATCGTAAAAAGTCCCGTTGGTATGCCCGGAAGAGCAATCCGCAACAAGTTTATCGAAAGTGTTCAGGAGGCTCCAAAGCCCATTACAAAGTGCTATCAGTGCATCAAGGGCTGTCAGGCAAAGGACATCCCCTATTGCATCACAAGAGCCCTTGTAAATTCTGCAAGGGGCAACGTGGACGAAGGTCTTATCTTCTGCGGCGCCAATGTCTGGGCACAGAATAAAATGCAGTCTGTGAAAGAAGTTATCTCAGAGCTGTTTGCGTAAAAAACAAGAGTCGTGTCCGATTACGGACACGACTCAATTTTTGTTCAAGCGCATAAAACCTGAACCCGCTATATCTCTTCACCAATCAACTCTGCGAATCGGGCAAACTTCTCCTCACCGTGACGCTCCCGTAAACGCGCCAAAATTTCCTTCCGCTTCTCAGCCGCAAACTCCGGTGTGTATCCCTTCATGTAACCAAGCTGTCTTTCGGAAAACTTCTCCCATTCCTTAGGATTTTCAGCTACCTCCGCGTAATATGCAATGTGCTCCTCCATGCCTGCCTTTAATTGTTTCCAGTGCTCTGCGGCACCTGCGTAATCCTCGGCCCGCAAATCCGCATTGATTATGTAGCGGTATACATCTCTAAAGAAACCGCGGCAATTGGGAATCATTTCCTTCTGTCTGCACAGCACCCCCATCACCTCAATGCCCCATAAACCAAAGGCTACTGCCTCTCCGGGATCGTCATGGGAACTCATATCTTCCATGGCATAAACAATCTCTTTGTTAATTGCACGGGTAAAATTCTGAAGGTTACGATTCATCACCTTCTTCATTCCCTCCACACCGTGTTCAAAGCTGGCGACCTGCGCCAAAATACTCTCCTGCAAACGGTTACTTTCCAGACAGGGCAGCTTCGCAATATGTTCCCTTGCCGCGCCGAAATCCTTCTCATGAATATAAATCCACGCCATGGCAAAATGAGTCCGCTCCACCCATTCCATTTCTTGACAGAATCGAATAACCTGCATGCCGCTTCGAATTGCCCTATCCTTCATTTCCGGCCAGATATCCTTTGCGAACCCGTTGAAATCTACAAATCGGCTTAAATGCGCCGTCCTCTCTACAAGACAGGTTCCTATTACATAGTTGGACGGGTCACTCTCCGACAGTTCCAGCACATACCGACATTGCGCCAGTGCTATCTGACGCGGGGATTCCCCCTCCTCTTCCAGTCTCCGATACACCTGTTTGATTTCCGCATAAAGCACCTCATCCGTATCCGCATGCTCTACCCCAAACAGACAATCCGTAGAAATGGAAAGTACCCTTGCAATGGGAACTATCATAGATACATCCGGCAAACCGGCCCCGGATTCCCAGCGGCTCACCGCCTGGGCAGTCACACCAATCTGGGACGCAAGCTCCTCCTGTGTCATTCCCATTCTCTTTCTCGCAACTTTAATATTATCACCCAATGAAATCATATTTTTTCTCCACTTCTGTTATTCGGTACCGTGAGCTTATTATAGCATCCCGTAAATCCGGATACAAACAATGGAGACTTTTCCCAAATTCAAGGCATCATTGCACTACAATATAAAGAATCCGATTACAGACTCTCTCGCTGGTGTAACAACTCTTTGCCACGAATTAAAAAGGTCTGCGGCACAAGCTGCCGCAGACCTTTTTTTCTTTTCAATCTCATGAAATATCGCTAGAACTTGATTTCCTTGCCCTGCTTCTTCCACTCCAGGTACTCAGCTGTTGCACAGAAGATCACATCGCCTGAGGAGTTGATTGCAGTTTCCAGGGAATCCTGTACTACGCCGATAATGAATCCGACGCCGACCATCTGCATTGCCACGTCAGCGCTAACGCCCAGCAACGAGCATGCCATGGGAATCAGTAACAGGGAACCGCCTGCCACACCGGATGCACCACAAGCACCAAGGGTTGCTACCACACTCAAAAGAATCGCCATTATAATATTGGTTTCAATTCCCTGAGAGAAAGCAGCCGCAAGGGACATTACCGTAATGGTAATCGCCGCGCCGTCCATATTGATGGTTGCGCCAAGGGGAATGGATACACTGTAATGCTCCTTATCCAGACCCAGCTTTTCGCAAAGCTTCATATTAACGGGAATATTCGCTGCGGAGCTTCTGGTGAAGAATGCGGTTACACCGGACTCCTTAAAGCACTTAAATACAAGAGGGTAGGGATTCTTTCTCAAAGCAATCGCCACAATCAACGGGTCTACAATCAATGCTACTGCCAGCATACAGCCTACAAGAACTGCCAACAGCTTACCGTAATCCGTAAATATCTCCACACCGTATTCGCTTACGGAAGAATATACCAGACCCATAATACCGAAGGGAGCCAGCTGGATTACCCACTCTACTGCCTTGGATACTGCTGCCGAAATGTCATTAAATACCTTCTTGGTTGTCTCTCCTGCAACACCGCGAAGTGCAATACCAAGGATTACCGCCCATGTCAGAATCCCCACATAATTTGCATTCATAATTGCAGCTACAGGATTCTGCACCATATTGTTCAACAAATTACCGAACACCTCACCAAGACCGGTAGGCGCACTCTGCTCCGCCGCTTCTGCAAAAGGAATGGATACACGGAACAAATAGCTTGCCACTACTGCTACAACTGCTGCAAGGAAGGTACTCATCATATAAAAGAACACCACTGTCCTAAACCGCTTACCGATATTCTGTCCCGCGTTTGCAAGAGCTGCCACCACAAGTACGAATACGAGGATTGGTGCAACCCCCTTCAATGCACCCACAAAAACGTTACCGAATACGGTGACAAAGGATGCTGCCGGTACAAGAAGCCCTAAGCATACACCAATTACCAGTCCGATGGCAATCCGCAGAATCAACGGAACCTTAACATACATCTCCAGAACTTTTTTCATTTGTATCCCTCTCATTTCAAGAAATTTATGTCTTTGCAAGCGCGTACTGCAACGTGCTAACGCGACACATTGATACTATGATATCACAAGTGCATGCATTCCGCAAGAATGAACAGGAAGATTACTTGCGGAGCACTTTTGCATTATGGAAAAAGGCCGGATCCGGTGCAAACCGGACCCGACCTTTTTACTATAACATAAGTCACAATACAAATATCACTGAAATTAATTGTACATTGAAATTCCGTGAACCAGTCTGCGATAAATTTTATACCCCAAGGTTCCAAACAGAGACACTACAATATACAGGGTAGAGAACAAACCTGCTGCTCCACCTACAATCATCAAAATAATAAGTCCAATATTCATTTAATTATTCTCCTCTTCTTTTTTCATGGGAGGCTGCGGAATTTCTCCGTGCACCTCTCTCCACCAGACCCAGACTCCGGCTCCGGCGGCAATGATAACCAAAATCACAAATATAATATCTTGGATCATAAATTACTCCTTCTGCCGTTTTACAAAAGAGGTACGCAAATAAAACCTATGCGCACACAGGTGTAAAATGTTCTGAAATTATGTATGAAATTACATAGAAAGTGAAAAAAGAAGATGGCTGTTTTTCTCTCCGTCCTGCCTGTGAATATAGCTGATAATAACCTGACCGATGGTTATTTCATCATAGAAATGCCGCATAACGGCAGTAGACAATATGGGCGCAAATATCAGACAAATAAGCGCCAGAAAACTTGTCAAAATGGTGCGATGTCCCATACGGGTGTTTACCCGCCGAAGAGATTGCTGCGCCGTGATAAGGGTCTCATGCTGTACCAGGGATTCGCGGGTATACGCCTGCTTGGAAGCCACTCCGTTTCCCTGCGCGCGGACGGCAGCACCGGAATATTCCGTTGCTGCATAAACCGTAGCGGTTCCTGCAACAGTCTTATTTTTCAGCGCAAAAACGGAATGTCCTCCGATACTTAAAGAGCACATTCCGAAAAGCAGAATACATATTGCCGTCAAACAGCATATTTTTTTCTTTGAATGCCTGAAAAACATATTAACCCCTGCTGTCAAGATTCTCATTCGCACAGAAGTATTATACTAATACACCCGCGGTTTTTCAAGAGGAAACCACATCTGCTCTCCCCTGATACCTTTTTCATCTAAAAATACACGTCCGCAAGTCGAAAAGCCGGACTCAGAAGAATCTAGTATCCAAGCTTTTCCTGTATTAATATTACTTCAAATTCACATCCTGCCGGGCACTCCCACAACACACTCAAGCCTCTGCAAATCCTGTCCGGACTCTTGCAATTATAACATTTATCAGCATTCACGGCACAAGGTGTTTTTCTGTTTAATCTTTTTGCGTTGAGCGGTGCTGCGATATTTCTTGCCCGAAACAGTGCTTTTTCGTAATCGGGAGCTACCTTATTTGCTCCCACAACCAGGTACACCTTTTTATGCCCATACATAATAGCTGAAACGCGATTTCCCGTATTATCTATATTGATTATCTCTCCTGTTTCAGCCACACCGTTTACGGACGAAATGTAAATCTCAGCAGTTCTCGCCTGCTCTAACATATCATGAGCAGTCATCCCATCCTTCAAACGCCAATGCCAGTAGACCTCATTCTTTTCAGTGAGTTTCTCGTACAATCCCAATTCATCCACTGTCACGGAGCCGCCGATTCCTACCGTTGTAGAGCTGATTGCACCTTCCAAATAGCTTGCCGCCTGCGCTGCTGTATCAAAACAACTGACCTTGTAACCCAGGTTTTCTAAATTTGATTTTAAAGTTTTAAATTCCATAGTCTTCCCCTTCTCTTATCAGACCTTTTTTCATTTATCAAAATTCCCACGGTAAATACGCCGCAATCACCGCAAGTATCACCGCAGGCAACATATTCGCCACACGCACCTTCTTCCCCCATACAAGATTCACACCCACGCAGAATATCAGGATGGAACCGATAAGAGAAAGATATGCAATCGCCGGCTCTGTCATAATCGGCGCAATCAATCGTGCAAGCAACGTAATTGTTCCCTGAAAAAGAAACACCGGAATCGCGGAAAAGATACATCCCTTTCCCATGGACGACGTCATTACCGCAACAATGATGAAGTCCAAAACCGACTTCACCGCCAGCGTGGAATAGTCTCCCAATATACCGTCCTGCACCGCACCTACAATCGCCATAGCACCGATACAGACCGTTAAGGATGCCGTTACAAACGCATTTACAAAGTTTCCGTCTTTGGCGTTTCCTGTTTTCAGCTTCAGCCATTCCCCGAACCGCTCAAACCCGGTTTCAATCCGAAGCAGCTCACCAATGACCGTACCCACCGCCAGACACAGTACCACAAGCATAGCCTTTCCGCTGACCACCGCACCGCCGTCAATTGTCAACATTCCTTCCATTGCTCCCGCTATGGCAATAAACAAAACGCTGATACCGCACACCTTCGTCAGCGCATCCTGATGCTCTTCTTTAAAGAGGCGTCCCGTAAAATGTCCGATGATTCCACCGGCAATAATGCCGATGCTGTTGATTATTGTTCCAAGACCAATCATAACCTTACTCCCTGCTTCACCGAATTACTGACTTCTATAAACTCACCCTTTCCAGGCTCATACCGCCAGTGTTCATCTTCAAACCAGCGATTCATATATCCCGTATATTCCGCAACGATTGGTTCCACATCTTCTTCGGAAAACAGGTTTCTTAAATTATTTATATCATACTCAAACCAGGTTTTACGGGAATCGTACTTGGTATTCCATTTCCATTCTTTCTCCAGCTGGGCCCGGTTTTCCAGTTCCAGCTTACGCCCGATTACGGAAAGAATCCGCTTATGCATCATGAAGAAACATATTTCTTCTGCCGCTTCGGTATTACAGGATAGGAAAAGTGCATCCCTGTCGCCGTTTTCTATGTAATAATATCCTTCTTTGGGATGATATCCTGCGGAGTGCTCATAGTAGACGCTTGTAGCCAAGGTGGTTTCAACCAACTGACCGTGCTCCTGCAATATTCCAAGCCGGTGACAGTAATCCAGAACCGTTTCTGTTACCGCCTTCCACTTTCTGCTGTCTTCCGCATTCATTTTGTACAAATATAGCTCTCTAAGTTCCATTCTGCTTTTTCTTGCGGTATTCGTTCCATACCGCAATCGCTCCTTCATGTATCGCTCTCTCAGGCATAGGCAATAAGCCTATACTCAAAATGGGAACATCGAAAGTTTTCCCATTCCGTTAATTCAACAGGGGCGAAGTCCTGCTCCGCCCCTGCATATACAAACTAAATCAAAGATTCATACAAAGCCGTGATATCTGCCACACTGGTTTCCTTAGGGTTACCGGGTCTGCAGGCATCATCATATGCGGACTGCGCAAGGAAAGGAATATCCTCTTTCTTTACGATTTCCTTTAAATCAGCCGGGATACCAACATCCAGAGACAGCTGCTTTACTGCATCTATCGCCGCTTTTCTGTATTCCTCCCGGGACATGGAATCTACTCCGGCAACGCCCATGGCTCTTGCAATCTCACGGTATTTTTCGCCAGTTGCTTCTGCATTGTATTCCATAACAGTTGGAAGGATAATCGCATTAGCAATTCCATGAGGTGTATCATA
>JAZQCX010000011.1:0-3085 GCA_045546495.1 Acetatifactor sp. | reverse complement strand
GTCAACATTTCAAACATGGTAATACCCAGAGAATAGATATCACTTTTCTCGTCACTGTAACCGCCTCTTGCCTGCTCGGGAGAGGTATAATGTACACTTCCCATGACATTAGAGGTAATGGTATTGCTGGTTGCCGCCTTGGCAATACCGAAATCCGTCACCTTTACCTTGCCGTCCTTGGAAATAATAATATTCTGGGGTTTAATATCCCGATGAATAATGTGATTGTTGTGAGCCGCCTGGATACCCATGCTCACCTGTATCGCAATGCTGACCGCCTCCTTATAAGACAGTCTCGCTTTCTTTTCAATATATTTTTTGAGAGTAATTCCCTCCACAAGCTCCATAACAATATAATGGATGCCGTTTTCTTCCCCCACATCATACACATTCACGATGTTGGGATGCATCAGGCCTGCTGCCGCCTGCGCCTCAATACGGAATTTGGAAACAAAATTTGCATTCTCTCCGAATTCCTGCTTTAAAACCTTCACCGCCACAAACCGATTCAATTTATGACATTTCGCTTTATATACATCCGACATACCACCGGTACCGATCTTTTCCAGTATCTCGTACCGGTCGCCTATCATCATTCCTATCTTAATCATACATGCTCTCCATTCTACTGCTTTCCTACGATAACGGGTCAATCAGAATTACACTGATGTTGTCTCTGCCGCCCTTATCATTGGCAACTCGAACCAATTCCTCTGCTTTCTCTACAATATCTCTCGAAATTTCAAGCACGCTCAAAATCTCTTCATCCTCCAGCATATTGGTCAAGCCGTCCGTGCACATGAGAACCATGTCTCCCTCTTCCAGCTTTGCGCTAAAGAAATCAATCCTTACCGTATCCCCCGCGCCTACTGCTCTGGTAATAATATTCTTATCAGGATGATTTTTTGCTTCCTCCCTGCCTAAGCCGCCTCTGCGAACCATTTCCTCTACCCAGGAATGGTCTCTGGTAATCTGCTTTATTTTCTTATGTCCCACTACATACAGTCTGCTGTCACCCACGTTTGCTACATGAAGCGTTTCTCCGTCCCAGGTGGCGGCAACCACTGTGGTTCCCATACCTTCCAGTTCCGGCAACTTCTCGGCACTTTCCCGCACCACTTCATTGGCCGCGGTAACTGCCTCCTCCAGAATCTTTTCCGGATCGGTCAGCTTGGAATCTGCAATTTTTTCCACGATGGTATCCAATGCCATGCGGGATGCATAATCTCCCGCGTTATGTCCGCCCATACCGTCTGCCACCAGGAACAAATTAGGCAGATTACCGACGGGCTGCTCCGATGTATATACTGCATCCTGATTTAGTTTTCTCATTTTACCGATATCTGTTTTAGAAAACGTCTTTAACACGTTTTTTCTTCCTCCAAAGTTCTACAACGATTCAATATGCTTTCTGCGAAGCTGTCCACAGGCACCGTCTATATCCCTGCCCATTTCCCTTCTTATTGTACATTGTATTTTGTTTTTTTCAAGTTTATTTTGAAAGGCTTTAATCCGTCCTGCCTCCGACTGCACATAATCCCGCTCCTTAATCGGATTCACGGGAATCAGATTAATGTGGCAATTAATAGGCTTTGCCAGTGCACTCAGCCTGGCCGCGTCCTCATCCGTATCATTGACGCCGCCCACCAGACTGTACTCAAAGGTGATTCTTCTGCCCGTTTTCTCAAAATAGTAAGCACAGGTTTCCATTAACTCTTCGATAGAATAACGGTTTGCAATGGGCATCAGCTCCCTGCGCCGCTCATCCGTAGCCGCATGCAGGGAAAGAGCCAGTGTAATTTGCAGTTTTTCCTCAGCCAGCTGACGCATACGGGGCACGATTCCGCAGGTGGACACCGTCAGATTCCGTTGGCTGATGTTCAGTCCGTTTTCATCCGTCAGTATTCTTATAAAGGTCAATAAATTATCGTAGTTATCCATAGGCTCCCCCGTTCCCATAACAACTACGTTGGACACCCTCTCTCCCGTAAGAAGCTGAATGGAATAAATCTGGTCCAGCATCTCCGAGGGCAACAGGTTCCGCTCCAAACCGTCAAGCGTGGAGGCGCAGAAACGACACCCCATACGGCAGCCTACCTGAGAGGAAATACAAACGCTGTTGCCGTGCTTATATTTCATCCATACGCTTTCCACCATATTACCGTCTGCCAGTTCAAACAGGTACTTACAGGTACCGTCCAGCTTGGACTCCTGTACCTGCGCCACCTTCAGAGCGGTAAATTCATAATACTCCGCACACTGCTCCCGCAAGCTTTTGGAAAGGTTCGTCATCTCATCAAAGCTGCGCGCAAGCTTCTTGTGCATCCACTCATACATCTGCTTCGCACGAAAGGCTTTTTCACCAATCTGCCTAAGTTCCTCCTCCAGTTCGGGAAGCGTCAGGGATTTTATGTCTTTTTTATCCGCCATTTCTTACTCCGTTTTTATACTTTCTCTATTTCCGTACCTTCTTCGCCACGGTCAGCCCCTTTATCCGGCACCTTCCGCCTCTGAACCGCTCAATCACTCTGTGTTTTCTTTCCTCTTAAAGCGGGCAATAAAGAAGCCGTCCGACTCCCCAAAGCCCGGAAGAAGCTGAATGCACGCCGCGTTTTCCTCCGGACACAATGCTACGGTAGATGGGTTCTTTGTCTGCTTGCGCAAATCCTCTATCCGGCTCTTTATCTCCGTAACCGCCTCGGGCAACATTGCCTCCAAGGATACCGGTTCAAAAGGAAGCTCCCTTGCAATGTAGCGTACCATCTCTTCGTTTTCTTTTGTATGTATGGTACAGGTACTGTAAATCAAGTTTCCCCCCGGTTTTACATATTCCGCACAGGTATCTACGATTTTCTTCTGAAGTCCGGTCAGACTTTCCAGTCCTTCTCTTGTAATATTGTACTTGATGTCACGTTTCTTTCCCATAACGCCAAGTCCCGAGCAGGGAACATCCAAAAGCAACACATCTGCTTTGCCGCGGCAGCTTTCATCCGGCACCGTGGCATCCCAAACCTGTACCTGTACATTGCTCAGACCCATTCTGTCCAGATTTTCCAAAATCAGCTCCAAGTCGGAGGCCAAGCGG
>JAZQCX010000010.1:0-17115 GCA_045546495.1 Acetatifactor sp. | reverse complement strand
CATTTTTGTATGACAATGAAGCTCCACCCGCTTGTGGGGAGCCGTATCCATTCTGACGGTTGTAAAGTCCGATATTTTCTTAATCCCCTGAATGGAGCTAATCGTCAGTTCATGATCAAATTTATCCAGCGAAACAATGCCCTTTATCTTGAGAAAAGAACCGGGCTTCAAACCGCCCATCAGTTCCT
This sequence comes from Acetatifactor sp., assembly GCA_045546495.1. Classification (GTDB taxonomy): domain Bacteria; phylum Bacillota; class Clostridia; order Lachnospirales; family Lachnospiraceae; genus Acetatifactor. Next base: position 16,927 of record JAZQCX010000010.1, on the reverse strand, counting down.
TTGCGTTCTCACTTCCCACGAACATCTTCACACCGATGGTATCCGTGAAATCCGTCACATCAAACATAACGATGGTTTTATCGTTCTTAATGTCACGGCTGTCCAGCTTCAGCACCTTACCGCGAATGACGACTTCCCCCATCTCACCGATAATCTCCTCGATATGTAGCGGTTCCTCCTCAAAATCACGGCCGTAAACCACATCCGGGTTGTCGGACTGCTTTAAACTCTTCATAAAGCTGCCGCCGCGTTTAAACTCACCCTTTTTGAAGCCGCCCTTCTTAAATTCGCCTTTTCCGAAGCCGCTTTTTCCCGTACTGCGGCGTCCTTCCTCTATACCCTGATAGGTCTTTACAACGCCCGTCTTTCCTGCGGCTTTTTCACCCTGACCGGCTACTGAATTGCTTTCCGAAGAAGCTCCCGGCGTTCCGCCGCCATTTTCCGCATCGCCTAACGCTACACTGTTGCCCGCTACGGTACTGTTGCCCGACGCTGTACCTGCCCCGGACAAGTTCCCCTCCGGTGCACTACCGTTTCCGGCGCTATCACCGGACTCCTGAAAGTCCTGCTGCGAGACTTCCCTTCCGGGATTGACCCTCTTATAAATCTCATTCACCCGCATACGGATTTTCAGTTCATCATCCTCGGCAAACTTATTTTCCTTTGCTTCACGATAGGTAGTTTCAAGTATTACGGAAAGCCCGCACCGCTCTATCAGCACCTTCTCCAGAATACGGACAAGCTCCGCTTCCTTGCTGCGGTTAATTACGGTATCTTCCAGTTCAAGAACCATTTTCCCCGCTTCCGGATAGCCTATCTTTGCCAGCCGAAAAGAATTATACAGCACATGGCTGTATTCTCTAAGCTCCTCCAAAATACTTTCCCTGTATACGTCCATCAGATTCTCCGGTGTATACTGGGAGGAAAGCGCAAAGCGCTCGAAAATCCGAACCACCAGCCTGGCATCCGGGAACAACTGCTGCTTTATGTTCCGCTCCGCAGCCCTGATATCCTCTTTCAGAATAAGTCTTCTGCTGAACAGATAAATATGTAGTTTATCCCTTTGCTTTGAGGCCGAAACACGCTCCACCTCGGACTGCCCTAAAATATCCTTCAAAGCACCCGTAAGCTTTAACGTGGGAAACACCTCAAAAAATGCCTTTGCCATCTTTCGTCTCTATTCCTTCCAATGATCCAGTTCTTCCTTCAGAGCCGCCAAAAGCTGCTCCTCCGGCACTTTACGGATAATTTCTCCTTTTTTGAAAAGAAGACCTTCTCCGACTCCTCCTGCAACACCAAGCTCTGCTTCCTTTGCTTCACCGGGCCCGTTTACAGCGCAACCCATAACCGCAACCTTAATATCCAGCGGATAATCCTCTACCAGCTTTTCCACCTTGTTCGCAAGCCCAATCAAATCAATTCGGGTTCTGCCGCAGGTAGGACAGGAAACGACCTCGATACCGCCTTTTCTTAATCCGAGTGTCTTTAATATCAGCTTTGCAGACTTAATTTCCTCTACGGGATTTCCCGTCAAAGATACCCGGATGGTATCACCGATTCCCTGGTTTAAAATAATTCCCAGGCCGATTGCCGATTTTATATTTCCGCTCTGAACGGTTCCCGACTCCGTAATTCCCACATGCAAGGGGTAAACCGTTTTATCAGCTAACAGTTCATGCGCCTTAACGCACATCATCACATCCGAGGATTTAATGCTGATGACAAGATTTTGGTACCCCAGTTCTTCAATGCAACGCACCTTATCAAGCGCACTTTCCACAATTCCCTCTGCCGTAACACCACCGTATTTCTCCACCAGATTTTTCTCAAGGGAACCGCTGTTTACGCCTACACGGATGGGAATATTACGCTCCCTCGCCACATCCACCACCGCTTTTACCTTCTCAACGGAACCGATGTTGCCCGGATTGATACGAATCTTATCCGCACCGTTTTCCATGGCAGCAATGGCCATTTTATAGTCAAAATGAATATCTGCCACCAACGGAATATGAATCTGCTTCTTAATCTCTGCCAGTGCCTTTGCAGCCTCCAAGGTGGGCACCGTGCAGCGGATGATTTCACATCCGGCTTTCTCCAACTCCAAAATCTGCGCTACCGTTGCAGCCACGTCTTCCGTCTTCGTATTTGTCATGGACTGTATCAAAACAGGGTTTCCGCCACCGATCACTCTGTCGCCGATTTGTATTGTTTTTGTATGTTCTCTATACATGGAAATCTCCTTTTCGTCTTTACATACTTTCTGCCTTTGGGACACCATCCTTTATCCGAGACAGCAAAATCTCCTATGTACCATGATAATCAAAATGCCCCTAATAAGCAAGACTTCAATTCTTATTTTTTCACAAAGAAACCGGGGCTTACCTGAACTGCCAGATTCTCCATGCAAAGACGGATTAACTCCGTAGTCAGCTGCTTTTGGGTCATGTTTTCGGGCAGTTTTTTACCGATTTCCTCTATGGACTGCGGATAGTAATCAAGGACTGCAAGTACAGGGGACTGCGCCTCAAAGTCCCCTGTGCACATATGTCTGATGCATGCGGTAGATTGTTGTTTTTCCTCCTCCCGGCTTTGCTGTCCCCACACCTCTGCAACAAACTCATCCACATCCAGCAGCATACCTGCCCCTGTTTTCAACAGACGGTTACAGCCTGCACTCAGGCTGTCCGTGATACGCCCCGGCACAACGTATACATCCTTTCCCTGCTCCAGCGCCATATCCACCGTAATCAACGTCCCGCTCTTTTCCCGGGCTTCCACGACTATCAACGCATCCGCAAGTCCGCTGACAATACGGTTTCTGGGTGGAAACTGCCTTGCAAGGGGCATGGAACCCGGCTCATATTCCGAGAGAATACCTCCCATCTCACACAGCTGCTCATACAGCTCGCGATTTTGCTTGGGATAACAGATATCTACGCCGCACCCCAGCACACCAAAGGAGGCTCCGCCCGCCTCCAACGCCGCCTGCTGGCTGATTCCGTCTATCCCTCTTGCCATTCCGCTGACCACCTGCACACCGGCTCTCGCCAGACTGCTTCCCAGCCACGCCGCAATCTTCTTTCCATACTCCGAGCAGTCCCGCGCGCCCACAACGGCAACGCTGGGCTGCTGCTCCTTAGGCAGATTCCCGATGACATACAATTCCTTCGGCGCACCCGGTATTTGCCTAAGCCTCATGGGATACTCCGCATCCGATTTCCTTATCCGCCTGATTTCCTTTTTGTTTTTCATGTTCCCATATCCCCCTCTTTCTCTTCCTAATTTTTCAATCACGTCTTTTTCCACAGGGCTTATCCGCCACAGGTTACCCCTGCAAATCAAGGGTTGGTCTGTAAAAGGCAGCCTCCAAGAGATGCGCCTCCTCTATCCGCTCCGCCCCTTCCAAATCTGCAATGGTTCTCGCCACCTTCAATATCCGGTGATAAGCTCTGGCACTGAGCTGTAAGGACTGATACAGCTGCTTCATGGTTCTTTGCTCTGCCTGTCCCAAGGGACAATACTTATCTATCACTGCCGCCTCAATATCTCCGTTAAACCGATATCCCGTCCCGCGAAACCTGTCCGCCTGCCGCTCTCTTGCCCTCTGCACCCGTTTTCGAATCTCTGCACTGCTCTCACTTTTTTTCGCACTCTGCAGACTGAAAACATCCACCGGATGCAGCTCCACGCACAAATCAATTCTGTCTAAAATGGGACCTGAGACCTTTCCCATATACTGTTTGACTCTTGTATCCGTACAGATGCATCGGTTTTTGTCCGGGTAAAATCCGCAGGGACAAGGATTCATTGCACAAATCATCATAATATCCGACGGATAAATCACATTTCCTCCCGTCCGGGAAAGTGTTACCTTCTTCTCCTCTATCGGCTGTCTCAGCGAGTCCAAAACACTCCTTTGGAATTCCGGTAATTCATCCAGAAACAGGACTCCTCTGTGCGCCAGCGAAATAATCCCCGGCTTCGGCACACTTGTTCCGCCGATAAGCGCCGCCTGGGTAATACTGTGATGCGGACTTTGGAACGGACGTTGCGTTACAAGGGAACCTTCCTCCTCCATAAGCCCCGACACACTGACCACTGATGTTACCTCCAGGCTTTCCTCTAAGGACAGCGGCGGTAATATCCCGGGAATCCGTTTGGCAATCATGGATTTCCCTGCCCCCGGCGGTCCTATCATCAGCAGATTATGAAAGCCTGCTGCCGCAATTTCCGCAGCACGCTTTGCGCCCTCCTGCCCGCTTACCTGTGAGAAATCGGGATATATCATTTGGTCCCGGTCGGCAAACAGGGCACCTGCATCCACGTTCACCACCGGAAGCAGCTTTTCACGCTCCTCCTCATCCTCCTCCATGAGAAAACACAATACTTCACCGATATTATCTGCTCCCCGCACCGTGATTCCCGGGATTACTGCTCCCTCCCTGGCATTGACCCGCGGTACAATACACTGCCTGATGCCGCACTCTGCCGCCTCCCGGACAATAGGCAAAACCCCTTTTGCCTTTTTCAGTTCACCGTTTAAGCCCAGCTCACCCAGAAACAAAATATTATCCGTCCCCTTATGCGGCACATACCCCATACTCTCTAAAATTCCTACCGCAATGGGCAGGTCAAAAGCAGTTCCCTCCTTACGCCTGTCCCCCGGAGAGAGATTTACCGTAATGCGCTCCGGGGGCATCTCTATTCCCGCATTCTTCAGCGCAACCATTACTCTTTCCCTGGACTCTCTCACCTCGCTCCCTAAAGAGCCCACCATGGAAAAGGTGGGCAATCCCCTGTCAATATCCACCTCCACCGAAACCAGATAGGCAGACACGCCAAAAAGAGCACCTGAATAAATCGTAGTATACATAGATGTATCTCCTTCCTTTACTTTCCATATTTAGTTAAATTGTTGGAATAAATTGAATCCTTTGAAAATTGAAAATCAGATTCTCCCGCAGAACCGGGGCGGAATGCCGAAAACCGGCTCCGCGGGAGTAAAATGCTCAGAATATTAAATCTTTAATGCCATTGTTTCAGGTTCCTGGGCAAACTGAATTGCCATATCCCTGTCAATTTTTCCGTCCGTATAAAGCTGACGGATTGCTTCGTCCATGGTTATCATGCCCGCCTTACGGTTCGTCTGCATAACGCTGGATAACTGATGGGATTTTCCTTCCCGGATCAGATTGCGCACTGCATGATTTGCATGCATTACCTCAAACGCTGCCACTCTTCCCTTACCGTCGGCAGTGGGAATCAACTGCTGGGAAATCACAGACTCTAATACATTTGCAAACTGCACTCTTATCTGCTGTTGCTGGTGGGGCGGGAAAACATCTATAATTCGGTCTACCGTACTTGCCGCACCGATGGTATGAAGCGTGGAAAGCACCAGATGACCCGTTTCTGCCGCGGTAATCGCAACACTGATGGTTTCAAAGTCTCGCATCTCACCCACCAGAATCACATCCGGGTCCTCTCGGAGCGCCGCCCTAAGGGCACTGGCGTAATTCGAACTGTCAAGACCGATTTCACGCTGGTTTACCATGGACATTTTGTGCTGATGCAGGTACTCAATGGGATCTTCCAACGTTATTACATGAGCGTCACGGTTGTTATTGATTTTATCAATGATGGCAGCCAAAGTTGTAGACTTTCCGCTTCCGGTAGGTCCCGTTACGAGCACAAGTCCGCGCTTACGCTGATAAAGGTCTATCACACTCTCCGGCACCCCAAGCTCCTCCGGCGAAGGCACCTGCGTTCCCACCAGTCGGAAGGCCATAGCCACACTGCCTCTCTGCTTATAGGCATTCACACGAAAGCGTCCGCAATTCGGAATGGAGAAAGAAAAATCATATTCCCCGCGCTCTTCAAAGCGATCCCTCTGCACCTCCGTCATAACACTAATCAAAATATCCAAGGTGTCCGGCGGCAGCATCTTAGGATAATCCATCGTAATCAACTCACCGTTTACACGCATCTTAGGCGGTATTCCTACCGTCAGATGCACATCGCTGGCACCATGTCTTTTGGCTTCCTGTAAAATCTCCTCTATCGTCGGCATAGTTCCCCTCTTTTCCTACAGTATATCCCCATTATATACAATGCCCTTTGAAAAGACAAATAGAAAATGGACTAATTTTGTTGAAATCTTCCTCTGAGCTTCTGTAACGCTCTTTTTTCAATTCTGGACACATAGCTTCTGGATATCCCCAGCTCTGTCCCCACTTCATTCTGGGTTCTCTCCCGCTTTCCGCAAAGTCCGTATCGCATGATAATGATTTCCCGTTCCCGTTCGGTGAGGCTTTCTCCCAGCATGAGAAAAAGTTTTTTTACATTTTCCGCCATTTCCAGCTCTTCGATAATATCCGGCTGCTGTTGCTCAATTATGTCCACCAGACAGATTTCATTTCCCTCTTTATCCTGTCCGATGGTTTCAAACAAAGAAATTTCCCTGGCTGTTTTCTTCTTTCCGCGAAGCAGCATTAAAAGCTCATTATCAATGCATCTGCAGGCGTAGGTCGCCAGTCTTCCCTTTTTATCATCAAACGTATCAATCGCCTTAATTAAGCCGATACAACCGATGGAAATTAAATCCTCCATGTCCTCATCTGCATTCTGGTATTTCTTTGCAATATGCGCCACCAGCCTTAAATTGCGCACGATTAACATTTCTTTCGCCTGCGCTGCTTCCGAAGGATTCCCCTCGCGAAGCAGACGGATACATTCGGCTTCTTCTCCCGAAGTCAACGGTTTTTGGAAAGTCTGCAAATCGTCCCTCCGCGGATTGGTCTTAACAATAGTTTATGTCAAAGTGCCATCCGCAGTGCCTGTCACGACAGCAAAAACTGTGCCATTACATAGTTGCTTACATCCAAGCCCTTTTCTGTCAGGAAAACCTTTCCCTGTATCTCTGTCTGCCCCGGCTGTAATCCCTGTGCTTCCGCTTCCTCCGAAGCAGGAACACAAGCAGGTATGACGCGTAGCAGCCCGTCCTGCGCATTTTTCCTTATGACCTCACCGTACACATCCGAAAGGGTTTTTCCAAAGCACCGTTTAAAGCTTTCTCCCGACACCCCTTCCGTCATCCTTAGTCCGAGGAACATAAACTCCTCCATTTGCTCCTCTACGCTTAAAATATGGCTCTCTTCCACACAATCCGTAAGTGAAGCAAGGTATTGCTCCATATCGCTGCAATTCTGAAACCGCCTGTTTCCGATTAACGAAGCCGCACCCAAGCCCAGTCCGAGATACTCCCTGCGTTTCCAGTAACCGCAGTTGTGCTTACAGGCATATCCGCTCTTTGCATAATTGGAAATTTCATAACGTTCATAGCCATGCTCTGCCAGTATCCGTTTCGTTTCATGGTACAAAAGTCTGTCTGTATCCTCATCGGGAATGGGAAGTCTTCCCGCCTCCTGCATTTCGTAAAAAGGCGTCCCTTCCTCCACAATCAGGCTGTACGCGGAAATATGCTCCGGCGGTTTCGGCAGGGACAGCACCTTCTCCAGTGTTTCACGGTAGCTTTCCAACGTCTGTCCCGGCAGATTACTCATAATATCCACATTCAGGTTGGTAAAGCCCGCCTTTCTCGCCTGCTGCCATGTAGTCAAAAACTGCTCCCATGTATGAATCCTGCCAAGCCGCTTTAATTCTTCATCCGAAGCAGACTGCAGACCGATACTCAGACGATTTACGCCCTGTCTTCGGAGACACCTAAGCACCTCCTCCGTTACCGTTCCCGGATTCATCTCCACGGTAACTTCCGCATCGGGCTCTATATGAAAGCTTTCCCTAAGAAGTAAAAAAATCCGTTCCAGCTGTGCCCCGCTTAAAACCGTAGGCGTACCTCCGCCCACAAAAACGGACGTCACGGAGCAATCTCCGTATTCCGCTCCGCGCTTTCGGATTTCCTGCTCCAGCGCACGCAGATACCGTTCCCTCGCCGCTTCGTCGGAGGGACCGGAAAGGAAATCACAGTACAAACATTTCCTTACACAAAAAGGAATATGCAGATAGAGTTGAAGGGGACGCAATGCGCCCCCCGTCTTTGTTTTCATAAAATCTTCATGCCTTTCCGACATTCACAGTCTTTGACTTCTTATTTATCATCCAGCTTCAAAACACTCATAAACGCCTTCTGAGGAATTTCCACGTTACCAATCTGACGCATACGCTTCTTTCCCTCCTTCTGCTTTTCCAGTAGCTTCTTCTTTCGGGTAATATCGCCGCCGTAGCACTTTGCAAGTACATCCTTGCGCATTGCCTTTACGGTTTCTCTTGCGATAATCTTACCGCCCACAGCTGCCTGAATGGGAATTTCAAACAGGTGTCTGGGAATTTCATCCTTCAACTTCTCACACATTCTTCTTCCGCGCTCATATGCGGAATCTGCGTGTACAATAAAGGACAGCGCATCCACCTCTTCTCTGTTAATCAGGATGTCCAGCTTCACAAGCTTGGAAATCTCATAGCCTTTAATGTCATAGTCAAAGGACGCATAGCCTCTGGAGCGGGATTTCAGCGCATCGAAGAAATCGTAAATAATTTCATTCAAAGGTAAATCATATTTCAGCAGGGCTCTGCCGCCCTCCATGTATTCCATCCCGAGATACCGTCCGCGGCGCTCCTGACACAGCTCCATAATGGAACCGATAAACTCCGTGGTTACCATAATTTCTGCACTGACGATAGGCTCCTCCATACGCTCAATTACGGAAGGGTCAGGTAAGTTAGAGGGATTGGTCAGTTCTATCATCTCTCCGTTCGTTTTAAATACCTTATAAACTACACCGGGTGCCGTAGTCACCAGATCCAGATTATACTCTCTCTCCAACCGCTCCTGAATGATTTCCAAATGAAGCAGTCCCAGAAAACCGCATCGGAAGCCAAACCCAAGGGCGATGGAAGTTTCCGGCTCGTAATTTAGCGAAGCATCATTTAATTTCAATTTCTCAAGGGCATCTCTCAAATCAGGGTACTTCGCGCCGTCTGCGGGATACATTCCGCAGTACACCATAGACTGTACCTTTTTATAGCCGGGAAGCGGCTCCGCACAGGGTCTGTCAGCATCGGTTACGGTATCGCCCACCGCAGTATCCTTCACATTCTTAATAGACGCGGTAATATAACCTACCATTCCGGCAGAAAGCTCCTCGCAGGGGATAAATTGTCCCGCACCGAAATATCCAACCTCTACCACCTCTTCCTTTGCACCGGTTGCCATCATGCGGATGGTGGTTCCCTTCTTTACGGTTCCCTCCATCACACGGCAGAAAATGATAACGCCCTTATAGGAATCATACAAGGAATCAAAAATCAGAGCCTGCAAGGGTGCTTCGGGGTCTCCGTGGGGCGCCGGGATTTTCTGTACGATTTGTTCCAATACATCTTCAATTCCTACACCGTTCTTTGCGGAAATCAAGGGAGCATCCTGTGCTTCAATACCGATAATATCCTCGATTTCATCCTTGACTCTCTGGGGCTCCGCACTGGGCAGATCAATCTTGTTGATAACAGGGAACACATCCAAATCATGGTCCAACGCAAGATACACATTCGCCAAGGTCTGGGCTTCAATTCCCTGGGCAGCATCTACCACCAGAATGGCACCATCGCAAGCTGCCAGAGAACGGCTTACCTCATAGTTGAAATCCACATGTCCGGGGGTATCAATCAGGTTAAAAATATATTCCTCACCATCCTTGGCACGATATACGGTACGAACCGACTGTGCCTTGATGGTAATTCCTCTTTCACGCTCCAAGTCCATATTATCCAGAACCTGCTCCTGCATCTCTCTGCTGGTCAGCAGTCCCGTCTTTTCAATAATACGGTCAGCCAGTGTCGACTTACCGTGGTCTATATGCGCAACAATGCAAAAATTACGGATTTTGCTCTGATCTACAGCCATTCCTTTTCCCTCTGCTTCTTACTTGATATCGTCTCATTGTATCAGAATTTCAAACTATTGTCCAGACAATACCATATGAAGAATGTGCGCCAGCGGGTCACAGGCATTCATGGCTTCCTCCACCGTGTTATTTTGTGCCCCCAGCTCCACTAACAGAAATTTCTCCTTCAGATGCATATTATACCGATATCCCTTTAAATAAATCTTTCGGGTCAGTCCGGGATAATACTCATACGCTTTCTTTTGCATCCGGAAGGAGAATGCAAGATTATCCTCTAAGTTCTCGTTATACAGATAAGCAATATTTCCGGTCTTTTTTGTTCTCGACAAACCGTTAAAAAACATAAATCTTGCCGTAGGTCTGCCGTCCAAATCCATCACCAGTCTGGTTTCCTCCGGCATAGAATCCCTATGTAAATCAATCACCACCTGAATGGATGGATTTTCCGAAAGCACCTTTTCTATTTCCGGCAGAGCATTCGTGTAGGCATCGTCTCGGGTTTCTACATCATATTGTCCCGTGTGGTGCAGCACCTCATAGCCGTAATCCTCCTGTAAAATTTCCGTAAGCCGCTCCCCCACTCCTACAATAGAAGTATTCACATCTCCCGGTACGGAATCCGCAAAGGCTTCCTGGGAATGGGTATGAAAAATGAGTATTTGCGGCCCCTCCGTATCCGCCGACACGGTAAAATCTTTTTCCGCAAACCGCTCTAAATTTAACTGATTACTGCCCACCATGGTATTCGCATCCACCGTATAGAATTCCTGCAAAAGGGTCTCATAATCCTTCAAAGCTTCCATGTCCACCCGGGTCTGCTGTTCATGAGGATAAAATATCTGTCTCTGTAAATTACTCCGCATTTCCAGCGCTGCCTCGTTCTCTGCCCGCAAAAGCTCCGCAAGCGTGGCATCCTGTGCGCCGTTGTCGGAATACTGTCCGAAAGCATTCCCTTGGTGCCCATCTATATTGTTTTCTTCCATTTCATCATTCAAAGCCCCGTCCCCTTGCACATACAGGTTTCCCTCCTCTGCTTCCTCCAGCAACACTTCCTTCACCGAGAAAAATTGATCTTCGCCGGCATCCTTCGCCCGCTCCGTCATATATCCGTAAATGGGAAGGATACTGCTCACCTGTTTCCGAAACAGCCATGACGTATCCGCATTTTGCTGCTCCACAAAGGCAATACAGGGAGTGAACTGTCCGTAAATTGCCTGTCCTACGGTACTGGAGATTTCCTGCACCATACGACGGCCAAAGCCCATTTTACCCTTTTCTTCCTGTTCCGGCCCCGTTCCCATTCCGAATATCAGAAAAAGAACTGCTCCGACAAGCCATATGATTGTTTTCCTTTTCCTCAACAGTCGCTCCCTTTTCGTAATACCCGTTCTTTGGTTCTTCTTAGAAAAACCTTTTTCATATATATGCTCGTCTTTCCGTTGTCATACTTCCTTACAGGGAAGTCAGCGCCTGATTGATTCCCTCTGACACGGTATAGCTCACACGCTTAATCAGTGCATCGATATCCTTTCCCGTCATATACATGTTATTCAACTCGGGAGAGCTTAGACGTTGTCTTCCCGCATAGCGGATTCCGCCCTCCTGCTCTTCCTCCAAAAGCTTTTCCAAGGCATCATTTACGATGGTTGCCGCATCCACAACCGTGGGAATTCCGATTGCAATCACAGGAACCCCCAGGCTCTCCTCCGTCAGGGCATTTCTATGGTTTCCAACGCCGGAGCCCGGCTGTATTCCCGTATTGGTAATCTGAATGGTACGATTCAGTCGTTTTATACTGCGTGCAGCCAATGCATCAATTACAATAATCACATCCGGCGAAGTTTCCATTACCACACCCTTTACAATCTCCGCAGTTTCCATGCCCGTTTTCGCCATAACTCCGGGTTCAAGCGCACTAATCAGATTCATTTTATCGCAGCTGTACGCAACCTTACCGTATTCCTTCACAATATGCCGTGTAATAAACAGATTATCAACCACCTGGGGGCCCAACGCATCCGCGGTCACCTCCCGGTTCCCCAAGCCTACCACCAGAACCGCTTTTTCTTCCTTTTCTCCGGGTATCATGTGAAGCAGTTCCTTCGCCAAGCAGTCAGAAATCTCTCTGTGAAAATCCTCATCCGGCTCCACCATTGCGGGAACCTCCATGGTAACATAGGTTCCCATAGGCTTTCCCATTGCCTTTGCGGCATTTTTCGTATCAATCCACACCTTTGTTACACGAATGTCCTCTTCCTCATGATAGTGCTCCTCCACCCTGACTCCCCGCAGTTCACTTTCTGCTTCACTGATGCTTTCTCTGGCCTCTAATGCCAAATCCGTTCTTACCTGAAAATTTGTCATGATTTTCTCCTGCATTTTGTTTGACATACCCTAAGCGTATATCGTATTATTTTTGATAACGTTCTCTTTAGAGCTATTGTTTCTTACTTTTGACACTTTTATTTCATTTTTCTCAACTTTTTTCCAAAGAACTATTGACAAATCAGCGCCAATTTACTAAACTATTCCAGTATGTTTACGTTAGTCCCCCGTGTCTGGCTAAGGTGAAACAATTGATAAAAAACAATTCATTGTATACAAATTGGAGGTGTACGACTTGGCTAACATTAAATCTGCAAAGAAGAGAATTCTGGTAACCCGCACCAAGACTGAGAGAAATAAGTCTATTAAGTCCGGTGTTAAGACTGCAATCAAGAAGGTATTCGCTGCTATCGAGTCCGGTGACAAGGCTGCTGCACAGGCTGAGCTTGCTGCTGCTACCAAGGTAATCGAGATGGCTGGAAGCAAGGGTGTTTATCACAAGAACAACGTTGCTCGTAAGGTGGCTCGTATCAGCAAGGCTGTAAGCGAGATGGCTTAATCTTTTTGAGAAATAAATAAGCACATAAAAAAGCATCCATACCGTCATGTGGATGCTTTTCTTGTACCATTTTTTAAGGAGCCGTGTGGAAACACGACTCCTTTTCGCAAAAGCGCTCTTGCTTACAGGCTTAGAATGTCAATGTCTGCGACCGCCTCCGCCGCCATGTCTCGCTCCGCTACTGCTGCGATGCACGCTGCTTCCGCCGCTACGGCTCGAACCGCCTCCGCCGCCACTGTTTGTCTCAATATGACGCTTTACAACATTCTTTCTGATAAAATCATCTCTTCGATTCTTGGTAACAGGTCTTCCTCCTGCCACGTAGGCGTTGACAGGAACCTTTTCTGCTCTATTCTTACCCAAGTGAGAGAATGCGTACACACCTGCAATCACGATGGAAATAAGCGTCGAACCGAGAAAATAGGTTCCGCCTCCCACAGAATCAAGTATCCCGCCACCCAAACGGCTGCACACGGCATCAATATACGCCTTATATGCCTTATAGGGGTTGCTGTCATAATACACATCTACCGCATCGTATATCTCACTTTCATCCCAATCACTCAACTCATCAATCAGAAAACCGCTGGTAGTAAGCATCTCGCCTCTCTGCCCTTCGTAGCGGTTATCAATCAGAATAGAACCGTCTCCCTCAAAGCTTTTATTGTATCCGTATCCGTTCTCGTCCCAGAAATCGTCTGCAATATCACGCATATTCTGTTCCCAATTTGCGGAGCGATAGCCGTACTGCTCCTTAGCTTCCTCGCCCTCCACCGGCTGGCTGAAGGTATAGATAACGAAGTCTGCCTTGTACTTCTTTTCCATCTTGGCGATGTAATCCCGCAGCTTCTCTTCTTCGTCATCCGTCAGCAAATCCGCATTGTCGTAAACGCGCTCCCTGGGTGCTGAATCGTTTCCCCTGGGGGCATTGCTTTTTATGTAGTTTACCACGCCTGCACCTACTGTGATTACAAACAATACAGCAACCACAATGAACCAGATTCTGAAATATTTAAAATATTGTTTTCTAGCTTCTTTCTTGAAATCCATTGCTTTTCACCCCCTATAACCACGACATCAATAACGGCAACATTGTTAAAATCGCCGCCAGACACGCCCACAGAGTACCTGTGTACGCCCAGACCTTTTTCTTGGAAATGGGAGCATTACCGATAATCTTTCCCGTCTGTCCGTTTACATAGAAGGGATAATCCTTGCCGGCATACGTATACATATATTTCCACACGGGAAGCAAGCCGTAATTATGAGTTGCACTCTCTACCTGCACCTCCTGACGCGCGGTTCGTACTGAGTTGTAGCCTGCATAGCTTTCCTGCAGCATAGCTGTTGCGTCCTTATTCATCTTCGTACGGGCGCGGGTTTCCACCTCATCCGACTTCACATTATACTTTTCCGCATAAAATCCGGACATATACTCCGGCTTAAATGCTTCCAACTGCTTATAATTGTAGGGCTCCATCTGATCCATTACCTCATCCGGCATATCGTTGGAGGCATCTACGGGAATTTTTTCAAAGTTGATATCCAAATCTCGGTTAATGGCATAATAAGAGGTTTCCGTATACTGGGTATTTCCGGTAGTCCAGCTTCTTACCTTCGTCCCTTCTCCCTCAAATACACAATGGGTATCATAATCATAGAACCAATAGGGCACATAAACGCCCTGCATACTGTTTAGGCGCACCTCTGACAGAAAATCCGTAGGCGCAAACAGATTCTTCTTAAACTTCTCGCGGATAGACTTTTTACAGGTTTCCTTCCCCATCTGGAACGGAATAATCAAATCCGGCGCATATTCTCCCTCTACTCTGGAGTTAAAAATAAGATAGCTTTCACAGTAGGGACACTGTGTCGCCGAGGTATGCTCTTCCACCGGAATCTCTCCGGTACAATTCGGGCAGATGGTTATTTCCGGAGAACTTCCCTCTGTTCTCTGTTCACTCTTCTCGCTGTCACAGAAAGGACAAAACATGGTATGCTTTTCCGGACTGTACACTACGTTACCGCCACAATTTTTACATTTAAAAAACATGGTCGTTTTCCTCCCCTTACGTAAGCTGATTCCTTCTAAGAATAACATACTTCCGTAAAGATTACCATAAAATTCTTAATAGCTGTCCTCATACTTTCTTTCCGTTTTTGCAAGAAGAGTAACATATCAGTCCATCATTTTCTTTTTTGAAGGAAACTAAAATCAATGCTCTGGGCAAACATTACTAAAATTGCCATTAGGGTGCCGTACTGCGTTCGATTTGTGAAAAAGAAGTGCACCTGTGAATGATTTGCAAATACCATATACCAAACATACGGTAATATTGCTATCAACAACAAGGGCCACAGGTTTCGTATGTTTTTCCATCGCTTCTGTACTGATACCACAATTATCAACAAAAGCCAAAGCCATCCCGATGAAGTAAACCATCTTAGCATTGCCGGAGTATTTATATTATACAGTAACAGGCGTTTTCTATCCACTACCCATTCGGCATCGCCGTTAATTCGAAAAGCTGCCTGCGACATAGCATCCGCAAACACGTTCATTTTTAATATAATGCCTGATATTAGCCATTTTGAAATCCAAGTAGCTGCATAGCCTATGCACCATGCACCTCCTGAAACCATAAAATTACGTGCTATATTCTTTTGTGCTAATTTTTTTTCATATAAATCTACTAAAAATACCAATATAAACGGCACAGTGAATGTAACCAACGGGAACGTCAGCAAATCAAAGAAATTTGTCACGGAGCCCAACACCAAAAAGAAGAAGGGCAATTCTCTGCAATTTGTATCCTTTTTGTATCGGACACATATAAACAGAATTGCCAAATACATAATAATATTAACACTTAGAAACTGTAGAGAGGAACATACCAGCATGGAATAAAAAGCTGCCCACGTAACAGCATACGCAATCGCTATTTTTGTTGCAAATCTTTTGTGTACCGCCAACAAAGAAATTAAAAATAAAATAGTTGCCGTCAACGCCACCATCTTTCTAATGGTCAAATAATCAAAAACAACTAATAGCGGACGTAAAAAAGTAATGTAACCATTCCAATAACGCGTATATCCACCTGTAAATAACGCTTCATATAATGCCGAATTTTTCCCTGACACTATGGTTTTTTGCATCATTAACTGATCGGTAAAATTGTCCAATGTACTTCCCGCTGTCTGCAAAAATCCGGTCGGATACATTCCCTCTGTATTTATAATTTCTACCGCCTCTTGATAGTGAATTACTAAGTTTCTTTCGGGAAATGAAAAAGCCAGCATAAGAACACTAACATATAATCCGATCAATACCATAAATGTTATCACCATTTTCAAAATTGTCTTTATATTTTTCACTTCACATGTCCTCCCTTTGCCCAAAAGCCACCAATTGGTGGCATTTTTACACACAGCATACCACCATTTGGTAACATTTTCAACAAAGGAATGGTGATTTTATGTATTGGAAACGCGTGGAAGATTTAAGAATCGATAGCGATTTGACTCAACAGGATGTAGCTGATATTTTAAACTGCAAGCGGGAGGTCTATCGACGATACGAAAAGGGAATCCGTGAACTCCCGCTGTCCTACGCTATCATTTTGGCAAAATACTACAAGGTTTCATTGGACTATCTTGTTGGATTAAGTGATGTAAAATAGGATATTGAAAAAGGGAATTAATCAGTCCTGCAACCGATTAATTCCCTCTTTTCTTTTATCTTCTTTTTGCCGCTTCTTGTAATTCGCAAATTCTGCAATTCGCAAATACATGCATCTTACTTGTAGTTAACGATTTTCCCAAAATCAGGCTTTAAGGAAGCACCGCCTACCAGACCGCCGTCAATATCTGCCTGTGCAAACAACTCAGGTGCGCTGGATGCGGATACGGAACCGCCGTACTGAATACGGATAGCTGCTGCGGTTGCATCATCATAAACCTCTGCGATGCACTCACGGATTGCCTTACATACCTCCTGTGCCTGCTCGGTGGTTGCCACCTTGCCGGTACCAATCGCCCAGATAGGCTCGTACGCAATCACTGCCTCTGAAGCCTGTGCAGCAGTTACATTCAGGAATGCAATCTTAATCTGCTGACGGAT
>JAZQCX010000009.1:0-3004 GCA_045546495.1 Acetatifactor sp. | reverse complement strand
TTCCTAAGACCGCTTGGCCTCCGACTTTATGATATGCTGAACGCGCTGGGCGCAGTAGGAATGGGAATGCTTCTTTACAGACCGTGGTATCTGACCAATGCAGGTTTTTTGCTGTCCTACGGTGCGGTACTGGGAATCGGTATTGTCTACCCTGTGCTACGAGGGAAAAGCAGAGAGGCGCTGCCGAAGATATTGTATGGTGAACCTCGAATAAAAAAGATAATCCGCAACTTGAAAAAGTATATCCGGGAACAGCTTCTGTTGGGCCTGTCTGTTACGCTATGTACCATGCCGATACAACTATGGTTCTTTTACGAGGTGCCTGTGCACACTCTTCTTGTAAATCTGTTTATTCTTCCTTTTACAAAACCCGTGTTAATATGCGGAGCGGCGGTGCTCTTGTTACCCTTTGGTGAATTTTGGGGCTATATAGACTGTTTGATTTTGTGGTGGTATGAGTCAGTATGCGGCTTTTTCGAATCCTTCGGAATCTTACAATGGAATCCGGGGAAGCCGGCAGTGTGGCAGATGATATTGTATTACGGAATGCTGCTGGGACTTGTTTTATGTGCCGGGAAACCGATGAGTAGGAGATGGGGGCCCCCTAAGATGTGTAGGAAACTACAAATGTGGAACAGATTCATAATTATTAGGTGGATTATATGGATGATGCTGATATTTGAACTTTCGTTCAATGCGGAGACAAAAGTTACCTTTTTAAGCGTAGGCCAGGGGGACTGCAGCCTTTTGCAGACAAAAACTGGAGAAACGTACCTGATAGACTGCGGAAGCAGCAGTCGTGGAAAAGTGGGGGAATATGTGTTATTACCGTATCTGAAATACAGCGGGATTCAGACAATAGACGGGGTACTGGTTTCACATGCCGACGAGGATCATGTGAGCGGAATACAGGAGCTTTTACTGTTGGCGGAAGAAAATGGGATTACCGTGAAGCAGCTGATATTGCCGGATATAGAGGAGAAGTTACGGCAGCAGGAATTTGGGACGCTGTTGGATGCGGCAGCAGTAGCATATGGCGGAAAAGGAATCCCGGTAAGATGCCTTGCGGCAGGGGAGAGCTGGCATTTAGAAGGGGCGGATTTCTTGTGCCTGCATCCGCAGACGGAGTTTACTGCGGAGGAATCCAATGAATACTCCATGTGCATTTATGCGGACTTAAAGGAAGCATCGGTTCTGTTTACGGGAGATGTGGAAGGAACGGGAGAAGCGATGCTGATGGAAGCGATTCGTGACTACGGTATTTCGGATGTGACGGTGTTGAAGGTGTCTCATCACGGCTCACGATATGCTACGGGAGAAGCGTTTTTGAAGCAGATCCGCCCCCAAGCGGCGGTTATTTCCTGCGGAGAGAATAATTGGTACGGACATCCCCATCAGGAAACCTTGCAAAGACTGGAAGACGCGGGAAGTAAAATTTTTACGACGCCGCAGTGCGGGGCAATAACGGTGGAGGTGGATGAGGAGGTCAGGGTATGTGCATTCGCAAGTTCATTTTACGCGGAATAATGAATAAGACAAGCCACTTTACAGGAAAATGGCTTGCCTTTGTACAATAACGCTATACTATTTCAGCGGCAGAATAATTCCGACACGGAATACATTTTCCTTTGGATAGATATCCAGACTGCCGTTGTGTTTTTTAATAGTATCCTTTACGGATTCCAAACCGATTCCGAAGCGCTTGGAAGAGGAATCCTTACGGGAGAGGAAGCGGTTATTTTTTTGGAGAACAATACCGTCATAGGTGTTTTCCACTAAAATAAACCACTGACGGTCTGTTTCCTGAGAGTTTAGAGTAATGTGCTTTTCAGAATCGGGTTTATTTGCAGCAGGCATCCGATTGCAGGCATCCACTGCGTTTTCCAAAAGATTTCCCAGAACCTTACACAATTCCACATCGGAAAGCGGTAATTGCTTCGGAAGGCAAAAACGGAGTTCCATATGGATGTCCTGTGATTTTGCACAGAAATAATAGTATTGCAACAAGGCGTCAACAGCGGTGTTTTGTGAAAAGATACCGGCTATCATATTGGAATGTGTGGTGGTATGAGCCGTAAGTGCATTAAGGTAATTCTGCAAGTCTGCCAGCTGTGCATTCGGGGCAGAAGTATTATGCAACTGCGCCACAAAGCCGGATATAGTATACAACTGTTGTCTGAAATCATGCGTCATTTTTCTGCGCTCTTCCAGTTGTCCGGCAAGTTCGCGATGATATATATCCTGCATCGCAAGCATTTTTTTCATCTGGTGATGCTCTTCTTCAAAGGAAAGCTGATTGATATAGGCATTTGTTAAATCACGCCAGAGGGTATAGCCGATGGCGCATATGATAACCAGGCTGCCCCAGTCCATAAACCAACCAAACAGAATCGGTTCATATGTGGGGAGTACACGGTCCCATACGAAAAAAACAGCATATGCAATGGCGGCAAAAAACAAAGGCCTTGAAGCGTTATCCTGCTTTTTTAAGGAGGCTTTTGCAGTAATCAGAAGGTAAGCGGCAAAAGCCAGTTTGTAAATAAACAGGCACTGTGAAAACAACTGCATAATAGGTACGGTCAAATGCGCTGAAAAGAGTCCGTAGCAGACTGCCAGAAAACAAAATAGAGCAGATATAGCAGTAGAAATACGGCGGCAGTAATAGTCGGTGTCGCACAGTCTGTTATGTAAAATAACTACAAAAAGCATCATAAGATAAATGCAAAGCAGTTCCAACGCATACCACGGGAATACGGATAATTCCCACAAACAGTGAAGGATGGGAAACAGCGGGGTAATAAATGTAAGGAAACATAAAGTGGCAAACAACAGCGGGGGTTTTTGCTTCATTCGTAAGCCGAAGTAAACGTAAAAAAGGGAAAATAACAACCCAATCGTGCAGGCAATCAATGTAAATGCCAGGCGACTGTGATGCAGGGTCTCTATTTCGGAATATGTGCCGAAAGCAGGAGGGTATACCAGGCCGCTGTAAAAATGGGAATAG
>JAZQCX010000008.1:0-3715 GCA_045546495.1 Acetatifactor sp. | reverse complement strand
TCTCCCAACGGGATACCGCCTGACGGGTAACATGTACCTTTTCTGCTAAATCATCTTGGGACAAGCCGCGCTCGGTACGCAGCTTGAGTATAACCTCTTTTGTTTCCATGTAATTATCACCTCCAAGCCTATTGTATCATGATAAATTTAAGATACAAGCAACCGGCTGTTGCTATTGACTAAATCAAAAAAGGGAGGCTTGTAATAAGCCTCCCCTTGAAAAACAATCCTATGCCCCCATAATGTAGCCGAACAGGAGCCCGGCGGTGTTCTGGATGGCGTTGATGTGGGTTCGCTCCATGCCGTGGGATGCAAAGGTGCCGAAGCCGAAGGTGGCGATGGCAACATTGTTTCCGCCGCGGATGGCAGCACCGGCATCGGAGGAATAGTGATGAAATACGTCCACAGCGTGATTTAATTCAAGACGCTCTGCAATGGAAATCAGGCGGTTCGTCAAATCGCGGTCGTAGGTTGCCGCGGCATCCTTCACGCAGATGGTGACCTTTTCCTCGGAGCCTTCATAGCCGGGACCGATGGCAGCCATGTCAAGGGATACGAACTGCTCTACACCCTGCGGTACATAGCTTCCGCCGCTACCGATTTCCTCGTAATGGGGGAAAGTAAACAGCACATTGCAGGCAGGCTGCAAACCGTTCTCTTTCAAATATTTTATTACGGACAGGATGATGGCAACACCTGCCTTGTCGTCCAAGAACCGGGATTTTATGTAACCCGTGGAGGTCAGCTGGAAATGAGGCGCCAGACAGATATAGTCACCGTTTCGGATGCCCAGCTTTTTTACATCCTCCGTAGAATGGACGGGAACATCCAGATTGACGATCATAGTGTCCTCGGTGCGGGGCAGGGTTCTTGCATCTTCGAAAACATGGGTAGAGTGGGACTGGCATACGCACAGACCGGTGTATTTCCTGCCGCTTCTTGTGATGACAATAACGGATTCCCCGTCGATGTTATGATAATTGATACCGCCTAAGTTGCGAACCCGAAGCATGCCGTTGGCATCGACGCTGCGAACCATCAACCCTAAGGTGTCCAGATGAGAGCTGACACAGATTGTGCGGGTGGCGTTTTTTCCGGGGAGCGGCAGATAAGCGGTATGCTTATTGTCAAACTCCAGAGCGCAGCCCAGTTCGCCGGCTAACTGCTGCATAAGAGGATTGACCTCGTTGTAATAACCAACGGGACTGGGAGTCTCGATGAGCCGTTGCATAATATGTAACAGATAATTTTGGTCAAAACTCTTTTTCATGGCGGTTCCTTTCTTGCATGGTATCGGGTATAATCAATCATGCAGTGAATGTAGGGCAGCGTGGGCTGAGATACATTCAGCGATTGCAAAGCGACGTAAGCCGATTATATTCTGTGATAGCAAAGATATGTTTATTATACCTTGTTTTTTGCACCTTGACAAGATTTCGGAGGTTGCAAAATCCGCGTATTCAGTATAAGATTTAAGGAGGGTGTCGTCCTGCTGGTGGGGCATGAAGCTTTTTGGGGACAGGGGAATATTACGGTTATTGGACAGGGGATATTATGAGAAATGATATTATGATAAGACCGGAGACGCAGAAGGACTATAAAGAAATTATTTCTTTGGTCTTGCGTTCCTTTCGGGAGGGTACAAATTATTCGGACGGGTCCGATATTATAGCGTTAATAGAAGAAATCAGAATGTCAAAGTACTATATTCCGGAGCTGTCTTTTGTGGCAGAGTTGGATGGGAAAATAGTGGGACATTTTCTGTTTTCGCGTTTTCCGTTATCGGAAACGGTGAACGGAAACCATATAGACAGTAAAGATATTGTTATGTTGGCCCCCGTATCCGTACATGCAGATTATTTTCACAAGCATGTAGGGATTACAATGCTGACATTAGGAATTCAAAAGGTAAAAGAGTTGGGCTTCAAGGGGATTACCGTTGAAGGAGATTACCATTTCTATAATCGCGTAGGTTTTAAAACCTCTTCGGAATACAATATATATCCTACAAGCGGTCATCCGATGAAGGAGCCGAGATGCATGATGTGTCAGGAAACGTATGAAGGTTCGCTGAAAGACATACAGGGATATATTGTTTATGATATGTATTATAACGCGTAATGCGGAGCGGGGCTTGGCGGAGCAGAGAGAAGAAGTTTAAAATTACGGGGGAGTATGCGATGGCACGAACGGAAGCGGTAGAACTTACGGTTTTATGCTTAGTGCATCAAAATGGGCAGTATTTGTTGCAAGACAGAGTAAAGAAAGATTGGCAGGGGTTTACATTGCCCGGTGGACATGTGGAACCGGGTGAGTCCATAGTTGATGCTGTTATTCGGGAAATGAAAGAAGAAACAGGGCTGACGATTATAAATCCGAAATTGTGTGGTGTAAAACATTTTCCGATAGAGGAAGGACGATATATGGTTTTTCTTTTTGAGGCAACCCGGTATGAAGGCGAGCTTCGTTCTTCGGAGGAAGGGCAAATGCATTGGATTAAAATACAAGACCTTGGTAAAGTTAATCTGGTGAGTGATTTTAAGGATTTGATTGATGTGATGCTTGACGAAAGACTAAGCGAATTTCAATATGTTATCAAAGATAATAAATGGAATATCATAAAAAAATAGGCAGATGGAAATTCGGAATTACGAAGAACCGTCGCCCTCACATTTATACATAACAAGGAGGAACAAGATGTATCAGATTATTGACGGAAAGAAGATTTCACAGGAGATTAAGGACGAGCTTAGGGAGAAGACAGCGCAGCTGAAGACCCAGGGCATTGAGAGATGCTTAGCGGTAATTCAGGTGGGTAACGACCCCGCATCCAGTGTGTATGTGAACAATAAAAAGAAAGCCTGCGAGTATGTGGGCGTAAAATCTCTTGCGTATGAGCTTCCCGAGGAAACAACGGAAGAGGAACTTTTGAAGCTGATTGCGGATTTGAACGCCAATGAGGAAGTAAACGGTATTCTGGTACAGCTTCCCCTGCCGGCATCCATTGATGAGGACAAGGTGCTGCTTGCTATTGCACCCGAGAAGGACGTGGACGGCTTCCATCCTGTCAGTGTAGGAAATCTGAGCATCGGTCGTCCCGGCTACCAGTCCTGTACCCCCGCGGGCGTGATTCAGCTACTGAAGCGTTCCGGCATTGAAATCGAGGGCAAGGAGTGCGTGGTACTGGGAAGAAGCAACATCGTTGGTAAGCCTATGGCAATGCTTCTGATTCGGGAGAACGGAACGGTAACCGTATGTCACTCCCGGACTAAGAATTTGAAGGAAATTACGAAGCGTGCGGATATTCTGGTGGCTGCTATCGGTAAGCCTAAGTTTATTGATGCAAGCTATGTAAAGGAGGGCGCGGTAGTTATCGACGTAGGTATCCACCGCAACGAGAATAACAAGCTTTGCGGCGATGTGGATTTCGACAGCGTTGCACCGATTACCTCTGCAATTACGCCGGTTCCCGGCGGTGTGGGTCCCATGACCATCGCCATGCTGATGAACAATTGTGTAAACGGCTTGCAGTAAAATAAGAGGCACAATATCGCTCGATTAGACGTCCTTGCGCCGTCTTCTCGTTCCGGTTTGGGGCGTAGCCATGGCAGGGGCAGAAGTCCGGGAGCACGCGGAAATGTTGGGGAACAAAATGTGGAATTTCTAATGTGCTTACTTTTGAATTTACGATAGTTCGAGCTTTTTATGAGCTGGG
>JAZQCX010000007.1:0-10730 GCA_045546495.1 Acetatifactor sp. | reverse complement strand
GAGGTGGCTGGGGGTTGAGGTGGCTGGGAGATATGCCCTCTCATTGCTCCTCCTTTCCGTAAAAATTTTTACTTGCTTGTTCTTCTGAGATAGCATTGACTACTGCAAGAAAATATGCAGCCATCGGATTACGCTTATTATTCTCCTGCAAAGGGAAATCCTTACCGGCAAAAAAACGGCGCAAATCGTCTAGGCGCACATTACTCCGTATGAGCTTGTCAGTAGAAATATCATAAATATTATAGCGTTGCTTATAACCGGGGTAGCGCCCCTCTTTGTAGGCACGTTGACGTACTAAATACGCATTGAAATAATCTTGTAAAATCTGTTTAATACGCCAGTGGGTATACGGCAGGAAGTCGTATACCCTGTGTAGCTTTACATCTGGTGGCAGGATGATGTCGTATTCTTCGTCAATCATATTCTGTTCTCCTTTCTTTACGTCCTCTTTATTTATCACATAATCGTTCTTTATCTTTTATAAAGAATTTCTCCTGTCTTTAAATTCTCAACAAGCAAAAAGTCTTCTACAGGAATTACTTCCTCTGATACATACCATGTACCATATCGAAATCCTCGAATAAATTTCTTTTTCCAATTCTTGTTCATTCGATTTTTAACACTCCAATCTTCCCACCACTCATAAGAATCCTTCATGGATAAAGTGATTCTAACTTCTTTTTTTCTCATATTAGAACCACATTCCAAACCATGACCTTCTGGAATAGGTGAAGAAGTCAACCATACTACGGGTTTAATACTATCGGTTTGACTTACCCATGATGGAATACCATTCACGTTAACTAAATGAAGGTCAGTAGGTTGTACTAAATTACTCGGTGTTAATTTCAAATATCCATCTTTAAGAATTGCATCTATGTGTAGCATAGATGTGTAATGATATACCATTTTTCCCATACTTATCATACATTTATACTCCTTTGTCATTAGAATCATTATTCAAGAATGGTATCTGTAATTGCTCAGCTTCTGTAATTTGAACAAATCCTTTGTCGGGCTGATTCAGACTAGCAACCATGTTGCGTAAATCTTCGTAGTTTGTATAATCCTTGCTATCAATGGAATAGGTTTTGTATTCCCCATTCTCTATGTAGTGATATACAATTTTGTTGATACGCCTGAATAGCTGTGTGTAAGAATCTAAATTTTGATGCTCCGAAGATACCATATTTTGGTATATGGCTTCTGGGGGATATACAGAAGTTATATATACTTCATTCCATAAATTAAAAGTATTGGTGTACCTTGAATGCGTTTGCATTCGTGTGTAGCCTAAAAGCATGGTAAGCAGTTTACCATAGCTGATACCAAAACCTTTGTACTCATCCATAAATAGGATGGGGGGAGCACCCACTTTCATATAAGAATCAAATCCACCCGACGCATTGTTATCATAGTCAGTCAAAATATAAATATTTTCAGCTCCAACTTTTTCACACAACTGTTTGTAAAAATACGTTTTTCCGGTTCCACTTTCCCCAAGATGGAACTCTACATAGATATCCTGTTTTATAGGAGCTTCTCTTATGCGTTGGTCTGTATAAGCATGAAGTATCATTTTTTCATACCTATAAAACTGAAAATTAGAATCCAGTATTTGCTGTGGAGTGAACCCCTTAATGAGCATTTCCTCTATTACTTCCAAATCATTGCGCTTACCAGCAACATCTTGTACCTTTTCAATATCTTTAACATACAAAATGGTTTCTCCCTTTTCTGCATATTTCCCTTGCTTCAAGAGATAATTTTGCAGTTGTGCTTTTCCACCTAATTGCGGTTCAACATGGCTACTGTAAAGAATTTTTGCGACATTGCGTAAGGTAGTAGTATTTCCATAAAGAGCCATGTGGGCATGATAACAACCATCTGCGCTAGTACAAATTGCAACAGCGCTACTGCGACCTTTTCCACTTTCATCCCATAAGTAAGAAAGATAATCCGCAAGATATTCTGGATTCTGGTATTGCTCCTCGGATAAGCCCATACTAACCATGTTCTTTATATGAATAACAGCGACCCAAGCTCTGCCACGAGTATTTAAGTCATATCCCATTTGTTACACCCTCTTTCGTAGTCACAGCGATAGTGTGACATAGTTTGTGATTAAACTGCTTATAAAACAGGGGGGTGTGCGAATAAGTCGCGGTCACAGAGGTGAGCGGGCAATGCTTGCCGCTCACCCTTGCGGATGCTCCCGACCGCCTCTGGCGGTCAGTCTCATCCGAATATGCACCTCTGTTTTGAGCTAATGAAAATAGCGGTTACTTGTAACTTTTCGCTTTTGTATTTTGAGTTTACGTTCATCAAGTATTTTGATTCCATCCTCAGTACGAGCAAAAGCAACATAAAGTTTTGTCGGAAATAGTTCTATGTGTGTAAGTGGTTCTGGTGGCAAATAGAAATCATACATACGCATTGTTTTTGTAACCACCTTTTCCGCTTGCTTTTGGATAATCGCTTCCAACATTTTATCTTCGTGAGAAGTTGGATTTCGGAGTATGTCAAACTGATATACAACCAAATCATTTTTATAGCCGAAATTTGTACAAAAACAGCATAAAAAATTTTCACTGATAGAATGAAAGTCGGCATCTACTAATTGAGGGACAATGCGATTGCCATCCCAGCCTACGATAGTAGGATAATATTGCTTCGGTGGTGGCGTGGGCGCAAATAAAGCCCCTACAATTTCCTTAATAAAATTACGACATACAATAGTAGCATCTTTTGCAGAACACTTTTTTACAAACATTACGCTTATAACAGAAGAAATGAAAACAGTGCCGAACAAGGCAGCAATTTCAAGCCATTTCATATAAAAAACTCCTTTTTGAATACGCAGGTGGCAACTTGTACCACCTGCCCAAAACGATTAACAGTTACAGTAAAATCTCAATGCTTTCAACCGAAAAATACTTCTGTCCGGGCACAAGATTCATTGTAAGAACAACAGCAGTTTGCTTTGTCATTCCTTGGAGCTCACCGTATAAATCTTCGGTGATAAATGCCGTGAAAAACTCATCAGCACTACTATCAAGGAATTTTGCCATAAACCATGGCTTTCCATTTTTCTGTCCTGCTTTAACAGAGATAAAAGCCGATTCACCTGTTACTACCATAGAAATCACCTCCTTTCTTCGGGGATTGAAATGTACAGTAAAACTTGCAAATGTTTTGCTGTATCTTATACATTCATTCTACTAAAAAAAATTCTGTAAAATTTAGCGAGGACGCTATACTTCTATGTCGCCTAAAAGTTCTTTCATTAGTTCGATGTACCATGCCGGAATTTCAGTTACACCATTTTCGTAATGTGAAATTGTAGAAAGAGCAATTTGAGATGGTGGAGCTTCGCTAATACCTATATTTAGAAGTCTCTTTTGCAGAGATTCATCTAATTCTTCAAAGTCAGTCGCAAAATAAGTATCAATATCCGCATTTGTGAAGTTTTTTTCTTTTAGATAAGATTCGTAGCGATGACAATAGTAATAGCCAATTTGGGCTTGGATGTCTGACTGTGTAAGTTTCGCTCTCTTGCGTGCCAACCTTATCTGTTCTCCTAGTTCTGCATTTTTTTGATTCTGAAAAAAATCCATTGTGTTTACCTCCTGCAATTTTGTTGAATTACAGGAGACATATATAATTTTAAAAACATATGAAATCAGTTTGGTTCGCTGATAGTAATGGAAAGTGAAAAAGGATTATAGGTTTTGGCAAGAATAATGATGTATAAGAAACAAAGCAAGATATGTTCTTGCTCAAATTAGATAGAAACTGAGGTATAGAAATATGTAAGAATTACAACAAAAAAGCACTCACATTATCGTGCGGACAATGTAAGTGCTTCTTTTTGAGTTTGATTTATAATGTATCTAGAAAATGCAATAATGAATTGTATTGCTCCGAACTCAGTTTGGCTGTGACAGAGAGCAAATTAAGTTGTTTTTCCGTAAGTAAAATTGGTTGTTCTTTATCGTCAAGGAAGAATTGAGCCAATGATATACCAAAAGCATTACAAATCTTCATAAGAGAAGGAATAGTAGGTAAAATATTTTTACGATACCAAGATGAAATTGTGGATTGGGTGAGCCCAGCTTTTTCAGCAAGTTGGTATTCTGTCCAGTGTCGTTCTTCTCGCATTTTAGTTATACGTTCTAATACATCTATCATACTGTCTCCCATATTATGTACTGTTCACATCTCTACCCTTTACATAGAGGAAATCTAACAGCTTAGAAAGATGACAGTACAAAGCATATTATATGCGTTAATGATACTTTATTTTGTCGTTGTATTTTAATATAAATAGTCGTATAATTATTACGACTTTAAGAAGTGCGGCTTTAGAATAAACAGGAATGTAAAAATGATTGGAAGGAGTACTGTATGAAAAAGAAATTTTTATCTACACTGCTTGTAATTGTGACAACTGCGTCCATCCTTATTGGATGTGGAACTGAGGAAACGAATGTAAAAGAAGATAATATTCAAACTAGCGAGAATCAAGTAGCGGAAAGCGCAGATAAAGAGTATTCTCCATTAGAAGATATTGAATGGTTCTGGAGCATTAGTAACCATGATTTATATACAATGATGGTAGATAAGGAAGAAGTGAATCCCGAATTGTTTGTCGGTACGATTAGCTATGATGATGGTACAATGGGGAGTATTAAGCCGGATGAGGTAACCTTGGAGCAGGACGGCGAGCAGATGTTGATTGGTATCGAGTACCGAGGTGACATTTTCTACTATAAGGCGAATATTCATGAGAGATGGGGTGATGGTGAACATCTTTCTGAGGAGGAAATTGAGACATTTAAGCAGGAAGAGCCTACTCGTGATAATGCAGTAGTTAATGGTTTCAGTAGTAATGATGCGCCTGAGTTAGATATTGATTGGTCTTTGTTTAATTCTGTATTAAGTGAGCGGGTTATAGGTAAAGAAGATTTTTATAGTCTATATTCTGATTTATTTGGGGTTGTAGGCTCCGACGTAAGGGTAGATTGGGGTGTAGTTAATGATAATTTCTCATTGTACTATGGTAATACAAGAGATGGGTTATATGATTTTGGTACTGATTTATATGATTCATATTGTAATAAAAGAGATGAGTTATCTGACGGCAGCGTTTGGATAAGTGCGTTGGCTTTACAGCCCTATGCTGATAATACAGATACGGGTATCTATGATGGCTTGCATTATGAATTCAAAAACAAGTATTCAGCCGAGAATGGGGATGATGGTCTTGTTTCTGAAGAGGTTAATATTGTAAATCAAATAATGGGTGAAGCCTTTAAGGGTATGTCTTATGACGAGAGGTATGTAATTATGTATGCTCAGTTAATAGTTAATTCAAAGAGGAATTCTTTAGTGGCTTATGAGCGTACAAAAGATGAGTATGATGAAAATCTTTTTTATAGGTGTATGAAAGAGTATGACAGTAGGATAAAAGACTTGTATCCCGATAACTACGAGAGCTATCGTATTTCAGTAGAGAATGCTTTAATTGATGAGAATGATAATACATTAATCTATTCAGATTTTTTAAAGTAGCGTTTTTAAAAAGGCAACCCCTCTCTGAGGCGGTTGCCTTTCTTTTTAAAGATATTTTATATAATACCCATTTATGCTAATATATTATTATAAGGAAAGCCACCAAGAAACAGGGTTCTCAGTGGCTTTGTGCTAATTGAATCGGTTGTATAGGTCTGAGATGCAATACACAAACCCAGCACCGATAGCAACTAACCAGAATAGGTCAGTGAACATACCTATCACTCCTTTCCATCTGTATGCTGATAAGCGATAGATGGTATCTGTGATTATATCAGGTTAGTCCTTATATGTAAAGGCAACTCCTCTAACAGAGTTGGTTGCCTTTTTTTTTAAAGACATTTCAACACCTTTAAGATTATGTTAGCATAAAGGTAGCCACCTACTTGTGGTGGGGTAGATGGCTAATAGGTGGTTATCTTTTAAATCTTTCGTAGAGGTCATGGGCAGTATAAACGGCTCCGAGGCTGATTATAGTTATCCAGAACATATCTAAGTAGATATTTTTCATTGAATATGGTAATATACATAAGAGGAATCTGTTTAGTACGATTTCGGTACGATTGAGAGGACGAAGTGTTGAAGTCCTCCATTTACTAGATTTTGTGAGTGGGTACGGTTTTCGATTCCCATCACCCGCTTTAAAAAAGCAAGGTCAAAGACCTTGCTTTTTTGTTTGCGAAGCAAACCGCGGCGGAGCCGCGAAAGCGGGGGAATGCACCCAGCGCAATGCGGAGCAAACCGCGGCGGAGCCGCGAAAGCGGGGGAATGCACCCGGCGAGGTGTGAAGCCGCGAAAGCTGTTCGGGAAGCCTTAATTTTATTAAGGCTTCCCGATTTTTGTTTCTATGAAGTTTTAGTTTCCGGTATCCTTCAATAATTCATCTGTGGTAATACCAAAATAATCAGCAAGGATAACAATCTCATAATCGGGAACAAATCTTGTTCCCTGCTCTATTCTTAATATTGTCAAATCCGAAAATTCATGTCCCTGCAGATGCAACCTTTCCGCCAATTGCTTTTGAGTTAGACCCGCCGCCTTTCGCAGAGTCTTGATTTTTTTACCAATAATGTTTTTCGAACCTTCTTCCTTGCTCCAATAAATTTTCATTTCCCAACTACCCCCTGCTAAAGATGAAGTTTTGTTCAACTTAATAAATTTATGCGGAGGATAAACAAATGAGAAACAGAAAAACAAAAGTAGTATTGGCATTTACAACATTGGTAATGTCCATGGCGTTGTCTGCCTGTGGACATGAGCATGAGTGGTAAGATGCGACTTGTATGTACATCGCCCAGGACCTGTGTGACCTGTGGAGAAACCGAGGGTGAGGCTTTAGGGCATGAATGGATGGAAGCAACTTGTTCGGCTCCCCAGACTTGTAAGAACTGTAAAATTACAGAGGGAACAAAATTAGAACATGACTTAAATTCAAAAGGTAAGTGTAAAAATTGTAAAGAGCAGGTGGGAATAGAACTTACATGGAGCAATTACAAAGATTATTTCATATATACAGGTGAATTTGGGGATGGAAAACGAAGCAAGACGGTATCTATAGCGCTTAAAGATCCCTCAAAATATGAGGTTGGATACGGATATTACACGGCAACATTGAAATATTACTCTCCTTATTCTACGGGAAAAGTAGAGAAAACCGAGACGCTTACAGAATACTTTGATAAAGATGGCGTTGAATTTAAGCATGTTGCCCCCTGTTATCAATATGATATTAGAGTTAGTGAGTATGATGTTGTCGGATATCTTTTGAAGAAGTAAACACATACTGATGAGCTCCTAGCCCTTTGGATTCCAAAGGGCTTTTCTATTTGACATATTTACGAATGGATGACGGGAAAGGCGAGTCTGTGTTGCAGATAAATTTGCGGTATGCTATACTAAACGAAAGTACATATGATATGGGAGGAATACGAGATGAGAGGATCTATAATAATGTCATTGGTAAAGGTAGTAATCTTTGCCATTCCGGTTATTTTGGTGTTAGGAGTTATAATAGCGCTTGCGATAGTTTTACCTATCGTGTTGAGTAAAAAGAAATCGGTACAGGCGACAGAAGCGAAACCGGTGGATAAAACCTGTGAAAATTGTGGTGCCGTGGTGTCTGCAGACCAAAAGTTTTGTGACGAGTGCGGTACGCCGGTAAAATCCGATGAGGCAGAAGAAAATAAGCAGTAAAAACAGACTTTATAACATACAAAGAGGTAGGGATACATATGGGGTTTTTTGATTCATTGTTAAAGCAGGGCGCAAGGAAAATAATTTCTGAGGTAACCAATGCCGCAATCGATAATGTGACGGATGAGCTGAAAAAGAATTTTTCAAATGATTCCGCGGAGAAAGCGATTACAGATGTACAACGCGAGCCGGAAAGTGAAAATGCAAGACTTTCCCGTGAGTATGGCTATCATATACCGGAGGGCTATGAGGATGTAGCAGAGGAAGATGTGGTCAGAAAGCTTCGCGCTGTATTCCGTAAGGAGTTTCCCCGGTATGAAATTCGTGAGGAGGTATCGCCGACCACGATTGGCGGAACAGGGAACTTTATGCCCTATACCTTTGGCGTATACGAGAATGGGGAACCTAAGCTTTTTATCATGGAGGTATATAATAATACCTGTAGAGAGCGTTTGTACCGTTGGTCTAAGGAACAGGCGGAAAAAGCCGGTGTGCCTCTGATAAATTTTGTGGCAGCTTTTGAGAATCGGCTGGATTACATTATCGACAGATTACATCAGTATTTGTAAATTCATATTGCGAAAAAGAAAGAGAAACGCATTTTTGCACCTGCGAGGGACGAAGCAGCGCCAGTAAAGGGTTTTGCAGGTAACCGGCGGCTGTTCAGTCTGGTAACTCAAGCATAGCTTGATTCAAAGCTTTTTCTCTTTCTTTTTTTATAGGCGGAATAGACCGGGAGGACTGCCGGATGGGAATGTTGGACGAGCTGAAAGAGGATAAAGTCTGGGAAGACTTTTTACGATATAAAACGGAAAAAAATCACTGGTCGGCAAAAGAGCGGGAGGTTTGGGAGACCTTTATAGCGGAGAGACAGTATCGGTGTATAACATCACATTTGGCAAAGGAATGTTGTCCCTTTGATTATCCTATGAAGAAATATATCAATAAAAGCGGCACTGCTAAGAAAAGAGTGGTCTATTCTTTCCCGGAAGACCAGTCAATGGTATTAAAGGTGATGGCGCATTTGCTGTATCGGTATGACGGGAAATTGAGCCCGTCCTGCTATTCTTTTCGCAGAAGCATCTCCGCACGCGATGCAATCAGGGAGATTTTGCAGATACCGCATTTGGATACAAAGTATTGTGTAAAAGTGGATATCAGTAATTACTTTAATTCCATACCGGTGGAGCAGCTTGTGCAGGTGCTACGGGACATAATAACGGATGATCCCAAGCTTCTGGCCTTTTTGACGGGGCTGTTGGAGGCGGGAAAGGCCTATGACAGGGAAGAGCTGGTAGAGGAAGCCAGAGGTGCTATGGCAGGAACTCCGATTTCTCCTTTTTTTGCGAATATCTATCTATTGTCATTAGACAATTTGTTTACGGAGAGGCAAATTCCCTATTTTCGATATTCGGACGATATTCTTTTTTTTACGGACAGTTGCGAGGAAGCGGAGGCAGCGCTGCGTCTTTTACAGGAACACATTACAGAAAAAGGACTTTCCGTGAATCCGGATAAGCTAACGATTACAAGACCCGGAGAGGTGTGGGAATTTTTAGGCTTTTGTTATAGACAGGGCGAGATTGATCTGTCCGAGATAACAAAGCGTAAGATGAAAGCCAAGATAAAAAGAAGAGCGCATACATTGTATCGCTGGCGTACTAAAAATAATAACTCCTTCGAGAGAGCGGCAAAGGCCATGATTCGCACCTTCAATAAAAAATTCTATGACGAACAGGATGAAAATCGCTTTACATGGAGCAGATGGTTTTTCCCAATTTTGACTACAGATGAAGGCTTAAAGGAACTGGATTCGTATATGGTGCAATACATCCGCTATTTGTCCAGCGGCAGGCATTACAAAGGAAATTACCGCGTTTCCTATGAGGATGTGAAGGAACTGGGCTATAGAAGTTTGGTGAATGAATATTATAAAAAAAGTACTTGACATTTTTCTGTTGAGACTGTAATATAAATGTTGCTGTGGCAAACATGGCGATGGCTTTCCGGAGATTGCGTCGGAGGCTGTAAAACATTTAACTTCATACCTTCAAATGCAGGCGTAGACCTGTATAACATGCGCGAGTGGCTCAGCGGTGGAGCACCTCCTTGCCAAGGAGGGGGTCGCGGGTTCGATCCCCGTCTCGCGCTTTTTTATTTCAACGGAAATGCTTTATTTTAAGGCATTTCCGTTATTTTTATGCTTTTGAAAAAGTGGGGACATTTGAGGACGTTTTGGGGACAGTTAGTTTCTTGCTTTGGAACGCTTCGAGGGACACTACATTATCAACGCTACTCACTGTCGTCGCGACTGCATTGTCTGGTTTCTGCGCTGATACGATACTGACGGTCTCCTGCTCTGGTGCGGCATTTCTCTTTCTTGATAACGCATCGGTCAGCATCTTGTAGCTTTCTGCTTGCGTCAACGGATTGTAGATGTATCCGTAGGTGGTCGACAGGGAAGCATGTCCTAATTGTTCTCTGATGAAATCGATTGGTACGCCGTTTGCATTGCACATGCTGGCGTAGGTCTTTCTTAACTTGTGGGAGCTTTTTACTTGCAAATCAAACCGTTCTGCATATTTTTCCAACACATAATTAATCTGCCTTGCAGTAAGCCTCTTTCCGTCCCTCATGAAAATGTATTCGCCTGCTCTGGGAAGTATTTTGAGAATCTCCAACGCATCCGGTATCAGATATACAAAACGGTCTGTGTGGGTTTTGGTGTGCTCTGCCACAGTAATATGGTTAGCCACCTGGTCACGCACTTCCTCACGGACGATATGTACCTGATTGCCTTCGCAGATGTCTTCCCATTTCAGCGCCACCAGCTCTCCTACTCTCAGACCCATAAAGAAATTCATCTTCACAGCCATGAAAGCAACATCACCGGTCTGCTCATACATCTCATCCAGATAGGTATTGAGTTTTTCCAGTTCCTCGGTGTTGTAAGTTTGCGTCTT
>JAZQCX010000006.1:0-29172 GCA_045546495.1 Acetatifactor sp. | reverse complement strand
GCTGGATTATCTGAAGGATACCATGTTGCGGGAAATCGGGTTTTCCGAGGAATCCTACATGGTAAAGGACCCTTTTGGGGTTTCTATGGGCGGTAGCGGCCTGATGGCGACTTCCGAGGATTTCCTGCGGGTAGGGATGCTGCTGATGCAAGAGGGAGAAATTGACGGAAAACAGCTGGTAAGCAGGGAATACATCCGGGAGGCAACCGCCTGCCGGGTAGAGAATATGGTAAAAGGGCCGGTTTTGTCGGAAAGTCAGGGATACGGCTATCAGTTCTGGTGCGGAACAGATGGCAGCTATATGTGTTACGGTATGGGTGGTCAGCTGATTATCTGTATGCCTAAGCAGGAGTTGCTGTGTGTGACCACTGCGGATACCCAGGGCATCGGAGGCGGGACACAGATTATCCATACCTGTCTTGCGGAGGAAATTTTACCTTGCCTGTCAGATGTGCCTTTGGAAGAAAATCAGGCGGCATACGGCGAACTATTGGAATATGCGAAAAAGCTTTGTATTCCGCCGTTAAGCGTCTGTCGGGGAAAGGAACGGATAGATGCCCGCAGTAGAGAGATCAGCGGTAAAGAATATGTGATACAGGAAAGTTCTAAGGGATTTGAGAAAATGTGTTTAGAACTGGAGGAATCCGGTGAGGGTACCTTTACCTTTGTTCTAAGAGGTGAGACATATCGTTTCCGCTTCGGGTATGACAGCGTGGCAGAGGGACGTTTCCCGATTCACGATATGAAATGTGCCGCCAGCGGAATGTGGTTGGATGAGAATACCTTCTATATAAGAGTTTTTCTCTTGGGCGAGGCCTGCGGCTCCATCCACATTCAGCTGTATTTCGGCGAAAATGACCTGACAGTGTTTATGAAGAAAGATGATGAGATGCTCTATAAAGAATTTACAGGGCATTTATATGGTAAAATGGTGCAATAAAGCTGCATAGAAAAATATGTGGATTAAGCCGAATGCACCGCTGTGCCGGTTATATTATATTTGCGACAGAACCTCCCCGATGGGAGCCTGAAGCAGTAAATCGGCATAGGAATCTCTGGGGGTAGGCGCTTTGTTAATTACAATGAGCTTATCCCCTTTAAAATAGTCAATAAGTCCTGCGGCGGGATAGACTGCCAGAGAGGTACCGCCGATAATCAGAACATCTGCCTCCCGGATATAGCGGATGGAATCGTTTATAGTCTTGTCGTTTAACCCTTCCTCGTAAAGCACAACATCCGGCTTCACGGGACCGCCGCATCTTTTGCAGACGGGAATATCGGGGGAGTTTAAAATGTGATTCATGTCATGAAATTCACCACACTGCTCGCAGTAGTTGCGCAGTACAGAGCCGTGCAGCTCCAGAACAACCTTGCTGCCGGCAGCCTGATGAAGACCGTCAATGTTCTGCGTGATGACAGCGCGTAGTTTTCCCTGTTGCTCCAGCTCGGCGAGTTTCCGATGGGCAGCGTTGGGAGCCACATCCGTAAACAACATTTTATTTCTGTAAAAACGATAAAATTCCTTGGGGTTTCTCCGGTAGAAGGTATGGCTGAGAATAGTTTCGGGAGGATAATCGTATTGTTGATTATAAAGTCCGTCCACGCTTCTGAAATCAGGAATGCCGCTTTCGGTAGACACACCGGCGCCTCCAAAAAAGACAATGTTGTCATATTTCTCGATGATTCTTTTTAGTTCCTGAACCGCTTCCTGCATAAAGTATTCTCCTTCCAAAATTATGTAGCCGGGGAGGCAAACGAGCTATTGTGAATGATAAAGAAAGTGTGTTATAGTAATTTTATGAGGAATAGACAAAATAAGCAAGAACAATTAAAAATATATCGGGTTGGTGCCTTTGTAACGGCAACCTTTGCCGTGCTTTGCGCGCTCTATTTTCTTGGGATTTTATTTTTTATCGGCTACGGCTCCAAGTTTTTTATGATATGGGCAGTGCTTGCGGCGGGCTTCGGAATCTGGTCGGTATTGCTGTTTCGTCCGAAATTGCGGGAAAGGATACCGGGATGGATACGGAAGAGCTTTGTGGGTTGCGTGGCGGCAATGGTGGTATTGTTTGCGATAGTAGAGGGGATGGTGCTTAGCAACGTGGCAGCAAAAGCAGAGCCCGGAGCGGATTATGTCATCGTTCTGGGCGCACAGTGGAAGCAGAGCGGTCCCAGCTATATGCTCAGACAACGTCTTGATAAAGCAATTGAATATTTGGAGAACAATCCTGACACATGTGTCATTGCTTCCGGAGGCAAGGGAGTTAATGAGCCTATCAGTGAGGCTGCCGGTATGGCGGGCTATTTGAAAGATGCGGGGATAGCGCCGGAGCGGATTCTGCAGGAGGATGCATCTACCAGCACAGAAGAGAATTTAGAATTTTCAGCTACCTTTCTTGACCCGGGAAGAGACAGAGTTGTTTTGGTGACGAATAATTATCACGTATTTCGGGCGGTGAAGATTGCGGAAAAGAAGGGCTATTCCAATGTGGAAGGTTTGGCGGCGAAATCTCATCCGGGAATCTTGCTGAATAATATTGTGAGGGAATTCTTTGCTATTGTGAAGGATTTCGCGGTGGGAAATTTGTAGTGGGATATGACCCGCTAAGCAAGAGCTGATAGAGAGATGTGGCCTGTTAAGCAGGAGTTTGAAACTGCGGATATGGTGAAGCACCGGCAGAAAGGAAATGAAACAACAGAGAGACCGGGGAAAAACGGAGAGAGATAGAAGGAACGGAGAAAAGAATGGATATCAATGTGGGAGATAAATTGAAATTAAAAAAGCAGCACCCTTGCGGAAGTCACGAATGGGAGGTGCTGCGGGTAGGAGCGGATTTCCGTATTAAATGCTGCGGCTGCGGCCACCAGATTATGATGGCGAGAAAGCTTCTGGAAAAAAGTATAAAAGAAATTCTGTAGTCGGTGCGGAAGATTATTTCTTTTTCAGCTGTTTTGCGTTGATATAGTAGGACAGCGCATCGCAGATGTTACAGATTTTAAGACCATATACGGTGACGCCGTTCTGGTCCAGCTGCCGGACAACACGACCGCGCAGAGTGAGCTTGCATCCAAGGTCCTCCCAAAAGACAACGATTTCATCGCCCTGGGACAAAATAAGTTCATTATTTTTCTCATATACGGAAAAGCCGGACAGGCTGATGTCGCGAATCATAATCTGGTGAGGCCCGGAGGGGGCTGACTTTAAGAGCGCAGGCTTATAGATGTCCACACGGAAAAAGCTTCTTCGGTTGTTTCGCAAACCATCGGAAACCACCTGGAGAAGATAGAAGGATTGATAGAATAAAATTTTCACATTACGCCAGATATAGGGCATATCCCCTTCCGGCATATAAATCATATCGATTTGCACGTTGTCGAAAGTCAGGCGTTTTGCGTAATTGTGATGCAAAGCGATAACAGCAACATTATCCCGTACAAACCTTTGGATAGAGGCATCAAGTACGAGTTCTTTATTTTCATCATTTGTAATTTGCAAGGTTATTTTCTGACCTGCTTCTATCTCGGTTAATTTCATGACGATTTGATACCCCGTTGGTTTTAACAAAATCTTAACATAATCATAACATATAATGATAAAAATGCAAAAAGATTTTTTTGACAGAAAATGCCTAAAAACACTTGAAATATAGGAATCTTTATGCTATCATGATAACTCGTGATGAATTAATTCCTTGCTCGTATTATGTGTACGGGCCAGAGACCAAAAGGAGGTAACAACAATGAACAAGTATGAATTAGCGATTGTTGTCACGGCTAAAATCGAAGATGAGCAGAGAGCAGAAGTAATTGATAAGTGCAAGGCTCTTATCGAGAGATTTGGCGGTACAGTGACCAACGTTGACGATTGGGGCAAGAAGCGCCTTGCTTATGAAGTTCAGAAGATGAAGGAAGCATTCTATTACTTCATCAGCTTCGACGCAGAGAGCACTGTTCCGGCTGAAATCGAGAGTCGTGTTCGTATCATGGACAACGTCATCAGATACTTAGTCGTTAGACAGGATGAGGCTTAATTAGAAAGCGAGAAGTGTAGTATGAATAAAGTAATTCTTATGGGACGTTTAACAAGGGATCCTGAGGTGAGATATTCTCAGGGAGCTAACCAGACAGCGGTTGCTCGTTTTTCCGTTGCTGTTGACAGAAGATTTAAGCGTGAAGGCGAGCCTGACGCGGATTTCTTCAACTGTACCTGCTTCGGCAGACAGGCTGAATTCGTTGAGAGATACCTGCACAAGGGTACTAAGATTGTCCTGAGCGGAAGAGTTCAGAATGACAACTATACCAATAAGGACGGACAGATGGTTTACAGCGTTCGTATCATGGTAGACGAGATTGAATTCGCTGAGAGCAAGAATGCAGCAGGCGGCAACAATGATGGTGGTTACAACGGAGGCGGATATAACGGCGGCTATGCCGGCGGTAATAACAATGTAGCAGCTTCCGGCGCCGGAGACGGCTTCATGAACATCCCTGACGGTATCGACGAAGAGTTACCGTTTAACTAAGTTGATTCAGTAAGATAGGAGGCATTGAAATGGCTTACAATAAAGCAGAGAAGTCTGATTCGCCGATGAAGAAAAGAGGCGGAATCCGTAGAAGAAAAAAGGTTTGCGTATTCTGTGGTAAGGATAATGTAATCGATTACAAGGATACCAATAAGCTGAAGAGATACGTTTCCGAGAGAGGTAAGATCCTTCCTCGTCGTATCACCGGCAACTGCGCAAAGCATCAGAGAGCACTGACTGCAGCTATCAAGAGAGCTCGTCACGTTGCATTGATGCCTTACGTTCAGGACTAATAACAAGAGAATGGACCAATTACCCGAAAGGGTAGTTGGTCTTTTTTATCTTTCGTACTTTTTCACCAACACAAACCATGGTTTTTCTACGAAACATCCTAACTTCCGACAAATTAAATTGTGGCATAGTGCAAAAGAATATGGTACAATGACCTTGTCGCGAAAAAGAAGACGTTGGATTCGGATTGCCTGTTACAGAGGTATGCATATGAAAAGAAGAGTGAAATTAAAGGGTCGTATTAAGACTTACATACAGTTTTCCATTTATCTGGGAATCTTGCTGGCTGTTGTGGATGTTGCCATGTTTATGATTGATGTGCGTGCGGGACTGTTTTTGGCGTGCTATACGGCGCTCTATTTTGTCATAACCCTTTCGCGGTATTTCTACAATAAGAACATCATCATGAACGAACTGGTGAGCTTTGCCACCGAGTATGGACAGATTCAGAGAAAGTTGCTGCGTGATTTGGATTTGCCCTATGCGCTTTTGGACGACACGGGAAGAGTGATTTGGACAAACTCTGCTTTCGAGTTGGTGATTCATCAGCCTAAGGGCTATAATAAGTCCATTACCTCCCTGTTTCCCGCGATTACCCGGGACA
The DNA here is from genome assembly GCA_045546495.1 of Acetatifactor sp. Taxonomy (GTDB): domain Bacteria; phylum Bacillota; class Clostridia; order Lachnospirales; family Lachnospiraceae; genus Acetatifactor. Next base: position 23,754 of record JAZQCX010000006.1, on the reverse strand, counting down.
GGCTGCCGGATGACAGCGGCGTAGACGAGGCGCAGTATGAGCTGGAGTATGAAGGCAGTGAATATATTGCAAAGTTTAAGAAGATTTCCTTAAAGGAAATGGCCGAGAACAGCGATATGATTGATGCCAAGGATTATAACGGTTATCTGATTGCGGTATATCTGTATGATGAGACGGCACTTCATATTGCTTTGCAGGAGGTAGATGACCAGAGTCTTGCCGTAGGTATGATTTATCTGGATAACTACGAGGAAGCGCTGGAGAGCGTGGAGTCGGTGCGTCGTTCCCTGTTGATTGCGTTGATTGAGCGAAAGGTCAATAAATATATTTCCGGCTTTGACGGTATCTGTAAAAAGCTGGAGAAGGACAAGTACCTTGTAATTATGCGTAAGAAGGCGGTTGCACAGCTGCAGGAATCCCGCTTTGACCTGTTGGAGGACGTAAAGACCGTAAATATCGGTAATGAGATGGCTGTGACAATCAGTATCGGCATGGGCCTGGATGGCCTGACCTATGCGCAGAATTACGAGTTTGCCCGCAATGCCATTGACCTGGCATTGGGACGCGGAGGCGACCAGGCGGTAATTAAGACGCCGGAAAGCATCACATACTACGGCGGCAAGAGCCAGCAGGTGGAGAAAAATACCCGTGTAAAGGCCCGCGTAAAGGCGCATGCGCTGCGTGAAATTATTACCGGTAAGGATCAGGTGCTGGTTATGGGGCACCGTATGCCGGACGTTGACAGCTTCGGTGCGGCGGTGGGTATTTACCGAATTGCGCAGACACTGGGACGTAAGGCGCATATTGTTCTGAATGAAACAACGGCAGCTATTGCACCTATGGTGGAGCTGTTTAAGAATAATCCCGAGTATGAAGAGGATATGATTATCGGAAACGCGCAGGCAATCGAGATTGCCGGAAATAATTCCGTACTGGTTGTGGTGGATGTAAATAAGCCCTCCATTACGGAGTGTCCCGAGTTGTTGCGCTTCTGTAAGTCGGTTGTGGTTCTGGACCATCACAGACAGGGTACGGAAACCATCGAGAATGCCACACTTTCTTATGTGGAGCCTTATGCATCCTCTGCTTGTGAAATGGTATCCGAGATTTTACAGTATACCTATGATAACATCAAGATTCATGCGGCGGAAGCGGATTGTATGTATTCCGGTATTATGATAGATACCAATAACTTTATGACAAAGACAGGTGTAAGAACCTTTGAGGCGGCAGCATTCCTGCGCCGTAACGGTGCGGATGTAACGCGAGTGCGGAAGCTGTTCCGTGATGATGCTGCGGAGTATAAGGCGAGAGCGGATGCAGTCAGTCAGGCGGAGATTTATAAGCAGTATTTTGCGATTTCCGTGTGCACCGCAGACGATTTGCCCAGCCCTACGGTGATTGGTGCCCAGGCGGCAAACGAATTGTTGAATATCCGGGGCGTAAAGGCAAGCTTTGTATTGACGGATTATCAGGGCAAGATTTATATCAGTGCCCGTTCCATTGACGAGGTCAATGTACAGATTATTATGGAGCGCATGGGCGGTGGCGGTCATATGAATACGGCTGCCTGCCAGATGGAGGGCGCGGGACTGATTGAAGCAATCGGTGCAGTTAAGCATACCATCGACACCATGCTGGAGAACAACGAGATTTAAGCAGGAAAGGACATAAAAAGATGAAAATTATTCTGTTACAGGATGAGAAGAAGCTGGGCAAGAAGGGCGATATTATTGAAGCCAGCGAGGGCTACGCAAGAAATTATATTCTGCCTAAGAAAATCGGTGTAGAAGCAACACCTAAGAATATGAATGATTTGAAGCTGCAGAAGGCAAATAATGATAAGATTGCGCAGGAGCAGCTGGATGCGGCAAAGGCACTGGCAGCAGAGCTGGAAACAAAGCAGGTGGTTGTGAAGATTAAGGCCGGAGAGGGCGGTAAAGCCTTCGGCTCCGTTTCCACAAAGGAAATCGCAGCAGAGTGTAAGGTGCAGCACGGCATTGAAATCGACAAGAAGAAAATTGTTTTGCCGGAGAGCTTGAAAAACTTTGGTTCCTATGAAGTGGCAATTAAGCTCCATCCCCAGGTAACCGGAAAGCTGACCGTAAAGGTGACAGAAGCATAATACAGAGGCGTAATAAATGGAAGAGAACGTATTAAAGAGGATTCTGCCTCACAGTATAGAGGCGGAGCAGTCGGTTATCGGTTCCATGATTATGGACAGGGAAGCCATCGTTGTGGCTTCGGAGCTGATTTCCGGGGAGGATTTTTATAACAGACAATACGGTATCCTTTTTGAAACCATGGTTGAGCTGAACGATGACGGCAGTCCGGTGGATTTGGTTACGTTACAGAATCGATTAAAGGAGAAGGATGTGCCGCCTGAGGTGAGCAGTCTGGAATTTGTGCGTGAGCTGATTACAGCGGTTCCCACCTCTGCAAATATAAAATATTATGCAAATATCGTTGCGGAAAAGGCAACGCTGCGTAAGCTGATTCGTCTCAATGAGGACATTGCGAATACCTGTTATGCAGGTAAGGAAAACTTGGAGTACATATTGGAGGATACAGAGAAGCGTGTATTCCAGCTGGTGCAGAAGCGTACCACGGATGATTTTGTTCCGGTCCGCCAGATTGTCATGAACGCAATGGACAAGATAGAGACAGCGGCGAAGAACAAGGGCAGCGTTACCGGTATCCCCACAGGCTTTATTGATTTGGATTATAAGATGGCGGGTATGCAGCCCTCAGACCTGATTTTGGTTGCGGCGCGTCCGTCTATGGGTAAAACTGCGTTTGAGCTGAATCTGGCGCAGTATATGGCGTTTAAGAAGGGGCTGACGGTGGCGTTGTTCAGTCTGGAAATGAGTAAGGAGCAGCTGGTAAACCGTATGTTCTCGCTGGAGTCTAATGTAGATGCCCAGAAGCTCCGTACCGGACAGATGAATGACCAGGAATGGGAGCGCTTGATAGAAAGCGCCGGAACCATTGGAAAGTCCAATCTGATTATTGATGACACGCCGGGTATCAGCATTGCGGAGCTCCGCTCCAAATGCCGTAAATATAAGCTGGAGCATAACCTGTCTATTATTATGATTGATTACCTGCAGCTGATGTCGGGAAGCGGAAGAAGCGAGTCAAGACAGCAGGAAATTTCCGAAATTTCCCGTTCCTTAAAGGCTCTTGCGAGGGAGTTGAATGTTCCGGTGGTTGCGCTTTCCCAGTTGTCCCGAGCGGTAGAACAGAGACCTGACCATCGTCCGATGCTGTCGGATTTGAGAGAGTCCGGTGCGATTGAGCAGGATGCGGACGTGGTAATGTTCCTGTATCGAGATGATTACTATAACCACGATTCACCGGAGAAGGGTATATCGGAGGTAATTGTCGCGAAGCAGAGAAACGGTCCGATTGGTACGGTTAAGCTTGCATGGTTGCCCGAATACACCAAGTTTGCTAATCTGGAGCATGGAGGTCGGGAAGAATTTTAGGAATGATAACGTAAAAGGATACCTGAAACGGATTGCGTAGAAGCGGTTACCCAAAGTATTTTAAAGTGCAATAGAACAAAATAAAGGATGAGAGAATACAAAAGAGAATGAGCTGAGGGCTTATTCTCTTTTTATGTTTAGAAAGGAGATATTATGAGCAATTACCTGTTTATTTCAGACGCAGCAAAAGAGGTGAAAGTGGAAAGCCATGTGCTTAGATACTGGGAGGAGGAGCTACGGCTTCCGATTAAGAGAAATGAGCTGGGACACCGCTATTATACCGAAGAAGATGTAGAACGCTTTAAGCAGATTAAGGATATGAAGGAGAGGGGACTGCAGTTGAAAGCGATTAAAATGATTCTAAAGGATGGGAAGCTGAATATGCTTTCCGCTGAAAATGAGGACAAGCCGAGCATGGCAATCGAGATTATCGGTAGCGGACGGCAACAGGAGAGTACACAGTCGATGCAAGGCGACGCACAGGAATTGCAGGAAAGTATGCAGTCGATGCAGGGCGGTACGGAAGAAAGAGGTTACTTATATCGGGAGACCTCCGCAGGCTTGCAGAGCGGCAAAGAGGAAAAGGCAAGAAGGCTTCAATGGCTTTTACAGCAGCTGATTCGGGAAACCTTACGCGAGAATAACAGCGAACTGTGTCGGGAGATTAAAGAGAGCGTTGTGAAGGAGCTTGATTATCAGTTCCGCATGCAGGAGGAGCGTGATGAGGTAAGAGACCGTATGCTGGCAGAACGGGATGAGGCGCACTATAAAAAGATGGACGAGCTGTTAAGAAAGAAGAGCAGAAGTAAGCTGTTTTTAGACAAAAAAAGAAAAGGTACTTCTGCGTGAAGTGCCTTTTCTCTGTGTTCTTAAATGAATTACGCCTGAGTGATTGCTCCGGTGGGACACTGTCCTGCGCAAGAACCGCAGTCAATGCACTTGTCGGGATCGATTTCAAACTTTCCGTCGCCCATGCTGATAGCGCCTACAGGGCACTGTGCCTCACATGCACCACAAGCTACACATGCATCTCCAATTGTATATGCCATAATTGTTTCCTCCTTTATAACTGATACAAATTTATCAATGTTTTACCTATTGTAATATAAAAATGGGACAAATACAACCCTTTCGGCTTAAAAAACACGGTCAGTCATTACTAATCTTTATTAGTTGCTTCTGACCGCCTTTTTCGGATTCCTTCGAGGATAACCTGCTTCTTTTGGACGAGAATGGTCTTGTCCATAGCAGGAACACCCTTCAGCTTGTACTCCATACCGAGACTCTGGTATTTCTTTTCGCCCATGGTGTGGTACGGGAGTACATCCAGTGCTTTCAGGTTGCTGAATTGACCGATAAAGTACCCTAAATCAAACAGATATTTGTCATCATCTGTGATGCCGGGAACGACTACGTGTCGAATCCACATGTCAATTTTCTTTTCATCCAAATAAGCGGCAAATTTCAGGATATTTGTATTGGGCTGCTGCGTCAGTTCCTTGTGCTTTTCAAGGTCAATGTGCTTGATATCCAGCATTACAAGATCAGTCAGCGTCATCAGCTTGTCCAGCTTTTCGCGTTGAGCGGAGCTTTCGGGATTATACACTACACCGGAGGAATCGATACAGGTATGGATTCCTTTTTTCTTTGCCAGAGTAAAGAGCTCAATTAGAAAATCTATCTGCATTAAAGGCTCCCCGCCGGTAACGGTAAGACCGCCGCCATTGGCGTAGAAAGCACTGTTTCTTTCGTATTGTTCAATAATATAGAAAGGCTCCATCAAGGTTCCGCCGTTGGCATCCCAGGTGTCCGGGTTGTGGCAATAGGCGCAACGCATAGGGCAGCCCTGTGTAAAAACGACAAAGCGTGTACCGGGTCCATCCACGGTACCGAAGCTTTCCAAAGAGTGAATTCTTCCTTGCATAGAGTACACCTACACTTTCCTGTTCAAAATAAGAATCTGTGTGCAAAAGAACATGGGAAACCCCACAAATTCTGTGTGTGAAATAAAAAACCGGGAAGCTTTCACTTCCCGGTTCCGTTTGATTAGATTGCCTCGTGGAAGGTACGAGAAATAACGTCAGCCTGCTGCTCGGGAGTTAACTTGATGAAGTTAACTGCATATCCGGATACACGGATAGTAAGCTGAGGATAATTCTCGGGATGCTGCTGAGCATCCAGTAATGTTTCTCTGTTCAGAACGTTTACGTTCAGATGATGACCGCCCTTAACAGCATAGCCATCCAGTAAGTTTACAAGGTTATCAACCTGTGCTGTACTTGTTGCCATAATGTTTTCCTCCTTTAATATTGATTATTGATAATCATCCAGACCCTGGTGAAGGGTGGGGACACTACAGGCTAAAGGGGTTCTGGAGCAATCGGTACACCCCATTGTCTGAACACTCTTTGATGCATCAGAGTCCTGATTGCAGTCAACATTTACATGTCCTACGCCTTCGGCCATTCCGGTGTCCAGCATCTTTATCAGGTCGTCAATCATCTTATCCTTGTCCATAGTGTCTCCTTTCACGGTAGTTGTTTGTTATTATTAGTATTGCATTATTGCCGATTTGATACAAAATATTTATTCAAATCGATTTCGATATCAAGGTGATATCATGTTCGCGGCAATTACTTATTCAAATCGATTTCGATATCGCCTGCGAAAATCTGATCCTCCTTACCAAGAGCGCCGGGGATGATGGTGAAGGTATTGGAGATACCGTCCTGAGCATCATTGAAAGGCAGCTTGGATACGGAAGACAGGGATGCTACTGCACCGTGGGTATCACGACCGTGCATCGGGTTTGCACCGGGAGCGAAAGGCTGTCCCTTCTTACGTCCATCGGGGGTATTACCGGTAGCCTTACCATAGGTAACGTTAGAGGTAATGGTCAGGATGGAGGTTGTGGGAACACCGTTTCTGTAGGTGTGATGTCTTCTGATAGCGGTCATAAACTTATGAACGATTTCCTGAGCAATCTCATCTACGCGATCATCATCGTTACCGTACTTAGGGAAATCACCGGTGTCTTAAAGTCTACGATGATACCGTCTTCGTCACGGTTAACTTCAACCTTAGCGTACTTGATAGCGGAAAGTGAGTCAGCTACGATGGAGAGACCTGCAACACCGGTTGCAAAATATCTCTTAACGTCTCTGTCATGAAGAGCCATCTCTGCTCTCTCGTAGCAGTACTTGTCATGCATGTAGTGGATAACATTCAGGGTGTTAACGTAAACGTCACACATCCACTCCATCATATCAGTAAACTTATCCATTACATCGTTGTACTCCAGTACATCGCCGGAAACAGGACGATACTTAGGACCAACCTGCTTCTTGGTAACTTCGTCAATACCACCGTTCATAGCATACAGCATACACTTAGCCAGGTTAGCACGAGCGCCGAAGAACTGCATTTCCTTACCGATTACCATGGAGGATACACAACAAGCGATACCGTAGTCATCTGCGTGAGTTACTCTCATCAGGTCATCGTTCTCATACTGGATAGAAGAGGTCTCGATGGACATCTTAGCACAGTATCTCTTGAAGTTCTCAGGAAGTCTGGTAGACCAAAGTACGGTCAGGTTAGGCTCGGGTGATGCACCCAGGTTTGTCAAAGTATGCAGATAACGGAAGGTCATCTTGGTAACAAGAGGACGACCGTCAACACCAACACCTGCCAGAGACTCGGTTACCCATACAGGGTCACCTGCAAACAATGCATTGTACTCGGGAGTACGAGCAAACTTGATGAGACGAAGCTTCATGATGAAGTGATCAACGAACTCCTGGATCTGCTCCTCGGTGAAGGTACCGTTAGCAAGGTCTCTCTCAGCATAAACGTCAAGGAAGGTAGAAGTACGTCCAAGGGACATAGCTGCACCGTTCTGCTCCTTAACTGCACACAGATATCCGAAGTATACTGCCTGAATTGCTTCCTGAACGTTGGTTGCAGGATTGGAGATGTCACAGCCGTAGGAAGCTGCCATTTCCTTCATCATCTTCAGAGCAACGATCTGCTCGGAAATTTCCTCGCGCAGACGGATAACATCATCGGTCATTACACGGCCGGTGGAATCCTTCTGTGCCTGCTTGTCCTCGATCAGTCTGTCGATACCGTACAGAGCAACACGTCTGTAGTCGCCGATGATACGTCCACGACCGTAAGCATCGGGAAGACCGGTAATGATATGAGAAGAACGGCAAGCTCTCATTTCAGCGTTATATGCGTCAAAGCATCCTGCGTTGTGAGTCTTTCTGTGAACAGAGAAGAACTCGGAAATCTCAGGATCAACCTCGTAACCGTTATCGGTACAAGCCTTCTCTGCCATACGGATACCGCCGTAAGGCTGCAGAGATCTCTTGAAAGGCTTATCAGTCTGGAAACCTACGATGGTCTCCTTGCTCTTATCGAGATAGCCGGGGCCATGGGAAGTGATTGTGGAAACAACCTTGGTGTCCATGTCAAGAACGCCGCCTGCTTCTCTTTCCTTCTTCTGCAGGTCAAGAACCATTGTCCAAAGGTCCTTGGTGTTCTGGGTAGCAGCAGCAAGGAAAGACTCGTCACCGTCGTAAGGGTGATAGTTCTTCTGGATGAAGTCACGAACGTTAACTTCCTTGTCCCATTTGCCACGCACGAAATCTGTTTCAATTGGTTTCATTTTGAAATACCTCCTATAAAATTGAATTAGTATAAAATAGTAAAATTGATACTTCTAATCCTTGAGTTCATTATATGAAAAACCGCGAATACAGTCAAGAATGTACGGTGTACTTTTTTGCATACAACGAGCCATGCACAGGCGAAAATGTAAGGTGTCGCGGGAGCTTGCTCACGAGAGATACCTTACACTTTTGACTGTAGACGGCGACTGCCGTCAATCGAGATGAAGCAAGCGAGCAAGCTCGCGAAGCGGAATCGAGATTGCATGGCACGTTGTGAAACGTGGCATGGCTCGTTGTGAAACATGTCAGAGCGCGCAGTGTGCCATGGCGAGATGAAGCAAGCGAGACTGCTCGCGAAGCGGAATCGAGATTGCATGGCTCGTTGTGAAACAAGCAATGACCAGTTGCGAAGTGCGGTCTCGAATCCGCGAAGTGGAATCGTGCCATGCAAGAATAGCTTGTCAGATTTTCGGGAATAGATTATACTTGAGACAAAGTAGTAGAAAGGAGAACAGATACATGAGCGGAATTACAAAGGAAATGACCATCGGAGAAATCCTTCGCGCAAATCCCAATGTGGCACCTGTCCTGCTGGAAGCAGGCATGCATTGCCTGGGATGTCCTTCCGCACAGGGAGAGTCTCTGGAAGAGGCTGCCATGGTGCACGGAATTGACATTGATGCATTGATGAAGGCGATTGAAGCTGTTTAATGCTGCATGGGAAACCGGAGCAGCGGAATAGGAAGTAAAAAGAATCCCCCGGATGGAAAGCATATATGGATGCTCCCGTGCGGGGGATTTGAATTTTGTGTACGGTTACATATTACCCAGCACCTGTACTGCGTTATCTGAGATAAGGACTTCGGAATGCTCCGCAAGGAACATGCGGTTTCCGGAAGATGCACGCTGTAATGCTCCGTATTCGGAAACAATGTTACAGGCGCGGTCAAAAGAATCCTTTGTATCGCTGCTTTGAGTCAGGAGCAGGTGATATCTGTCATCGGTGTTGCCTTTGTAAAGAGTGCTCCGCCCCTTATAATTTGAGGCAATCATGTGGCAGACGTCAATGGCCTGACGAAGTGAGGCGAGTAGGAAAAGGCGGGAGCGGTCGGCATCCTTCTTTGTATCCTCCGGCTCGGTTGCGGGTGCAACGGAGGTGTCCCGGCTGTCCGACTGGATGCGGTGAAACAAATCCAGAACTTCATTATCCTCAATGTCCTCGTATTCGTCGTCGGTGTCGGAATCCTCTGTAAGAGAGGGGGCGAAACGGGAAAAACGGGTATCCAGTTCCTCCGGATCTTCCACTTTCGTAATAATCAGTACAATGCACTCGGCGCTCATGGGGATGGCCTCTATCATCAAAGGAATATCCTCGGCTTCAAAGCCGAACTCAAAGTTGGCTTGCCGCATCATGTCGCGGAACAGGCTTTTTGCTTTTTCGGTTCCGTAGGCAAGCTCGCTAATCTTCAGCTGACGGCTGGCGAGGTCTTCTCTTGTTAAGGTACAGCGAATCTGATTTTCGTTTACTTTTTCAATTTTCATGCGACAACCCTTCCTTTCTGCATCAGACAAATGCTAAATTCACAAGTATAAGTATATTATACTTTCAAGCCTTTTTAGTCAATAGCAGGATTTAAGTTTAAGGAAATTTTATAATTCAAAAAAAGCACTTGCCAAAGCATTGATAATAATTTATAATCGTAATAAGAAATGCCTCCGGTACTCTGTACGGGGAAGGAGGCGGCAGTTCAAAACTTCAGTTGATCTCATGTTTCATTTCATCCTTTTGTTCCCGTGTATCAGTATATTATATGAAGAACGGTCTGCAATTGACATATCGGGATAAGGATGTCTTACAAGGAAGAGTGCGAAATTCAAACGTATTCATCTGTTCAGGGTATTTCAACTAATATTTTCACAAAATTAATTCAATTTAAACCTATGACTTATTGGCATTTTCTGCCGATTCAGTACTGCCGGAGGCATTTCGTTTCATTTGAAATCCATATGTGCGGCTTCCTGTATTAATTCATCGCGTTTTCCTTTGGTCAGGAGCTGTAAGACAGGAGGGAGTTTTTTGAATGAAGAAAATGAAAAAATAGCAAAGCTGGAGTCTGCCCGGGAAGAAATGCAGACACTATGGAATCGGATGTACTGTTGTGGTGTGGAACTTTATGTGGATGGTGAAGCGGTGTCACCGAACGAGGCCGCGGTGAGAACTGTGCGGGAAGACAGCCCGTATATGGCGGACTACGTAATGGGTGAAAACGGCGTACTGAAGCAGGTAAGGTTTGACAGGGTTACACACCGATAAGGCCCGATGCCACTATCTTACGATGCAGAATGCTGCCGCTTTCGGAAACAGGATTGCCTCTCGTGCTGGGCGGCAGTATTTTGCACTATTTTAAAGAAAATTCTAATGACGGAAAAGCCGGAATGTGGTATGATAAAACTGCTTGCGTTGACGGGCAGAAAGGAATGCATAAGATGAAAAAGGTAATTCCGGTGATAATAGCCATTGTTCTGATTTTTGTAATTGCGGCGGTGGGCTTTGGCGGGAAGGTTGTAGAGAAATACTCTTATAGTAAAGAGATGGCCGATTTGGATGAGTACTTCGGCGTGTCGGGGGACGAGCTTGCCATTATATTGCAGGATGCAATGGTGGAGGAAAAGGCTCTTTCCAAGAGTGGTGTAGTCTATTTTGATATAGACACGGTTCATAAATATTTTAATGAAGGCTTTTATGCGGATGAAGCGGAAGAAAAACTGCTTTATACGACGGCTACAGACACTGTAGAGGTGACCTTTGGTGCAAAAGAGTATACGGATGCAGACGGTGTTCACGCGCTGGAGTATGCTCCCTGTATTTTTGCCCAAGAGGATGGGAAGGTCTATGTGGCGGCAGATTATGTAAAAAAATTCAGCAATTATGGATATGAGGTTTTTGAAAGACACTTACAGGTTTATACGGAGTGGAGCGCAAAGCAGACCTACGAAATCGCGAAGAATACCAGTATTCGTCTGAAGGGAGGCATTAAGAGCCCCATCCTGAGAGCGGTGGAAAAGGGTGAGACAGTAGAACTTCTGGAAAAGATGGAAACCTGGAGTAAGGTAAAAACTGCGGATTCGCTGATTGGATATGTGGAAAATAAGAGGCTGACAAATCTGAATACGGAGGTTGAAACTCCTGTGGAGGATTATGTGGCTGAAGAATATACCTCTATCCTGATGGATGGAAAGGTAAGTCTCGGATTCCATTCCATCGGAGGTGTGGGCGGTAACGACACACTGGCGGCTATGGTAAAGGAAGGCGATGGCATGAACGTTATTGCACCGACCTGGTTCAGCCTGATTGATAATGAGGGAAATTGCCGTTCCTTCGGAACGCCGCAGTATGTGGAGAAAGCCCACGGTTACGGTCTGCAGGTTTGGGGCGTATGGGATAATTTCAACTATGCATTGGAGACAGGGACAGATATTGATGAAGTTCAGGTATTGTCTTCTACAACAAAAAGGCGTAATCTGGTGCAGCATATCGTAGATACTTCCTTAGGCCTGGGACTGGATGGTGTAAATATTGACTTTGAAGGCTTGACTGCTGACTGCGGAGAACATTTTGTACAGTTTATAAGGGAATTGTCGGTAGCATGCAGAAAAAACAGTTTGGTGCTTTCGGTAGATAATTACGTACCCTTCCACTTTAACGATTTTTACAGACTGGATATTCAGGGACAGGTTGCGGATTATGTGATTATCATGGGCTATGATGAGCACTGGCACGGAAGTAAGGACCCCGGCAGCGTGGCCAGCATCGGTTATGTAACTAACGGATTGGAAAAGACTTTGGAGCAGGTTCCCGCAGAAAAGGTGGTAAATGCACTTCCCTTCTATACGATTTTGTGGAAGACGGAAGGTTCTGATGTGACGGATGAATACATTACATTAAATAACGTGGATTCCTTTATGAAGAAGGTAAATATTCAACCTGCCTGGGATGAGGAGACCTGTCAGAATTACGCAGAGTGGCAGAGCGGCGATGCAACCTATCGCATCTGGCTGGAAGATGAAGAGTCCATTAAAGTTAAGCTGAATGTTATGGGTGCCCATAAAATCGGCGGCGTAGCCGTTTGGAGGCTGGGCTACGGAAACGACAAGGTATGGCAGCTCGTGAAGCTGTATGCGGGCTCGTAAAGCTTGTCAAAGAAAAAGAAATGATTGATAAATTCATAAAGTAAGTTGTGAAAAAAAGAATCCTCCGCATGGGATAGTGCGGAGGATTTGTTTTTGATTTACGTGTGCCCGACAGGGCGATTTTGTATTGAAATAAAAGGACCTAGTTTGCTTTCTTTCTCAGCATCAGGCTGCCTGCGAAGCAGAGCACAGAAACGGAAAGAAGTGCATAGGGCAGAGCGCTCTCGCCGGTCTTGGGTACCTCATCATACTCATCTGCGGGAGCAGAGGGAGTAGAAGGAGCAGGGGTAGCAGTCTGCGCATTTCCGGAAGGGATGGATTCATCGTAGAAATAGTATTCGGTTTCCAGAACGCCATTATCGATTACCAGTACGCCGGAATCAAAATTGTAAAGGTCATAAAAAGTGACGGGATGCGTAGTGGAATATGCATACAAATGCCAAACGGTTCCGCCGCAGTTCACATTGGAATAGAAGTTGTCCTCGTCGGAAAGGATGGTTAAGTTGTGCACATTGTTGTTAAAGTTTACGGAAGCTGCATCGTAAACAAAAGCGTTGTGTACATCACCATTGATGGCACAGGTAGAGTTTGAAAGAATATGGCAATCACTGATGCCGCCGGTGTGTACTGCAGTCATTGCAGTATTGCACAGGGTCAGGTTGCTAAGCTTTACATTACCTAAATCCAAGTGAGGAGCACCGTCGTCGCTGTTGTATACGGCAACCAAATCTCCATCCTTCAATACCTGAAGAAGATAATAAAGGGAGCGATCCTCGCCTTCGTCCGTATATTGGGAACCTACCTGATAACGCCACTCGTTATCTTCGCTGTCATACTGTACCGCATAGGTGACCGGTGTGGCAGCCTCTGCCTTCAGTGCGTTGCTTCCGGGAAGCAGTACCAGTGCGGCAGCAAGCAAAAATGTTGTTGCAATTGTTTTGATTCTTTTCATTTTGAATCCTCCTTATATAATATGTCTTTCCTTGTTGTGATATTTTTAAATTGGTTTTTTGCGGTTTGGAGCAAGTGTGTTCTAAGGTCCGATGGGTAAATAAGTGTCTCCCGGTTCAATCTCTTTGGCCACAACTACGAACCGACCGGTTTCTACGTGGTAGGAGCAGGTGGAAAGAGTGAGGAAACGGTCACCGAACTCAGCTGTGACACCTGTGTCATATAAGGACATTGCCTTTATGTTATCGTAAAAGTCGTTAAACTCTTCCTCGGTATCTGCCTGAAAGAATTTATAGAACTTAAATACCTGATCCTTTTTCTTATATACCTGTGAGCGGAATACGGCAATAACCTCATAGTTCCTTTGGCAGGCTTCCGTATAAAGGATAATATTGCGGTGCTCCTGAAAGAAGCTTTCTTTCTCGTAATCAGAGAGAGTACCGAACATGGTGCCCGCGTTCATATTATGTCCATGAATAATCAGATTAGTCGTCAAAGGGTCGACGCAGCTGTCTGTATCGAGAATCAGGCAACCGGCGTTGTTTTTGGACTTATCGAAGCCTCTGCGCAGATAATAGTTTTCGTCTTCCGGCGTCCACATGACAGGATAGTCAATTACGGTATCGGGTATCTGCAACCACGCCGCCATATCGTCGTTGGCGAGGTAACTGTCTTTATAAGGGTTTTCTACAGGTGCCGGTGTGGGTTCCGGAGTTGCGGTGGCAACCGGCTCGGGAGTCGCGGTAGGGACAGGAGTCCCGGCGGGCTCCGGCGAGGCTGTGGGAACGACAGGGGTATGTAAAGATTCTAAGGATTCCGCAGAAGCCCGTAAATCATCCGTTACCTGTTCGTTGCGCCGTGAATCTGAAGCGTAACGGATTAGAATAACTACGGCAGCAATAAGACAAAGTGCCGCAATGCAACCTAGCGCCACAGAGAGAATCTTTCTTGTTCGATTCATGATATCCTTCCATTTTCCGTGTTTTAAGCTAATTTTAGAACAAAAAAGCAAGTATTGCAACAGTTTTAACGGTTTTAAAGAAAAATTAAGAGAATATATATTTACAAAAGGAAAACAGGATGCTCAAAGATGAAAAGAAAGGTCGGATGGATGACGCTGCTGCTGTTTATGGCGGCGACAGTTTTTTACATAGGGAAGGATGCGGCGATTTTTACCGGTGGAGGAAGCGTGCGGGGACACCAGAAGGAATTTTGCGTGGTGATTGATGCCGGTCACGGAGGAGAAGACCCGGGGAAGGTGGGCATCAACGGTGCAAAGGAAAAGGATATTAACTTGGAAATTGCAAAAAAGGTAAAGCGGTATCTGGAAAGTAACGGAGTACAGGTGGAAATGACACGAGAGTCAGATGAAGGACTGCATGAAGCGGGGGCGAGTAATAAAAAGGTGCAGGATATGAAGAGGAGAATTGATAAAATCGACAAAACAGAACCTGACATTGTTGTCAGTATACATCAAAACAGCTATCCGCAGGAGGCAATCCACGGCGCGCAGGTATTTTATTATACGGGAAGCGGAGAAGGACAGCAGCTGGCAGAGGAAATTCAGGGACAGCTTATAGCAAAGGTGGATCCGGACAACAGGCGGCAGGTAAAAGCGAACGATAGTTATTATCTTTTGAAAAAAACAAAAGTGCCCATTGTGATTGTGGAGTGCGGATTTCTCTCCAACAGCGCAGAGGCTGCGAAGCTTTGTGAACCGGAGTATCAGGACAGAGTGGCGTGGGCGGTACATCTTGGAATTATGAGAAGCTTAAACGGTAAATCTTAGATAACTTAATCCGCGGGCTTTTCCTTTTCACGGGAATGTGATATAATTCATAAGAATATGCAATTTTGCAGAAAGCGTTGAAAAGCCATATGAAAACAGAAATTGTCAAAATTACAAACGCAGAAAAAGAATTAACCCGCGAGGAGGATGAAGTACTGCGCAGAGCGGGCGAAATTATCCGTAGTGGCGGTCTGGTGGCCTTCCCGACGGAAACGGTGTATGGTCTGGGGGGCGATGCCCTAAACCCGGAATCCTCCCGTAAAATATATGAGGCAAAGGGACGTCCGTCGGATAATCCTCTGATTGTGCACATAAGCGACATAGAGGATTTGTACCGCGTGGCGTGGGAGGTGCCGGAAGAGGCGAAGAGGCTGGCGGAAGCTTTCTGGCCCGGTCCGGTTACCATGATACTGCGAAAGTCAGAAAGGATACCGGATGAAACAACGGGCGGTTTGTCTACCGTAGCAGTACGGTTTCCATCCAATGAAATTGCAAAGAGATTTATTGCGTACAGCGGCGGCTTTGTTGCGGCCCCCAGCGTAAATATATCCGGGAGGCCGAGTCCCACGGTGGCGAAATATGTCATCGAGGATATGAACGGAAAAATCGATATGATTATTGATGGCGGAGAGAGTGAAATCGGTTTGGAGTCCACTATCATTGATTTGACCGTGACTCCGCCCCAGATTCTTCGCCCGGGTTTTGTGACCGAGGAGATGATGAGACGTGTTCTGGGTGAAGTTGACACGGATGTCACAATATATAGCAACGACTCAAAGAAGGCACCGAGAGCACCGGGGATGAAGTATCGCCACTATGCGCCTAAGGGAACGCTCGTTGTGGTGGAGGGTGCTCCGGAACGGGTAGTTGCCTACATCAACGAGCAGACGAAGGAAGCGGCAGAGCAGGGAGAGAAAACCGGTGTCATCGGTACAAGAGAGTTCCTGGATTCTTACCGCGCAGACTGTGTGAAGTGTGTGGGAGGTCGCGGTGAGGAAGCGGAAATCGCCCGTAACCTGTACACAATTTTGCGCCAGTTTGACGAAGAGCAGGTTACCCGGATTTACTCCGAAAGCTTTGCAACGGACGGATTGGGACAAGCCATCATGAACCGACTGCTGAAGGCGGCAGGACATCAGGTGGTGCATGTGTAGAGCAGACAGCGTCATGAAAACAGAAAATGGGGCAAAACAAAATTGGATAAAAACAAAAAGGGAGATAAGTAAAATGAAAATTGCAATCGGAAGTGACCATGGCGGATACGATTTAAAGCAGAAGGTAATTGCCTATCTGGAGGCGAAAGGAAACCGGTGTGTGGATAAGGGCTGTTACAGCAAGGAAAGCTGTGATTATCCGGAGTTTGGACATGCGGTAGGCCGGGCGGTAGCAGAGGGAGAGGCTGAGAAGGGAATTGTTATCTGTACCACCGGAATCGGAATCAGTATTTCTGCGAATAAAATTCCCGGAGTACGCTGCGCGCTCTGCGCGGACAGTTTTTCTGCGAAGATGACGAGATTGCATAATGATGCCAATGTACTTGCTCTGGGGGCGGGAATTCTTGGGGAGAATCTGGCACTGGAAATTGTAGATACTTTCCTTGGAACCGCATTTTCAGGCGAGGAGCGGCATCAGCGGAGAATTGATTTGATTGAGAAGATGTAACGATAAATAATCACTTAGGAGGAAAAAACAATGGCAAAAGTAGTAGTTATGAATCATCCCCTGATTCAGCACAAGATTGGTTTTATCCGCAGACAGGAGACAGGAACGAAGGATTTCAGACAGACAATCGGCGAGATTGCCATGCTGATATGCTATGAGGCGACCAGGGAATTGAAGCTGGATGATGTGGAGATTACAACGCCCATCTGCAAAACCACAGTGAAAGAACTGAAGGGAAAGAAGATGGCGATTGTGCCGATTCTCCGTGCAGGACTTGGTATGGTTGACGGTATGCTGAGTCTGATTCCCGCGGCAAAGGTGGGGCATATCGGTCTTTACAGAGATCCGGAAACCTTAAAGCCCGTGGAATACTATTGCAAGCTGCCCGCAGACTGTGCCGAGAGAGAGGTGTTTGTGGTTGACCCTATGCTGGCAACCGGCGGTTCCTCTGTGGCTGCAATCCAGATGTTGAAGGACAAGGGCTGTAAAAACATTCACTTTATGTGCATTATTGCTGCGCCGGAGGGTGTTGAGGCAATGAAGCAGGCGCATCCTGATGTGGACATGTATGTGGGTGCACTGGACGAAAAGCTGAATGACCATGGCTATATTGTACCCGGTCTGGGAGATGCCGGAGACAGAATTTTCGGAACCAAATAAAACGACAGATAATATCGGCTCCGTACGGATGGGAAAGAGCAGACGGCGCCGGAAAGGTATGGTGGGTATTATGGGGAAAAGAGAGGATTATATCAGCTGGGACGAGTACTTTATGGGGGTTGCACACTTGTCCGGAATGCGTTCAAAGGATCCCAATACGCAGGTGGGAGCCTGCATTGTAAGCAACGACAATAAGATTTTGTCCATGGGATATAACGGATTTCCGGTAGGGTGTTCCGATGAAGAATTTCCGTGGGACAGAGAGGGCGAATATCTGGAGACAAAGTACCCTTTTGTGACCCACGGCGAGTTGAATGCTATTTTGAATTATCGCGGCGGTTCGCTGGAGGGAACGAAGCTGTACGTTTCCCTGTTCCCCTGTAATGAATGTGCGAAGGCCATTATCCAGGCAGGTATCAGGACGGTGGTTTACGACAGCGATAAATATTTGGGAACAGACGGAAACAAGGCATCAAAGAAGCTGTTTGATGCCGCGGGAGTGGTTTACATCCCTTATTCCAGAACGGGAAAACAGATTCATATTCAGGTATAAGGGAGAAGAAAGGAAAGTACGTTGAAGGCTTGGAAGAGAACAGCGCTTGTGCTGACTGTGCTGCTTATGTTGGGAACGGCTTCCTCCGGGGAGCATGGAGCCCTGCTGGCAGAGCCTATGGTGGTATCGGCCACCTCCTCTACCCAGCAGCAGATAAACAAGGCGGAGCAGGAAAAGCAGGAGCTGCAAAATCAGTTAAACCAGAACCAAAATGAGCTGGAAGACCTGAAGGGCGAACAAAAAACCCTAAAGGGAAAATTGAATAATCTGAACGCACAGCTCACGGAGGTAACGGAAAATCTGGAAGAGCTGGAGAGCCAGATATACACGAAGAAGAAGGAAATCGAGGAAACTCAGGCGGCACTGGAGGAAGCCATCGCTACCGAAGAGTGGCAGTATGAGTCCATGGTGATTCGCGTCAGGGAAATGTACGAGAAGCACGACGACAGTTATATGAATGCGCTGTTGAAGGAGGGTACGCTGTCAGGGGTGCTGAATGCGGCGGATTATATGGAGAGAGTTGCAGCTTATGAGCGTAAAATGATGGACATGTACATCGAAAACCGTGAGCTGATAGAGGCGGCGGAAGCTAAGCTGCAGCAAGAGAAGATTGAACTTGATAATTTAAAGGTTCAGGCGGAAGCCGAGAAGAGTAAGGTTGCGGGGCTGATCAGCCAGACCTCCACGGCGATTTCGGAGTATGCGGATGAAATCGAGGAGGCTGAGAAGAAAGCTCTGGAATATGAGGCTGAGCTGAAAAAGAAGGAAGAGGATCTGGAATATCTTCGCAAAAAGCTGGCGGAAGAAATTGCGCTGTCTCAGGCAGCGGCAAATGCTGCGTGGAGGGATATTTCCGAGGTTACCTTTGCGGAGGGTGACAGATACCTGCTTGCAAATTTGATTTATTGCGAGGCGGGCGGCGAGCCCTATGAGGGACAGCTTGCCGTAGGGAGTGTTGTAATCAACAGAGTGTTGAGCTCCAAATATCCTGATACGGTTGTGGGAGTTATTTACCAGAGAAAGCAGTTTTCGCCGGTGGGCAGCGGGCGACTTGATCTGGCACTGGCTGTGAATAAGGCTACGGAAAGATGCTACCGTGCGGCAGACGAAGCGATGTCCGGTGTGACCAATGTGGGGAACTGCCTGTATTTCAGAACGCCTATCCCCGGATTAACCGGAATTAACATCGGGGGACATGTATTCTATTAAACAAAGAATATGGTGCAGAAGTCCGGTAAGGACCTGTGCACCATTCATTAAGGTGTTACCTGTATTTGCTGTAGGAAAGGTGGGACTACAGGTCGTTTAAATACGCCTGCAGCTTGTCGAATTTGCCGCGGTAAATCAAAGAGAGCAGATAATTCAGGCTTCGCAGACAGGAGACGGTTTGTTCCTTTGTAATCAGATTCTGCTCCATAGCCTCGGCAAGCTCATCCAGGTCAACTACCTTCATGCGGCCGTCAGGAGAGATGATGACATCTGCCAACAGGTCGGTTACGGTCAGCGCTCCGGCTTCGTCATCCCGGGAAAAACTGACAATATCACAGTACCAGCGGAGCAGAGAACCGTCCTGGCGGTACATTTTGCTGAGCTTTAAGCCTTCCTTTAGGAAGTAGCAGGAGCAGCCGTGGGAAAATTCCGCTTTGGGATTCAAGGTGTTCCATTTGGTGATAATAACATCTTCATCCTGCCTTACAATAATGTCATCCTTTAAAAGAATGCATTCTGCGGGGATATAGCGTTTGCGGTACAGCTTTGTAATTTCCATGGCTTGTTCTCCTGTGTGCGGATTATTTTTCCGGCAATGCGGGAAAGGGAATGAAGGGGAGCGGCGGAATGCTGTGGGGACACAGTTCCTTTTCCATCCAGATCATATCATACCAGGCACCGTTTTTATAGCCGGAGGAAGTGAAATGAGCGACCTGCTTGTAGCCGAAGTGTTCATGAAATGCCACACTGCCGGGATTGGGGTATGCGATGCAGGCACAAAGATTGCAGATATGCTGCCTGTAAAGAAGCTCCTCCAGCTTTTGATACAGCTGTTTTCCTACACCGCTACGGCATAAATCCATGCGGACGTAGATAGAGGTTTCTACGGACCAGGCGTATGCGGCGCGTCCCTTGAACGCAGAAGCGTAGGCGTAACCCAGAAGCTTACCGTTTTCCTCTGCTATAAGATAGGGATACTTTTCCAGAGTTTGACGAACGCGTTCCTCAAATTCCGCTACCGTGGGCACAACGTGCTCAAAAGTGACGGCGGTGTTCTCCACATAGGGAGCGTAGATGGCGAGCAGCGCAGCTGCATCGGCAGGTGTTGCGACCCGAATCTGCATATAAATTTTCTCCTTTTTTGTTCTTGTACAAAAGTCTACTCCCGGCAACAAGGGAAGTCAATGCGGTTTTTAGGTAGTCCTAGACTTTTTGGTGAAAAGTGGGTATAATCTAAGGTATGAAACAACGTAAGGATGACAAAAAATCAACATTTCGTATGCTGACCATGGTAAGCCAGTTTGGTTTTATGATGATTGTGTCACTGGTAATGACTACGGCGCTGGGAATCTGGCTGGATAAAACGCTGGGTACTTCCTTTATTACCATCATTATGTTTTTTCTGGGTGCCGTTGCGGGGGGACAGAACATCTACCGCATGGCAAAGCAGATTTGCGGAGATGAAGACGGAAAAAATGATAAAACTTCTGAAAAGGGCTGACAGAATTGTTCTGGAAATGCATACGGGCATCCTCTTTGTGGGCACCATATGCCAGATAATCGGTGCGTTTGTTGCGGAAAATCAAATCAGATATGCCAAGAGCCTCTGGTTCGGCATCGCCTTTGCACTTGTAACCTGTGTGCAGATGGGACGGACGTTGGAACGGGCGCTGGCGGACAGCGGTAATGCCGGAAAGATTATGACCCGTGGGTATCTTTTCCGATATCTGTTTGCGGCAGTGATTATCGCGGTGATTGCAATTACAAATGTTTTGGATACCCTGATTGTTTTTCTGGGGTATATGAGCCTGAAAGTAACGGCGTATTTACAGCCGATTACCCATAAATTATATAATCTGTTGTTTCACGAGACAGATCCTGTTCCCGAGCCTATGCCGGAGGATGAGGTATCGTCCGATGAGGCGGTTTGCGAGGGAAATGCCGTGCGGACGGAAAGAAGTCCGGCTCGGACAACCGGTGCAGAAACCGGTGCGATACGGGAGCAGGGAGCGGTTGAGTAAGTAAAAGCAAGAAATATCATATGACAGCGAGAGGAGGTGAGAGCATGAGGTGCGGAATTTTGCTATCGGGCAGTTCGGAAGTGGACTTTATGATACATGGTATATTCCAGTACTCCTTCTTCGGACATCAGGTCTGGATAACCACATCCCATGTATGCATTTTGTTTGTCATGCTGATTCTGATTGTTTTTTCCGTTGTGGCCGGAAGAAGAATGGCGAAAGCGGAGGAAGTGCCGGGAGGATTCCAAAATGTTGTGGAGTTGATTGTGGAGAAGCTGGATGCCATGGTAGATACATCCATGGAACATGCGGCTCCCAGATATTACAATTACATCGGTACAATATTCATATTTATTCTGATAAGTAATTTTTCCGGACTTTTGGGGTTAAGACCCCCCACGGCAGACTATAGTGTGACGTTGCCCTTGGCGCTTTTGACGTTTACCATGATTCATTTCAACAAATTTAAATATCAGAAGCCCATGACAATCTGGGAAGACCTGTGTTCCCCTTTGCCTAAGTGGCTACCCATCTGGGTACCTATCAATCTGATTAGTAATATCGCGGTGCCCATATCGTTATCGCTGCGTTTGTTTGCGAACGTCCTGTCAGGAACGGCGATGATGGCGCTGATATACAGCCTGCTCGGGTGGTTTGCTACTATATGGCCGGCGGCACTGCATGTGTACTTTGATTTGTTCTCCGGAGCAATTCAGACCTATGTATTTTGTATGTTGACCATGACCTATATTTCAAACGAAATCGGTGATGGAGTAAGAAGATAAAACAAGTTTAGGAGGAAAAAAGAATGGAATTCAATGAAAACTTTATTTTGGGATGTTCAGCAATCGGCGCAGGACTTGCACTTATCGCAGGTGTAGGCCCCGGAATCGGACAGGGTATCGCAGCAGGTCATGCAGCAGCAGCAGTAGGTAGAAATCCCGGCGCACAGTCACAGATCAGAACCACCATGCTTCTCGGACAGGCAGTTGCAGAGACCACAGGTCTTTACGGTCTGTTGGTTGCGTTCCTGCTCATGTTCCTGAAGCCCCTTCTGCCCTAAGTAAGGAGACATGCTTAAAAGGCAGAAAGGAGGCAGAGAAGAATGTCAAGATTGTTTGACCTGGATATGCAGCTGATTGCAGATTCCAGCCTGATGATCATTGCCGTCTTCGTGCTGTTCCTGATTATGAGCTATTTCCTGTTCAATCCGGCAAGAAAGATGCTCAATGACCGTAGGGAAAAGATTGCGAATGAGTTGGAGACTGCCAAGACTGATATGGAGGAGGCAGGAAAGCTCAAGGCAGAGTACGAGGATAAACTGAAGGAAATCGACAAGGAAGCAGAGAGCATTCTGAGTGAAGCCCGCAGAAAGGCATTGAACAATGAGAACCAGATTATTGCAAAGGCAAAGGAAGAGGCGGCTGCAATTCTGGAGAGAGCGCGCACGGAGGCACAGCTGGAGAAGCAGAAAATGTCGGATGAAATCAAGCGGGAAATCGTTGCGGTTGCATCTGTTATGGCCGGTAAGGTTGTGGCGGCTTCTATTGATACCTCGGTGCAGGATCAGTTGATTGAAGAAACCTTAAAGGAAATGGGTGAGAAAACATGGCTAAGTTAGTATCCGGAACGTACGGAGAAGCCCTGTTTGAGGTGGCGATGGAATCAGGTGAGGGCAGAGCCCTGGAACTGATGGAGGAAATCGCGTGTGTCAGTGAGATACTCCGCGAGAATCCGCAGTTCGATGAACTGATGAAACATCCGGGAATCCCCAAGCAGGAAAAGCTTCAGGTGGCGGAGACGGTTTTCAAGGGTCGTGTCAGCGATGAGCTGGAGGGCTTCCTGAAGATTGTGATATCTAAAGAGCGATATGGAGAGCTGCCGGCCATTTTCTCCTATTTCACGAATAGGGTAAAGGAGCAGCAAAAAATAGGCATAGCCTATGTAATGTCGGCAGTAGAGCTGAGTCCGGAGCAGAAGGCTGCGGTGGAGGCGAAGCTGCTTGAGACGAGCGGATACAGAAAGATGGAAATGCACTTTGACACGGATGCCGCCCTCATCGGAGGAATGGTTATCCGCATCGGAGACAGAGTGGTAGACAGCAGTATCCGTACAAAATTGGACGGTTTAACAAGACAACTATTACAAATCCAGTTAGGCTAAGCTGCTGGAAGAAAGGTGCGACAGATCCATGAATTTAAGACCGGAAGAAATAAGTTCAGTAATCAAGGATCAGATTAAGAGATATGCGTCCACGCTGGATGTGTCCGATGTGGGCACGGTTATCCAGGTTGCGGACGGCATCGCTCGTGTACATGGACTGGACAATGCCATGCAGGGTGAGCTTTTGGAGTTCCCCGGCGAGGTATACGGTATGGTATTGAACCTGGAAGAGGATAACGTTGGTGCCGTGTTATTAGGCGGTAACAAGAATATCAACGAAGGAGATACCGTTAAGACCACAGGTCGTGTGGTTGAGGTTCCGGTTGGCGACGGAATGTTAGGTCGTGTTGTAAATGCATTAGGTCAGCCAATTGACGGAAAGGGACCAATT
>JAZQCX010000005.1:0-3630 GCA_045546495.1 Acetatifactor sp. | reverse complement strand
GCCCTAAAGGGGGATAACACAGAGGTACTTATCTCCTGCATTATGAAGTATCTTCCCTATGGAGAGGCATTTTATGATGAGGATACCATCACTGACCAGCCTATCCGCCAGATTGTAGCGGAGCTGATTCGTGAGAAGGCGCTGCGCCTTTTGGAGGAGGAGATTCCACACGGTATCGCAGTAAGCATTGACAGTATGAAATATCGTGGTCATATCTGTGATATCGATGCTACCATCGTGTGCGAGAGAGATTCCCACAAGGGAATTATCATCGGAAAAGGCGGCAGCATGCTGAAGAAAATCGGTTCTAAGGCAAGACCGGAAATCGAGGATTTAATTGAGTGTCAGGCCAATCTGCAGCTTTGGGTAAAGGTGAAGAAGGACTGGCGCGACAGTGATTTTCTTATGAAGAATTTCGGATACAATCCAAACGATATCCGCGAATAGTTTTCAGGCAAATTGTTAACCCTATCATCAGACAGATGAAAAGGGGGCGCAGGAAATGGAGACTTTGGATAATTCGCGGTTCGACGATTGGAAACGGTTTGAAAGTTCCGGGCGGGTAGATGATTACCTAAGATATGCAGGCTGCGGAGCGCAGGGAGAGGCCGATGCAGGAATTTGTAATAGTAACGGGAATTATACTCAAGCAGACGCCTGTGGGTGAATACGACAGGCGTATCTGCCTTTTAACAAAGGAGAGGGGGAAGATATCTGCTTTCGTCCGCGGCTCAAGAAAGCCGGGCAGCAGATTATCTTCTGCAACCAATCCTTTTTCCTTTGGCAGCTTTAAGCTGTATGAGGGAAAAAGCTCTTATAATGTGGCGGAGGTGGACATTCAGAATTATTTTGAACCCCTCCGCCTGGATTATGAGGGCGCATATTATGGAATGTACTTTTGCGAGATTGCAGATTATTACACCAGAGAGAACAATGATGAGCGGGAAATGCTAAAGCTCCTCTATCAGTCTCTGCGGGCTCTTTGTGCAGAGAATATTCCTAATCTGTTGATTCAAAGTATTTTTGAAATTAAGAGCATTGTGGTAAACGGAGAGTTTCCCGGAGTTCCTTCTTCCTGGGCGTTGACAGAATCTACCATGTATGCTTTGAAGTACATAGTGGAAAGCTCCGTGGAAAAGTTGTATACTTTTAAAGTGAGCGACGAAGTTTTGGCAGAGCTTCGGGGCGCAGCAGCCTACTACAGGGATAAATTTATGGAGAAAGAGTTTAAAAGTCTTGAAATATTGCAAACTCTAGGTTGAAAATCCGTTTTGTTTCCTATATAATATTTCAATCAGTAATTTTAAAGAGGGTGAGGAGCTTTTATGAAAAGAGAATACTTGGGCATAAGAAAAAAAGCCGGTCTTTTGCTTGGCTCCATGACTCTCATGGCATTTTTGCTTTCCGGATGTCAGGCAAAAGAGGTGGAAGAAGCACCGATTACCGGGAATGCGGTAGTTGTCACCGGAGAAGGGAAGCTAATTTCTTATCTGGTGGATTCCTTTGATAAGGATTACTATGATGCGCAGGAGCTTGCTGCCATGGCTATGCAGGAGGCAGAAAAGTTCAGCACAGCCATGAATTTTTCCACAGAGCCGGAGCTTGTTATTTCCGGAGCAGAGGTCTGGCCGGAGACGGGGCAGGTGGCACTTATTATGGAGTTTGCCAATGCAAAGAGCTATGCGGCATATTATAATGTGGACGTCTTTTATGGTACGGTTTCCGAAGCCATGGGTGCCGGGTGGTCCCTATCGGGGAGACTTTTTGATACAAAGAAACAGACAGTTCTCAGCGACGATAAGCTGATGGACTATGGCGAGAAAATGATATTTATCTGCAGTCATGAGGTAGATATCCGGGTGCCGGGGAAAATTTTAGCTGAAGGTGAGTACACCGGGCTTAAATATATTATGATGAAATAAAGTTTAGGAGAATGCATATGGAAAAGACAATGGATAAAATTATTGCACTGGCAAAAGCAAGAGGATTCGTATATCCGGGTTCTGAGATTTACGGTGGTCTGGCAAATACCTGGGATTACGGTAATCTTGGTGTAGAGCTTAAGAATAACGTTAAGAAGGCATGGTGGCAGAAGTTTGTACAGGAAAATCCCTACAACGTAGGTGTGGACTGTGCGATTTTAATGAACCCTCAGACATGGGTAGCTTCCGGACATTTGGGTGGCTTCTCTGATCCTTTAATGGACTGTAAGGAATGTAAGGAAAGATTCCGTGCAGATAAGTTAATCGAGGATTATTGTGCGGAGAACGGCATTACCTTAACGGAGAGCGTGGACGCATGGACGCAGGAGCAGATGAAGGAATTTGTAGAGGAGAAGAACATTCCTTGTCCTTCTTGTGGTAAGCATAACTTTACGGATATCAGACAGTTTAACTTAATGTTCAAGACCTTCCAGGGTGTAACCGAGGATGCAAAGAACACTATTTATTTAAGACCGGAAACCGCACAGGGTATCTTTGTAAACTTTAAGAACGTACAGAGAACCTCCCGTAAGAAAATTCCTTTTGGTATCGGACAGATTGGTAAGTCCTTCCGTAATGAGATTTCTCCCGGAAACTTCACCTTCCGTACCAGAGAGTTTGAGCAGATGGAGCTTGAGTTCTTCTGCGCACCCGGAACAGACCTTGACTGGTTTATGTACTGGAAAGATTACTGCAAGAACTGGCTCTTCTCCCTTGGCGTTCGCGAAGAGAGCTTAAAGTTCCGTGATCACAGCCCCGAAGAGCTTTCTCACTATTCCAAGGCTACAACAGACATCGAGTTTATGTTCCCCTTCGGCTGGGGCGAGCTTTGGGGTATTGCTGACAGAACAGACTTTGACTTAACTCAGCACACCAATCACTCCGGTGAAGAGCTTACTTATATGGATCCCATGACAAACGAAAAGTATACACCTTATGTTGTCGAGCCTTCCTTGGGTGCTGACCGTGTAGTTCTTGCATTTTTGGTTGAAGCTTATGACGAAGAGGAAATTGCAGAGGGCGATGTAAGAACAGTTCTTCACTTCCATCCCGCTCTTGCGCCCATCAAGGCAGCAGTTTTACCCCTTTCAAAGAAGCTCGGCGAAAAAGCTGAAGAAGTATATCAAGAGCTTTCCAAGTACTTTATGTGTGAATATGACGAAGCAGGTTCTATCGGTAAGCGTTACAGAAGACAGGACGAAATCGGTACTCCCTTCTGCATCACAGTTGACTTCCAGACAGTTGGCGACGAAAACACACCTGCAGATAACTGCGTAACACTTCGTGACCGTGACACAATGGAGCAGATCCGTATTCCCATTGATCAGGTTAAGTCCTACATTGAAGAGAGACTTGCATTTTAATTAATTTTATAAAGGGTTTGTGGTTTCACAAACCCTTTTCTTACAAGGGTGATTATATGAAGAAAGTTTTTATCACAGGTGCGTCAGGCGGTATCGGCAAGGCGATAACCGAGAAATTTTACAATAACGGCTATCTTGTATATGCGGGATATTTTTCTTCCGAAGCGGAAATTTACGAAATGAAGGATAAAATGCCCGGCATAACTCCCGTAAAGGTGGATGTATCTTCTTCCGCTTCTGTTAAAGAGGCATTTTCAAAAATCAATGGTTGCGACATCCTTATA
>JAZQCX010000004.1:0-13943 GCA_045546495.1 Acetatifactor sp. | reverse complement strand
TGTCACAGGCCTCATTGGCCACCGTGCGACGCTTAATCAGACGTGACACCTTCAAATACTTGTCTAATCTCATAGCAATTCTCCCTTATCTAATTGAGCAATTTATGTTTTACACACCTTACAATATTAATCACAATCAACATGTAATCTATACTTTCCGCAATGAAGGCATCTGAACAAATATCCTGCCAGAGAACCTCCCTTCTCTAACCATTCATTGTCAAATTCCATACCATCCATTGTCTTATATTCTTCAATTACACTTACCAGGTTCATTTCGTTTAGCTCTTTATATCCCACATCTCCTAGGTATTCGCAATAATCATCACAACAAGAGAGCCAATACTCGCCTTGCCAGGAACAATAGCCCGGTGTGCGTAAGAATAACTCTTCCCGTTTTTTTACGTCAGATACTTCTTCCGCATCCTGAATGAAATCGCCATCATATTTTTCCGCCGCTTTACCGCTTGACACACATTCCATACAGATACAATCAATATCCTCACGACAGTACATGGTTGACACATACACCTCTGTTTTATTTCCACAACATTGACAGATATTTTCATTAAAACGAACTCCATCCAAAACCTTTTCTTTGTCATAAATATTCGGATGGTATTTAAACTTTGGTAAATTCAAAAATTTATCGCTCATAATTGTATCCCTTCTTGCCTTCAATTTCTTTTGTGTGGTGGAACTTTGTAGTGAGATAGGTATGGGAAATGGGTTTTGCGTTTTTTATGTCGTTTGCGTAAACATTCTTCACACCCATCGGAGATACTTAGAAATACTTATCTCCGTACATCGGCATAAAAAATACAAAACCCATTTCCCACACCTATCTCACTACAAAGTCCACACCATATAAAAAAGAGAGCCTTGTTACGGGCTCTCTTTATCTCATGTAAATTGATAGCTATTATGCGTTGAGCATATCCTTCAGAGCCTTACCGCCCTTGAACTTAGGAGACTTGGAAGCTGCGATCTTCATAGCCTTACCGGTCTGAGGATTTCTTCCTTCTCTTGCTGCTCTCTCGGATACCTCGAAAGTACCGAAACCAACCAGCTGAACCTTTCCGCCCTTCTTCAACTCATCTGCAACAACATCAGAGAATGCCTTCAAAACCTTCTCTGCGTCCTTCTTGGATACGCCAGCCTGCTCAGCCATAGCTGCTACTAATTCTGTCTTGTTCATATTGAACTCCTCCTATATGGATTTTCTTATTGTAATTTCCCTAGATGCTTCTTATGAAACGTCTATAAATATATATAACTTCTTTTAAACATGTTGTCAAGGGTTTTTCCCATATTTACGCCATTTCAGCCGCAACCGGAGGCGTTCCTTTTTATTCTATTCCGCACCGGAAGCAGATTCCGCAGAATCCGTATTCTCTTCCTCCAGTTCCGCAAAAGAATAAGAAATGTCCTTTTCCTCATCATCTATCTGCACGGTATAGCTTCTGGTCGCATACCCCGTCTTTCGCAGAATAATCACATGGGTACCCGCTGTCTTCCGAAAACTGCAGGGCGACATTCCTATATAATTTCCATCCAGGTACACCTCTGCTTTTTCCGGCGCATCAATATATACCTTATAGTAGTCATTTGAAAGATCTGTCTCCGGCACACCGGAGGATACCGTTACAGAGCTGCTTTCCTCTTCCTTCTCTTCTGCGTTGGGCTCCAACACAACGTTAATGCCCGCAGACTCCTGACCAACCCGGATATACTGGGTAATCGACTGGTAGCCTTCCTTTCTGGCAATCAGCTGATGTAGACCGTATTCAAGGGATACCGGTCCGGAGGCATCTACCTTACTTCCGTCAATGTAAAGCTCCGCGGATGCAGGGTCCAGAGAAAAGAGTACCATGCCGTACTGCGGCTCCGGCACCACCAGATCTCCGATGTCCAGCGTGGTTTCCTCATTGCGGTTGATTACTACGCTCTTGATTCCGCCGCCGCCCTTATTGCTGATGTTGACCTGATAGCTTCCTTCCGGCACCAGTAACAACATATCCTCCGAAATCCGCTGAATCGTAGTCTGCCCAACCTCTATCCATCCGCCTACAAAGCTTTCATCATTCACCAGTCGCAAATAGCCGTGACCCTTTTCCACCCGTACGGTAAGCACCTGATTTCCGATGCCGTAAAACCCGAGAACGTCGGAGGCGTTTAAATCCATACTGTCCATACTTCTGCCGTCGGAAAGGTACTGGGTGTTAGAGGTCAGCTTATAGACCTCCTCACCGATAGACACCTCGCCCCGCACCATATTCATCTCATACCGTTCCACGCCGGTATAACTCCATGCCTCGGGCGAAAGCTGCAATGTCCGCAGATGCTTGGTTTCCTTTAAAAAGGTTACGTCCACAATATCTCCCGGCTGCAGCTGATTTAAAGAGATGCTTTCACCGTACTTATCGTAGTAGCCGGTAGTTCCGTCCACGGAAAGCGTATATTTCCTTCCCAAATCCAGATTCAAAAAGGTCAGCGTATTTTCCTTCTCATTGCGCTTCACCAGAATCGCCGTATCTGCCGAATCATAGCTGTCCGGTCCCGTTACCACCAGACCCTCTATACCCGGCTGCTCACTGCCGGATGCCCCGACACTTTCCTGCCCCTTTTCCGTAGGAAGACCGGAACATGCCGTCAGCATCAATATGGCTAAGAGAATGGTTGCAAATAACCCTGTTCTTATTTTCCTTTTTCCTTTGTTTTCTACTGTTGTCACTTTTTCTCCAGTCTACTTTCGTAATTGTGTTACATCACGGAACAGCTCATCCAGAAACTTTTGTTTTTCTGCCTCCTGTGAGAGCAACTTCTCCAGCTTCTCCTGATTTCTTCCGGGTATCCATGCCTTACCCGAATTATAGTAGTAGTTGACGATTTTCCAGAATTTCTCGGGGTATGCCAGCCGGTAATACAAATCTACCCGGCTCATGGCACCGATGGGACGCTCCTTTTCGTAGGTCTCCATAAGCGATTTCCCCAGCGCAACCGACCAGTTTCCCTTTTCCAGCAGCTTACGCAGCAACAGGTACAGGTCACGAATAGGGTCATCCGGCAAGCATTTCTCAAAGTTCACCAGAAACCAGCCGTCCGTTGCTTTGATAATATTGTGATACTGGTAATCTCCGTGGCAGAAGGTTTGCGGTGCTGTTTTGCACCGGGAAACCTCTCCCGTTATCGTATCTACGGCATTCGCCTGCGCACCGGTCACGGCAATATCCTCAGAAACGCCTTTCGGAATTACTGCGTTCCCGCAGTATGCACTCCACTCCTCGGCAACCTCCGTTGCCTGCTCTAAAAAATAATCAAAGGTATTCAGAAGATTAATCTCAAAGGCCGTTTTCTGACCTCTCTTTTTCAGATACTTTCTTACCTTTCTCAGCTCTTTATTGCGCTTCTCATACTCCTTTTCGGGAGAAAAGGCAACGGGCACCTCCTCTGTATCGTCGGTCAGCTCCATACATTCGTGAAGTCTTGCAAGCAACGTCACCGCCTCCAGACACTCCGATTTATCGTAGATATTGCATTCCCTGCCGTCTGCCCAAGTCTTCAGAATATAATTCGTTCCGTCGTGGTCCGTGACAAATAAAGCGCCTTCCTTCGTAGGAATCAGCTCTTCTGCCCGGATTGTCCCTTTCGCGGCAATCTCCTGAAGCAATCTGTTTTGCATCCGGATTCTCTCTTCGGTTCCCGTATATTCCTTTAAAATCAGGTTGCCCCGATTCGTCTCACATATAATGGCGCCCCGCCCTTTTCTGGTACGAAACACCTCTATCTCATATTGTTCCAGTAATTCTACCGCCCTGTCATTCACCGGCTGCCCCTCCTGATAGTCCGTTACTCTACCCTATCTTATGTGGGGGGCGCAAAAAGTATGTTCAGGTCAGCTCTTTAAATATTTTTCTGCCTGCTCCATAAGAAACTCCCGCTGATTCCTCTCCGGGTCCTCTATTACCGCTTGCAGAAGCATTTGTAAAATTTCACCGATTTCCTTCCCCGGCTTCACACCTGCCGCAATCAGGTCGGAACCCGTCACTGCTAAATCTTTTAAGGAAACACACTGGTTTTTTTCCTTCATTTCCTCATACAGGCTCTCCCATTTAGCCACCCTCGCCAGCTTCTCCTCTCTTTGGAAGGAACTCTGTGCAAGAATGTCGGCTCTCTTTACCTGAAACAGTGCCGGAAAGGCTTCCTCACCGATTTTATTGACAGCGCGCCGGACGCTGCGTAAATCGGGGTCGATACTGTTACCGTAGTCATGGTATTTTACTAATTTATTTACCATATCCGTTGTATGGTT
This sequence comes from Acetatifactor sp., assembly GCA_045546495.1. Lineage (GTDB taxonomy): Bacteria > Bacillota > Clostridia > Lachnospirales > Lachnospiraceae > Acetatifactor. Next base: position 9,631 of record JAZQCX010000004.1, on the reverse strand, counting down.
GTCAAACTTCAGACGGCGCATAATCTGCCGCGCCATATCCGCGCTAAGTACCGCGTGTCCGTAAAAGTGTGTCGTCCCGTCCCCGTCCACAGACAACGACTCCGGCTTCCCGATATCGTGGAACAGCATGGTAAACCGAAGTACCTTATCCGGCTCCGTATGCAAAAGACTTTGCAGCGTATGCTCTCCCACCGAATACATATGGTGCGGGTGCTTCTGTTCGGTTTCCATGGCAACATCAAATTCCGGGAAGAAAACCTTCGTCACACCTAATTCATAGGCTATTCTCAGGTAATCCGGGTGGTTCGATGTAAGGAGCTTCACCAGCTCTGTCTGAATTCTCTCTGCGCTTATTTTTTCCAACGTAGGAGCAAGCTCCCTTACGGCATCCGCCGTAGCCTCATCAATGGAATAGCCCAGCTGGGCGGAAAAACGGATTGCCCGCAGCATACGAAGCGCATCCTCACTAAACCTCTCCATAGGATTTCCCACGCAGCGTATTACACCGGCCTCCATATCCTTCATTCCGCCGAAAATATCCACCAATCCCACCTCATCGTTATATGCCATGGCGTTAATGGTGAAATCACGGCGCTTTAAATCCTCTTCCAAATTCCGGGTAAAGGTAACCTCCTTGGGATGTCGGCTGTCCTCATATTTCCCGTCTATGCGGTAGGTTGTCACCTCAAAGCCTTCCCCGCCCTGAATTACCGTTACGGTTCCGTGCTGCAGACCACTGTCTACGGTTCGGGGAAACAGCTCTTTTACCTGATAGGGTGTAGCAGAAGTGGTGATATCCCAGTCCTGTGGGAGCCGTCCCAGAATGGAATCCCGGACACAGCCACCTACCACATAGGCTTCAAAGCCCGCAGCCTGAATGGTTTTTACAATATGCTTTGCTTTTTCCGGAATTACAATTCTGATATTTTTATCCATCCGAATATCCTTTCGTTTTGTTCTGCAGCGTGTCTCCGATGCTCCACAGCGGCATACGCTTTCCCTCTCGCTTCCCATTGCCGTACAGCCATTGCTACCGGATATGGTTTCAGTTTCGTACTTGTCACCGCCACCCGCTATACCCGATTACACAAAGAATTTCTCAATTACTTCCACAATGCCGTCCTCATCGTTAGTGGCAGTAATATAGTCTGCCACTTCCTTTACGGCGTCCTGCGCATTGCCCATGGCAACACCGACGCCGGCGTACTGAATCATGGAAATATCATTAAAACCGTCACCGCAGCAGACAACGTCCTCACGGCGTTTTCCCATGGAGCCAATCATTCTGTCCAAGGAAGTTGCCTTATTTACATTCTCCGGCATGATTTCTATAAAGAATGGCTCAGAACGATAAATGCTGGCTCTTCCCTCATATCTCTTTTGCAGCTCCTCTACCAGAACGGCAGCCTTTTCCGGCTCCGCTGTCATAAGGCACTTATTAATATCAAAATCCACAAAATTTACAAACCGTTCCACTTCTCTTACGGGAATGGTATTGATTCTTGCCTCCAGCTCCACATACTTATCGATGGAGAATGCAGAAATCGCCTCATCTCCCAAATAAGTCATCAAGCCGCAACCGTTATCCCGGGCAAAAGCATATAAACCGGGGACAAGTGCCAAAGGGAGCAATCTCTGAAAAACAATTTCACCGGTACGACAGTCTATGGCCTTAGCTCCGTTAAAGGAAAGAAGATAACCGTCGTATTTTTCCAGCTCAAGCTCCTGCTCATATCGGCGCATGCCGGGAGTAGGGCGCCCGGAAGCTAAAATTACCTTATGCCCCCTTTTCATTACATCCGTAATTGCCTCTTTCGTAGCCGGTGTAATTTCCTTTTTTGAATTTGTAAGTGTGCCGTCAATATCCAGTACCAAAACCTTTTTATTCATCTGCTTCTCTCTTTCAAAAAGGCGGTGAGGAAACCCCACCGCCATCCGTTTCATTTTACTTTACTGTGCAGAAGACTGCGCGGTACTTTCTGCTGTATCGCCTTCCGCAGAGCTTTCTGCTCCGGCACTCTCCGCTGCTGCCTTTGCTGCCTGTACCTGCAGGTAGTACAGATTGTTATCCGGGTCGCTTACCTCATAACCGGCTGCGATTTCTTCCAGATAAGCCTCCATCTGCTCAGCTACCAGATTATTTCTTGCATCCAGTACCCAAGCCTTTTCATTCCGACCGGCATAGTAGAGAACGTAGGTATACATATCATACTCCGGTGCAAAAACAGCGGTATCTCCTGCTACGCGGGCCTCATCATTCAGCCATGCAATCATATCGGGATCAAGGCTTCTGGTATCCATAGCCTCAATCAGACCACCCTCGGCATTCATTACACCTTCTTCGTTGTACTTGTCTGCGATTTCAGCAAAGCTTTCCTCGGTAGCTGCACCGCCCTTCCACTCTGCCAAAACAGCATCGCCGGTTACGGTTGCTTCCGTAGCTTCCTCTGTAGGATTCTCCAGAATTACGGCACGTACATCTACGGTAGCAGACTCGTCCAAATAACGATCCTCGAATGCCACTACATAATAGAAGTTGTTGCTTGCATCCTCGATTACCGTCTTATCTCCGGCCTTACGCTCAGCATCGAACAACCAGGAACCAAGAAGAATTGCGGTCTCGGAACGAAGCACGTTCTCCTGCAAAGTACCATCTTTTTCAATGGTCTTCAGCTTTTCGTCAGCCTCTGCCTTAGCTTCCTTCATGGCAGCTTCAATTTCTGCCTCAGAAGGCTCGTAGGTTTCGGTGGTAGCAGCGTCCGTTGTCGCGCCTTCGGTCGTTGCAGCTTCCTTGGTTTCATCCACAGGGTCAGCCAACTCGGTGGGCTCTGTAGGCAGCTCCGCATAAACAGTGGTTAATCTGTAATCTACCGCATCATAGCTGTCCTTATTTTCCTCATAGTACGCCTGTATCTCTGCTTCTGTAGGCACCTTACTCTCCGCAACGGAATCATAATATGCAGCAACCACAAAGCCGTCGTTGATAAACTTCTTTAAACGGGACAGCTTTGCATAAGTACCAAAGCTGTTCTTAACAAACTCGCCTGTGCTCACACCGGCTTCCTTTGCCGCAGCCTTGATATTTTCGACATACTCTGCATACTCTGCGGAGGTGTCATGAGTAAAGCCTGCTGCATCAGCCTGTGCTTTTAAAGACTTATTCTGGATGATGGCGCGAACGGTCAATTCCTCAAAGAAATCCTTGAAGGACAAATCCTCTGTGTACATCTGGGTAGATAAATCCTTTGTGAAATCCACGCCCAGATAAGACAGGTACAACGCGTTCTCATTCAGATAATTATTCATTACAACATTATAATTGTAGTCGAATTCCACACGGGAAATCTTCTCATCACCTACCTGAATATAAGTCCCGTTGATAAACAGCCAATTACGGATAGGGAAAGAGATTACGAAGCAAAACAGTGCAACGACAATTAAAATTCCCGCAACAATGCTGGCGCGTCCGTCTTTCTTTGCCTTCGCCTTCTCCTCTGCCCTTCTCTGCATTTTCAAGTCATATTTTGTGACTACTTTTTCTTTCTTTTCTTCTGTGCTCTGCACTTTCTTTTCAGACATAATAAATCGTTTCCTTCCTAAAATTCCGTCGTGCTCGCCCGCTCCGCTCCGCGCACTCCGCCTGTGGCGTAATTCGTGCTCGCCCGCCTCGCTTGAGTCGTGCACTCCCGCTCCGCTTGAGCCGTGCACTCATAAAATTCCGCCTGCGGCGTAATTCGTGCGCCCCGCCTCATTTGAGTCGTGCACTCATAAAATTCCGCCTGTGGCGTAATTTTATTTCGTGTCGGGCTTTCGCCCTATAGTATAATTTGCGGTCAGGATGCTTCGTGAGCAAGCTCACACGCACCTGCCCACAAATTATACTGCACGACTCAATGCAAATGCAACCTATTTCACATAATTTTCAAGTTTTTGGGCGATATTTTTCATACAGCCGGGCTCGAAGGGGCTGTTAAGTCCGACCTGTTTAATCATATTTGTAAAGAAATCGCAGGCAGAGAGCTTACAGAGCTTCAGATAGCTTTCCCATGCTTCTTTATAGTTTTCATCCATCTTTACCTTGTACTGTAATGCACAGGTCTGCGCTAGACAGTAGTCAATATAGTAGAAGGGCGAATCGTAAATATGCGCCTGTCTCTGCCAGAAGCCACCCTTTCCGAAGAATTTATCATCCCCGTAATCCATATGAGGACGGTACTCCTTCTCCAGCTTCAGCCATACCGCGTGTCTTTCATCCGGAGTCATATCCGGGTTCTCATATACAATATGCTGGAACTCGTCTACCATACAGCCGTAAGGGATAAAGGCTGCGGAATCCTCCAGATGCATCTCCACATAATCCTTCGCCCTGTCGCCAAAGAACATAGGCATCCACTTCTGCGTGAAAAATTCCATGGACATAGAGTGAATCTCCGCTGTTTCCATGCCGATGTCCGCGTGCTCCCGGATGGGGTCTTTACCGGACAGATAGCCCTGAAAAGCATGACCGCATTCGTGGGTAATCACATCTACATCTCCGCTGGTGCCGTTGAAATTAGCAAACACAAAGGGAGAATTATAATCGGGCATGTAGGTCATATAGCCACCCGCACGCTTCGTCTTGCGACCCAGTACATCAAACAACTCATTCTCCATCATGAAATCATAGAATTCCTTTGTTTCAGGAGAAAGTTCACTGTACATTTCCTGTCCTGCCGCCAGAATTTCCTCCGGCGTACCCATAGGAGCGGGATTACCCTCCCTAAAATACACATCCTTATCGATATAGCTAAGCTTCTCCAGACCAAGCCTTTGTCTTCTGTTTTCGTGAAGCTTCTCCACAAAGGGAACGAAGTCCTCCTTCACCTGCTTGCGGAAGGCCTCCACCTCGTCCTTTCCGTAACAGTTGCGCCCCATGCGGTAGTAACCAAGCTCCACATAATTTTCATAGCCCATCTTCTTTGCCTGCTCAGTACGGTTCTTCACCAGCTTATCGTAGATTTCATCCAGCGTAGCCGCATTTTCCTCAAAGAACGCGCTGAACTCCTTCCATGCCGCCGCACGCACCGACCTGTCTGAGCTTACCAGGTACGGACGCAGCAGGGACAGATTCAACTCTTTACCGTCAAAATTGATTTTTGCGCCGGCAATCAGCTTATCATACTGCGTTGTAAGGTTATTTTCCTCCTGCATCAAAGGAATCAGCTTCTCATCCATCGCCTTCCTTGCTATTTCCATATTTTTAAAGGCAACCGGACCGATTTTGCTCTCCAGATAGTCCCTGTAGGGTGAATCGTACAGCTTCTTTTCATAAGCAAGGCAAAGATTACTGTATACGGGAATTTTCTCGTCGTAATACTTCTTCTCCTCTTCATAAAACTTATCGGTAGTATCAATATCGAAGCGGATATGCGCGATAGTATACAGCGTATTTACACGGTCGTTCAAGCGATAAAACTTTTCATGAATCGCAAACTGCTCCTCGCCGCTTTTTGCCGCATCAAATTCTGCCATCAGGCTCTCAATATCCTTTTGTACCTGCTCAAAGTCCACTCGCTCATAGGGCATTTCACTAAATTTCATATTCATTACCATACCTTTCCGATACCTACCAGCTCTCAAGCCGCAGGCACAAATTTTTCAAACCGAACCATTTTTTAAGAATACCTCAATACTTTTCTCATTTTACATGATTTCCGAAAATCTGTAAACAAATGCAACCAAAAACATCAAGGGAACAGCGGGCTGAAATCGACCCGCCGGGAAATTACCGAATATACTTTGTCGATACCTTACTGTTGACGTTCCTATCCTGTTATTGATAAAATGAGAAAAGTGAATATTTCACAGAAAGGTCTTATTTATGAAAAAACTGTCTACGACACAAGTCATTATGTTGAGCTTTTTCCTGACCATTCTGATTGGTAGCATTTTTCTCGCTCTGCCCATCAGTTCTGCTACGGGACAACCGGTTCCTTATATTGATGCGCTTTTCACGGCAACTACCGCAACCTGCGTAACCGGTCTTGTAACCCTTCCGGTAGTAAGTACCTGGAGCCTTTTCGGACACATTGTTATCCTTGTTTTGATACAGGTGGGCGGCCTCGGCGTTATCACCATTATGTCCGGACTGATGATTTCCCTGCACCGTCATCTGGGCATCCGCGACCGGCTTTTGATTCAAGATGCATTTAATCTGAATACGCTTTCCGGCCTAGCATCTTTTATTAAGAAAGTAATTGGTGGTACATTACTTGTGGAAGCTATCGGAGCACTTTTTTATATGACGGTTTTTGTCCCTCAATTTGGTGCCCGCGGCATCTGGATATCCGTATTTAATTCCATCTCCGCTTTCTGTAATGCCGGAATTGATATCATTTCCGAAAACAGTCTGTGTGATTACGTTGCGAATCCTATTGTCAATATTGTAACCTGCCTGTTAATTGTTCTGGGTGGCTTAGGCTACATTGTCTGGTGGGATCTGCTTCGTGTTTTAAGAAATCTGAGAAGACAGGGGCTGAAATGCTTCCGACAGCTTACCCTCCACAGTAAAATCGCTTTGTGGACAACGTTTCTTTTGATTGTCTGCGGCGGACTTGCCATTTTTGCTTTCGAGTACAATAATCCTCTGACAATAAAAGATTTTTCTCTGGCAGAAAAGCTAGGCGCATCCTTTTTCCAGTCTGTCACCACAAGAACAGCGGGCTTTGCAACCCTGCCTCAGCAAAATCTGACAAATGCAACCTCACTTTTGTCCCTCTTGCTGATGTTTATCGGCGGTTCTCCCGTCGGTACGGCCGGCGGTATTAAAACCGTAACCTTTACGGTATTGATTGTATTCGTTATATCTACTATAAAAGATAAAAACGAGGTTACTCTTTTTAACCGTAATATATCCCGCCGTTCTATCAACAAGGCGGTTGCCGTTCTGGGAATGTCCTTTAGTATTATGTTTATTTCCACAATGCTGCTTTCCGTTGTTACGGATGCAAGCATGCTGGATATTTTATATGAAACCGTCAGTGCAACGGCGACAGTGGGATTAACCAGAAATCTTACGCCTTTTTTGAACATGGCAGGAAAAGTGATTATTATTCTTACTATGTACCTGGGCAGAATCGGTCCCATTTCTCTTGCAGTTGCATTGCACACAAAAAAAGAGAGCCCCAACATTATTCAGAATCCTACGGAAGAAATCAGTATCGGTTAATATAGGTTTATTAGGAAAGAGAGGTTAGAAATATGGGAATCCATCAGACTTACGCTGTGTTTGGACTGGGAAGATACGGCAGAGCCGTAGCAAAGGAGCTTGTGGCTAACGGAGCCGAAGTAATTGCGGTTGACGCAGATGCCGCTATTGTAAACGAAGCCGCACTGGAAATACCGATTTGTAAGTGCGCCGATGTCACGGACGCGGAAGTGATTAAGCAGCTTGGCATCGCCAATATAGATGTAGTTATCATTGCTATGGCTACCAATCTGGAAGCAAGCGTGATGAGCATTATGCTTTGTAAGGAAGCCGGTGTAAAAACGGTTATCGCAAAGTGCGGCAACGAAACACATCGTAAAATTCTTCGCAAGGTAGGCGCGGACAGAGTTGTTTTACCGGAAACCGACTCCGGTATCCGACTTGCGAAAAATCTCTTGAGTTCCGGCTTTATGGATATTATCGCTCTTTCCAAGGATATCTCCATGGTAGAGCTGAACGTAAAACCGGAATGGGCAGGAAAAACCATTCTAGAGTTGAACCTGAGAAAGAAATATTCCCTGAACATCGTTGCCATCTGCCGGGATGCGGAGGTGACCACCACCATTGACCCCGAAACCGTGTTGGATAATTCCATGAAGCTGATTGTGATTGCAAATAAAGAGAAGCTGGGTAAACTAAAGTAAACCAAATTGGTTCGGGACTCAGTAATTGTTCTTAAACGAAATCCCCGTTGTCCGCAACGCCGTTAAGTTAAGACACTTTGCTGTAAGATTAATGGTAATGCTGACAAAGGGGATTGTTTTCTCATAATCGCATTTATTCTTTCTCCGCTACAAACATTCCGTATTCCTTGGGTATATGTAAATATCCGTTCTCCTTTTTGGAGTTAAAGTAGTTCAACAGGGTGTCATATTTATCTTGTTCCAGCCCCTGCATGGATGCCATGGAATAAATATAATCTACATAATCCTCCACAATATCAATCATCAACGCATCCTCGTAATCCCGCCGTTCCACTTTGGCAAACTGTTTTTTCAGTAACTGCATTCCGTTCTGTAACGTAAAAGATATGTTGGATTCATGATTGTAAGAAATGCCAAGTTCCTCTAATGCAGAATAAAGAAACTGCATCATTCCATTCGTCCCCATCGTAGAACAAAAAAACTGCCCGCCCTTTTTCAAAACTCTCTTTACTTCGGAAAGTGCCCTGTCAATATCCTTTACATGGTACAGCATGGAATTTGCTATAATCAGGTCAAAGGTTTCCTCCTCAAAGGGAATATCCGTTATATCAATCTTTTTCACAAATATTTCCTTATCTGAGTAATTACGCCGCATAGTATCAACCATACCGTCTGAGAAGTCCGATAGTGTAATGTCCATTTCATAGCTCAGAAGCTTATCGCTTGCAAAATAATAACTCCACAAGTCGCCTTTGCCGCTTCCCAGCTCTAAAACTTTCATTTTTGGACGAAAAGGATATTGGTCAAACATCCACTTCCCTAATCCCACCTTATTCACACTGTATTTTTCGTGCAGGCTTTGTCTCAGTTTCAGTCTATCCGCGTTTTTATACTGTTCCTTTACCACGGTTTCACTGGACATATTGTTGATATCAACCATCTTCGATTTCCTCCTTTTTTCTCCCTTGATTTGCCCGGTATTTTTTTGCTTTTCTGCTTAGTATTTCTGTCCGATACCTTCTCGGCATTCTCCGGTCGCCGATGTCAGGCTGTTATGCCTTCTTTTCACATACCGATTATCATTATACACGAATTTTTTCGCCCAAGATTAATGTTAAGAAAAACCTAAATAAAATTAAGAATTACTGCTTCTACACCGAATTTTTGCATTGTGGGTAAAATACGATATCTCTTGATATTACAGAAAAAATTGATGCCAAAATGACTGGTGCTTATCCTATAAGATCAAATAAAAATACACCCCAAAATGCTAAACCTTTGTCTAACATTCGGGGTGCACTTCACATGAACTTACTTTGTTACTATAATCTTTTCGTCGATTTCCTATTTCAACTCCATAAAAACCGTATCGTAGGGCGCAATCGTTACTGTCTTGTCACCGCATTCCGTGGGGATCGTAGTGGTCTGTTCGGTGTCGCTGTTGTTGATGACTACCAGCTTTTTACTCTCCGGGTAGTAAGCGCACTCGGTGTAAAGGTTATCAGTCATGTACAGCCCCTGCATACCCTCACCGCCGGCGTAACGAATGAGCTGGTACAGCATACGGGTGTTTTCCTGATCCACCTGGAAGGAAGCAAGGTAAATACCCTTTCCCTTTCCGAATTCGTTGACGGTTACCAAGGGCTTATCATCCTCTGCCAGCAGCACCTTTGCCTTGCCGTCGGTCAGGTACAAACCTTCTCTTGCCTCAACAGTTGCGCCCTCCGGCAACAGCTCCTCC
>JAZQCX010000003.1:0-14813 GCA_045546495.1 Acetatifactor sp. | reverse complement strand
AAGACCGCTTGGCCTCCGACTTACGGCGGTCCGGTCCCGTGGACTGCGTTCGTCGCTTATACGCTCATTGTATCACACGGTGGGGAGTTATGGTAGGAAAATTTTCTGACCGACTTTAATATCATCCGGGTCATCAATATTGTTAAAGTCACAAACTTCCGCAACACGGGCGTCGCTTCCGTATTTTGCTATACAGATTCCGATAAGTGTATCTCCCCTTTTAATCGTATACGAAACCGGTTGAGGAGTAGGTTCCGGCGTAGGAACCGGGGGCGCGGTCGGCACAGGTGTCGGCTCCGGCGTGGGAACTGGGGTCGAAGTCGGCTCTGCTATCGGCCTCGGCGTAGGAACCGGGGTCGAGACCGACTCTGCTGTCAGTTGCGGTGTGGTTTCCGGACCTGATACAGCAGGCGTTACCGGAGGCGGCGTAATTTGAAGTCCGCTCTGAAGTGACGCATCTTCGGCAGCACTATTTTCCTCACGGAGTGCCTCTGTCAGCTTGTCCTCTGCAATTACGGTACCCACATGTGCGGAATCTGCCGCAGCAGGAACCGCATCCGGCAACTGCTGTTCCGATACTTCCTCCATCATTTGCCTGGCAGCCACCTGTAGCTCCTTCAGTTTCTCTCCGCCCCCCATAGTCGCTAACCCCGCAACACAAAGCAATGCAAACATCGCCGCAGCCGTCAGCTTCATAGTTCTCATGCCGGATTTTTGCGGTGTCGTCTGCACCTCGCGGTATGTTGGCGCATGCGCCCGTCTTTCCTCCTGTCTTCGTTTCACAGTTTCATATTTTTCCCTGTCTACCTCCTCCGGCTTTGCGTCTTCCTGGCGTTCCTCTAACATATATGCCAGCATACTGTCATTTTTTTCATAGAACTGTGCATATCCTGTTATGTACCTACAGACCTCCTGCTCATACACATGAAAGCCTTCCACCATTTCACCGTTAAGTATCCGATAACCCATAAATGCATATTCCGGGAAAAATTTGCGTCTCTGCCTTTCGATTTCCTGCATTTGAGCCTGGGAAAGATGACGACTTTCACGGTTTAAAAAATTCAGCTTCGCTGCACCGTACAGGAATAAATAAACTACGCCTGCCTCCTCCTTACGATTTCCGTACAGCGCCACCGCAATCTCCTTATCCATTGCATGGCGATTCATTTGTTTTATGTAAGAGATAACATAATCCTCCACATATATTTTGCAACGTCTGTCGCTTTCTCCGATTTGCGTTATGTTTTTCGGTAATTCCATAAAAAGACCTCCCACACCTTTCTGCTTTTCTTAGAGCGTTTGCTCCATGATAGCATTTGATGTGAGAGGTTTTTATCATTCCTTGTCGCACTCTTCAAAGAAATATTCGACAAATTCTTCTACCTAAAATTCAAACCGATATTCCGTTACGGATTCATACACTCTTCCGTCCCCGAAAACGCAGGAAGGAAAATTTGTATGGTTTATGGAATCGGGATAATACTGCGTCTCAAGGCAAAGTCCCATTCTTGGTCCATACTCCGCGCCGTTTTTGCCTGTCTGCGGCGCAATGCAGTTGCCCGCATAAAACTGCACTCCGGGAAGCGTCGTATACGCCTTCATAACCCGTCCGCTTTTAGGCGCCTTTACAGTCGCAAAGTGACGCAGCTGTCCGTCCCAACCGTCAATTACCCAGTTGTGGTCATAACCCTTTGCCTGCACAAGCTGTACGAAGTCCTCACCAATTTCTTTACCGATTTTCTTGGAAACCGTAAAGTCCATGGGAGTACCCTTTACTGTTGCGATCTCTCCGGTAGGAATAGCGCCCGCATCAGAAGGAGTGTAGCAGGATGCCCCCATCCAAAGCTCATGGTCTTCCATGCTTCCGCTGTCATGCCCTTCCAGATTAAAGTATGTATGATTTGTGAGATTCAACACTGTTTTCTTATCGCTTTCACCGTAATAAGAAAGGCGAAGGGTGTTGTCCTCCTCCAACGTATATGTTATGCGGATTTTCTTATTGCCGGGAAAGCCCATATTACCGCAACTGTCCTGTATTTCAAACATGACACTGTTGTCAGTTGCAGTTGCCTCCCACAGCATCTTATGGTAGCCGTCCTGCGCATGACTGTGCAGATTGTTCTTACCATCATTTACATCAAGCTGATACTTTACTCCATCGATTTCAAAAGCCGCATTCGCGATACGGTTTGCGCTGGGACCGATTACCGCGCCAAAATAGCTTCCGTTCACAAGGTAATCCTCGCCCTTATCAAAGCCAAGCACCACATCCTCCGCTTTGCCGTCCTTATCGGGAACCATCAGTTTTACCAAAACAGCTCCGAGGTTGGTCAAAGCCGCCTGCATTCCCGCCTGATTGGAAAGCGTATATAACATAATATCTCTTCCGTCCGTATACTTACCGAATTTTTCTATACTTACCGCCACTTAATCACCATGCCTTTCCGGCACCTGCCGCCCTCCGACCGCAGGCACAAATTTTCATATGTTTTTCTTCTCTGAGACAGTACACCGTCTCAGAATTTATTCCTGCCGTTCGCCGTATCTCCGGCAAAGCATAACGCCCTACAACTCAATTCTGCCTTCCAACGCACGCAACAGCGTCACTTCATCAATGTACTCAAGGTCACCGCCTACCGGCACACCGCTTGCAATCCGGGTTACCTTTACGCCCACCGGTTTTATCATTTTACTGATATACATAGCCGTAGTCTCGCCCTCCAGGCTGGAATTGGTGGCAATAATCACTTCCTCCACATCCTCCTGAAGCCGGGTCATCAGCTCTTTCAGCTTAATGTCTCCGGGACCGATACCCAGCATTGGGGAAATCGCACCGTGGAGCACATGATAAACGCCCTCGTACCTGCCCGTTTTCTCATAGGCCGCCAAATCACGTGTATTTTCCACCACCATAATCAGCTTATGGTTTCGGTTCGCGTTGGCACACACAGGACACACCTCTCTGTCCGTTAAAGTAAAGCACTCCGCGCAGTACCGCACATTTTCCTTGGCCTCGATTATGGTATTTGCAAGCCTGCTTACCTTATCCTTCGGCATATTAATCAGGTGAAACGCCAGCCGCTGCGCTGATTTACTGCCGATTCCGGGTAGTGCCGCCAGCTCCTCTATTAACTTATTGATATGTCCGCTGTAAAGGTCCATTAGAAGGGCATGCCTCCCAATCCGCCGGTCATCTTACCCATAATCTCAGCACTTGCAGCATCCGCCTGACGCATTGCCTCATTCACAGCTGCAACCACGGCATCCTGCAGAGTTTCGATATCATCAGGGTCAACAATTTCCTCTGCCAGAACAATTCTCAGCACTTCCTTCTTACCGTTTACAACAGCCTCAACTGCACCGCCGCCGGTCTTTGCCGTAAACTCCTTTGTCTCCAGCTCCTTCTGCCCTTCCTCCATCTGACGCTGCATTCTCTGTGCCTGCTTCATCAGATTGCTCATATTTCCGGGCATTGCGCCTCCGGGAAATCCACCTCTTCTTGCCATTTTATTATCCTCCTATTAATTAAAATTCTTCTTCCTCTTCCTCGATATTCATATGAACGAACTTTGCCAAATCCGGGAAGCTTTCCTGAAACTCTCTTTGGCCTCTCACTGTCTGAAAGGTAACCGGAATCTCTTTTCCCGAAAAGTCCGAAAGCAACTCCTCCAGCCGTTCCCGGTTCTCCTGATGCTGCATAAAGTAATCTGAAGCAACACCGTCCTCCAGTACTATCATCAGCTTATTATCCGCTCCCAGACTGAGATTCGCATTCTTTAAATAAATTCGCATGGGGTTCTGGGCGCTTCCGACGATAGACGGCCATTTTGCAACAACCTCGCGAATATCCTCGGGTATCGCCTTCGGCAGCTCCGGCTTAGGCTTCTTTACCACCTCAGCCCCACCGGATACCGGCATTCCTTCTGCTGCGGTGAACACCACACCGTTTTCCACTTTATCCTCCACCTGACGAAGTCTGTCCAAAATCGCATCCCCGCTTGTTTCCATCTCCGGTTTGCAAAGCTTAATCAGTGCGATTTCTACCAGAATTCTCTTCTGGGATGCATAGCGGATCTGACCGGAAAGCTCCGAGAATATACGGATGTACCGCACTATTCTGTCCATATCCGCCATCTCAGATTCTTCTTTCAAGCGCTTTAGGTTATCCGAGGACATATCGATGACATCCTCCAGATTATCCGATGCCTGCACCAGCATAAGGTTCCGCAGGTACCAGGTGAAGTCTGTCACAAACTGCGTCAGCTCGCGCCCCTGCATGACAATCTCTTCCAAAAGATGCACACAGCCCAGCACATTTCGTTCCAGCACAAACCGAAGCAGGCGGCTAAACACCTCCGTATCTACCGCTCCCAGTACATCCAACACCTTATCGTAGGTCAATTCCTTGCCGAGATGGAACGCGATACATTGATCCAAAAGGCTCAGGGCGTCTCGCATGGAGCCATCCGCTGTCTTTGCAATGTAGCGGAGTGCTTTTTCCTCCACCTGCACACCCTCCGCTTCAATCAGCTCCTGAAGTCTTGCCGCGATGGTATCAATAGAAATCCGCTTAAAATCATACCGCTGGCAACGGGATAAAATCGTAATGGGAAGCTTGTGTACCTCCGTTGTTGCCAAAATAAAAATCACGTAGGACGGCGGCTCCTCCAGCGTCTTCAAAAGCGCGTTGAACGCTCCTATAGACAGCATATGAACCTCGTCGATGATGTAAACCTTATATTTTCCTTCCGCAGGAGAGTAGGAAACCTCCTCCACAATCTCACGGATATTATCTACACCGTTGTTGGATGCCGCATCAATTTCGATAACATTCATGCTGGCACCGGCAGCAATGGCACGACAGATTCGGCATTCACCGCAGGGACCGCTCTCCGTAGGGTTCTCACAATTCACCGTCTTTGCAAAAATCTTTGCTACCGTAGTCTTACCGGTTCCTCTTGTACCGGTAAAAAGATAGGCATGTCCGATACGGTTTGCTCTCAGCTGGTTCGTGAGAGTTGTCACAATATGCTCCTGCCCCTTTACATCCGCAAAGGTGTCAGGACGGAATTTTCGATAGAGCGCTGTATACGACATAGCCGTTGTCCCCTGTTCACCAAATACTATATATAGAATATTACCCTGTCTGCGGCAAATTTGCAACATTAGGCATTGGCATTTTCATAAAAAATATTCCTTTCTCTTGCCAAAAGGAAACGAATACTATAAAATAAGGGAGCAGCCAAAAGCTGTTCCCTATTCGGAGACGTATCGAAGCGGTCATAACGGGGCGCACTCGAAATGCGTTTGCCCTCCGGGGCACGCGGGTTCGAATCCCGCCGTCTCCGCTTACAGTTTGCTTTCCTGCCGGGAAGCACAAACAACAAAGGGTCATTACCTGACTGTTCCCACAGCCGGTGATGACCCTTTTCTTTATACTGCTGTCCGTGCGCAAAAGCGCCTATTCTTTTTAATCCAAATGAAATACGTTCTGCAGATCGATGCTCACCGGACTGTTATCAGGATTGGTCTCCATAATATCCGCCATGAAGTCCCACCACTTACGGTTGATTGCAGTATCCGCACCCTTCGCCCAAAGTGCCTCATCCTCAATCTCAATATAACCGAAAAGCGTCAGCGTTTCCTTATCCAAAAAGATAGTGTAATTCTTTCCGCCGTGCTCATGAATCATATCCTGCATTTCCGGCCAAAGCTCGTTATGTCTCTTCTCGTACTCCGCTTCCTGACCGGGATAAAGTTTCATCTTAAACCCTTTAATCATTTGGCAACCTCCCAATTCATGCGATTTGAAAATTATTTTATCATCAATCGCCTGCGTTTTCAACAATATTCTGAATCCAAACGCCCTTTTTCACAAGGATAAAGCCGATGACACATTTAATCAAATCAAGCAGCTGACAACACAGATACAAAGGTGCCATAGGAAGACCTGTAAAGCGACTGAGTACATATGCTACAGGAATTGATACTGCCCAGAGAAATACACTGTCAAACAAAAATGTAACTATCGTCTTTCCGCCGGTTCGAAGGGTAAAATAGGTTGCATGCATAAATGCCCAAATCGGCATACAGCAGGCAGCCACACGAAGCAGCACCGTCGCCAGAGTTCTCACTGCATCCGTAGTATTGTAAATCTGCGGGAACAGGGGTGCCAGCAGGAACATAACGCCGCCCATTACAACGCAGGAAAATACCGCAAAGGAAATCAGCTTTGTATCCGAATCCTTCGCCTCCTCCATTTTACCCGCTCCCAGAAGCTGACCGACGATAATGGAAATAGCGCTTCCCATCGCCATAAACACTACATTAAACAAGTTTGAAATCGTGCTTGAGATATTCTGTGCCGCAACCGCATCCAGTCCACGCATGGAGTAGCACTGGTTCATCACCGCCATACCTGCTGCCCAAAAAATCTCATTGAGCATAAGTGGTGTACCCTTCTTGACAATATTGCCCGCAAGCTGTCCGGGAAGCTTAAATTCCCGATAAGCGCCCACAATAAAGGGCATCCTCTCCGCGTGAGTATGGGTCCAGTACATTACAACTAAAGCCTGTACAAAACGGGACACCACCGTAGCAATGGCAGCACCAACCACACCCATTGCAGGCATACCCAGCTTTCCATAAATCAGAATATAGTTCAAAACCAGGTTTACAAGCACCGCTGTTACACCGGCTATCATGGGAATTTTCGTTTCACCGCACTCACGCAGAGTACTTGCATAAATTTCTTCCACAGCAAAGGGCAAAAGTCCCACCAGCATTACCAAAAGATAATTTTTTCCATGATGCAGAGTCTCAGCCAGAGCTTCCGGATTCTCCTCTCCGTGAAGATACAGCATAATCAGACTGTCCCCCTGCAACAGCAATACAACCACACCGATTAAAACAATCGCCGCGCAAATATACAGCTTAAACCGGAAGGTTTGCTGCACGCCTTTGTGGTTCTTGCAGCCGTAAAACTGTGCGCCAAAAATACCCGCTCCGGAAATCGCCCCGAAGATGGCAAGATTAAACACCAGCAACAGCTGATTTACAATGGCAATGCCGGACATTTCCTCCGTTCCGACACGCCCCACCATGATATTATCCAAAAGGTTTACAAAATTTGAAAACGCATTCTGAATGATGATTGGCATCACAACGCCAAGAACCATCAGATAAAACGCCTTGTCTCCAAATAATTTTTTCCTCAAACTCATTTCCTACTCCTTAGCTTATGCTTTCCGGGCTAGAACAATGCTCCCGCAAAACATACCTGTTCCAATATCATACTCGCCATTTTATGCACAACGCCACTTATTCTACACCGCGCAGCTCCACTTTGTCTATGTATTTTTTTGCTCTGTTTGACATTCTTCGCAGTTCTTCCACGGAATGCTCCGTATACCCCGGCGCGATTACATTTTCATTATGCCGATAGCTTTGAATATAATAGGCGCGACATCCGGAAAGCAGCCTGCCGATTTCTTCAAATTCCTCCTCCGTATGGATTCCTTTCACTACCGTAGTCCGAAATTCATAGGGAATGGAGCTCTTCTTCAAAAGCCCGATGCTTTCTTCTATGAGGGACGTATCAAACGTCGTTGCCGTTGTCGATGCACCAACTGCCCTACCGTAATTTTGCAGGGATGCCTTTACATCCATCGCAACATAATCCAGTAATCCCTCCGCTAAAAGCTCCCGCAGTACCTGCGGCTTATATCCGTTGGTATCCAGTTTCACCAGATACCCCAGTGCCTTCACCCTGCGGATAAAAGTGCTCAAATCCTTTTGTAAAGTGGGTTCGCCTCCCGTTATACAGACCCCCTCCAGAATCCCTTTTCTCTTTTCCAGATACGCAAAAACCTCTTCCTCCGAAATCAGCGGTATCTCTTTTGCTCTCAGCACCAAATCGCCGTTATGACAAAAGGGGCAACGAAAATTACAGCCACCGGTAAACACAGTGGCTGCTATATGCTCAGGATAATCCAATAAGGTTGTCTTATTTAATCCGTGAATTTGCATTCGTCTTCCGTTCCTTCTGCACTTTTAATGTCTATCATCATATTGCCGCTCCTGCTCATCCGGCAATCCTGTACCTCTGTGCATCCGACTTTACTCAGATATTCTGCCGTATACAGCAGTCATACGACCAATCTTCTCCGCCAGTTCCTCCGTGAAGGCATCCTTCTTCATACGCCATTTCCAGTTATTCCCCAAGGAAGAAGGCATGTTGATACGTGCCTCGGAGCCCAGTCCGAGATAATCCTGCATGGGAATCACTGCCAAATCCGCCACACTGGAAAGCGCCGCACGAATCATTTCCCACGGAATCTCCCAAAGTTCGCGGTTCTTCAGATGCAAATATGCATCACAAAACTCCCGCTCCTCCTCTGTCCGCTTTTCATACCACCCCAGTGTAGTATCGTTATCATGAGTTCCTGTATACACAACTGCGTTGGTTCCGTAATTATGGGGCAGATATTCACAGTCCGCGTCGGAGTCAAAGGCAAACTGCAGCACCTTCATGCCGGGAAATCCGGTATTTTTTACCAGTTCCAAAACCGTAGGGGTCAAAAAACCCAAATCCTCCGCAATCACCGCTTTTTCTCCCAGACGCGCTTTCATCGCCTCAAACAGGGCAAGTCCGGGCCCCGGCTCCCACGTACCGATTTCTGCGGTTTCCATTCCTGCGGGAATCGCATAGTATTCATCAAAGGCGCGGAAGTGGTCAATCCGCACTACGTCATACAGCTTAAAGCATGCTTCCAGACGTTTCAGCCACCACTCATAGCCTGTCTCTTTCAAATAATCCCAATTGTACAGCGGATTCCCCCACAACTGCCCCGTAGCAGAAAAAGCGTCGGGAGGACATCCCGCCACAGCCGTGGGGTTACATTCCTCATCAAATTGGAACAGCTTCGGATTTGCCCAGGTATCAGAACTGTCCAAGGCAACATAAATGGGCACATCTCCGATGATTTTTATCCCCTGCTCATTGGCGTAGGTCTTCAGTTTCTTCCACTGGATTCGGAACATATACTGTTGGAACTGGTAAAACTCCACTTCCTCCGCAAAACGCTCCCGGTATGCCCGCAGGGTCTCCGGCTTACGCGTCTTAATATCCTCGTCCCACTCCGTCCAGCATGCGTTGTCAAAATGCGCTTTTACCGCCATAAAAAGCGCATAATCCTCCAACCAATACGCATTTTCCTCCGTAAACTTCAGAAAATCCGCATCTTCGGAAATATTACTGCACCTCCAAGCTTCCCTAAGCAGCAGGAACCGGCTCTCGTAGATTTTCACATAGTCCACATACTCCGGGTGACCGCCAAAGTCATAGCTGTCGCACAGCTCCTTCGTCAGATATCCGCGCTTTACCAAGTCCTCCGGGTCAATAAAATAAGGATTTCCCGCAAAAGTAGAAAAGGACTGATAAGGAGAATCCCCGTAGCCGGTAGGACCCAAAGGCAAAATCTGCCAATAGGTCTGCCCTGCCTTCTTTAATTGATCCGCAAATTCATACGCTTCCTTTGAGAAGCACCCGATTCCGTAAGCTGACGGTAAGCTTGATACCGGCAGTAAAATCCCACTCGCTCTCATCACATTATCTCCTGTGTAAAATCCTTATTATTTCCATTTAGTTCAGCTTCCAGATATCCCGGTTGTACTCCGCTATTGTTCTGTCTGCCGAGAAGAAACCTGCCTTAGCAATATTGGTCAGCATCATTCTCTTCCACTTATCGCGGTTCTCATAATCCGCAAAAGCGCGATCCTTTACCGCAATATAATCCTCCAAATCCAAAAGCGTCATGAACCAGTCTTTATTTAACAGCTCGTTATACAAACGCTCCAGATTTTCCTTATGACCTACTGCCATCGCCTCTTTGCCAACAATGAAGTCCACCGCCTCGCGGATTACCGGGCTCTTTTTATAGTAATCCTTTGAAACATAATCAGCCTTTGCGTAGTGCCCGATTACCGTATCACTGTCCTGACCAAATATATAAATATTGTCATCTCCTACCAGCTGATGAATCTCCACATTTGCGCCGTCGCTGGTTCCCAACGTCACCGCACCGTTCAACATAAACTTCATATTTCCGGTACCGGATGCCTCCTTGGAAGCAAGGGAAATCTGTTCTGAAATATCGCAGGCAGGAATCAGCTTCTCCGCATAGCTTACATTGTAGTTCTCAACCATAACCACCTTCATGTAAGGACTTACCTCCGGGTCATGATTTATAATCTCAGACAGCACCAGAATCAAATGAATGATATCCTGCGCAATCACATATGCCGGAGCAGCCTTTGCGCCAAAGATAAAGGTCATGGGACGAACAGGCTTTTTTCCGCTCTTAATTTCCAGATACTTATGAATGATATAAAGGGCATTCATCTGCTGACGCTTATACTCGTGCAGACGCTTAATCTGGATATCAAAAACGGAATCAGCATCAATCTCAATGCCCTCCTTCTCCAGAATATACGCCGCCAACGCTTCCTTCTTCTGCTTCTTAATGGCATCAATGGCATCCAGAAGTGCCGCATCCTCGCGCTTTTCCAAAAGTTTCTCCAGTTCCAAGGCATTTATCTTATAGCCGTCACCTATGGTTCGTGTAATCAGCTCCGCCAGCTCCCGGTTGCAGGAAAGCAACCATCGGCGGAAGGTGATACCGTTTGTCTTGTTGTTAAACTTCTCGGGATACAGCTTGTAGAAGTGATTCAGCTCCGTTTCCTTTAGAATCTCCGTGTGAATCGCCGCCACGCCGTTGACACTGTAGCCGTAGTGAATATCAATATGCGCCATGTGCACGCGTTTCTCTTTATCAATAATCTGCACTCTGGGGTCATCATACTTTTTCGCCACCCGGGCGCTCAGCTCCTTAATGATGGGAACAAGCTGAGGCACTACCTTTTCAATATAGGCGAGCGGCCATTTTTCCAGTGCCTCCGCAAGGATGGTATGGTTTGTGTAGGCACAGGTTCTGCTCACCACCTGTACTGCATCTTCCACGGTGAAGCCCTCCTCCCATGTAAGGATACGGATAAGCTCCGGAATAACCAATGTAGGATGGGTGTCGTTAATCTGAATCGCCACATATTCGTCCATGTTGGAAAGGTCACAGCCCTTCTCCTTCAATTCCCGGATAATCAGCTGTGCACCGTTGCTGACCATAAAATATTCCTGATAAATACGAAGCAGATTGCCCTCCTCGTCGGAATCATCGGGATAAAGGAACAGGGTCAGATTCTTCTCAATAGCAGTCTTATCGAACTGAATTCCCTCCTGCACCAGCTTCTCATCCACAGACTCCACATCGAAAAGATGCAGCTTATTCCGGCCGTTTTCATATCCGATGACATCAATGTCATAAAGCACGGAGGTTACCTTACGGTCGCCGAAAGCCACCTCAAAATGAATTCCGGTATCCGTCAGCCAGGAATTTTCCTCAATCCAGTCATTACGCTCCGCTCTCTGCAGCCGTTCCGCAAACACCTGCTTGAACAAGCCGTAGTGATAATTCAGACCGATACCGTCTCCGGGTAATCCCAAGGTTGCAATGGAATCCAGAAAGCACGCCGCCAAACGTCCTAATCCACCGTTTCCCAAGGACGGCTCAGGCTCCGTCTCCTCCAACGCCGAAAGACTGCGGCCGTTCTTTTCCAAAAGCTCACTCAGTTCCTCATACAGTCCCAAATTAATCAAGTTATTGGAAAGAAGCTTCCCAATCAGAAATTCCATGGAAATGTAATATACCTTTTTCTTTCCTGTATTAACAGGCTTCTCGGCAATCAGCTCTTTTGTCAGCTGTAACACGCCATTGTAAAGCTGTTCATCCGTGCATGCTGCAAATCCTCTGCCGTACATCTTCTGTGTCATTTCATTTAATTTTTTTTCGAGATTCATAAGAGTTACCTCCAATAAACACAACCTGTCTGCGAAACGCACCCTCCCGCGTCGCGTTTCCAGTCCTTATTCATACAATTAAGAATATCACAGGAAAACGTTTTCCGCAACTGTTTTCCAACATTTCTCGCTCTGTGCCATGTCAACACACTGCTCTGTATCCTCTCCTTAAATCATGCTTTTCTATTCCACAGGATACAGCCGCAAGCCTCTTTTACTAACAAATAATATCCCTGTAATACAGTTTCACAATTTCGTGAGGCATTGTAACCTGCCTTCCCGTTTCGCCGTCCAGCAGTCGCTTTACCTCTTCCAGTGCTCTGCAGGAAATCCCATAAAAATCCTGCTTTACGGTATTCATCTGCTTTCCCACATACCCCATCAGCGTGATGCCGTCGAAGCCACACACCGGACGAAAAATATCCATATCAATCAACGCATTCATGGCCCCGATTGCCATTAAGTCGGAGGCGCACACAACGCAATCCTTATTCTTTGCATATTCCATGGCAATATTCCTTGCGGCAAGCTCGCCAAAATCGCCTTCCCGCACCAGAACAGTCAGATTTAAATCCTCTGCCAGTCGCTTCATACCCTTCAGACGCTGCTCCGTTACATACCCATCCTTCCGTCCCGCAATATAGAGCACCCTCTTACAGTTGTCATCCGTAACGGTTTTCTTTGCCACATCATACTGGGCCTGTTCATGGTTCACACCTACGGAGGTTGTCCGCTCATTTACCACAGGTGCGTCCACCACCACGCAGGCAAAACGCCTGCTTTTAATTAACTCATGCAGCACCTTGTCTTCCTTGGACATACCATAAATCACCACTCCGGTAATGCTCTGGGACAAAAAGTATACGGCAAGCTCCTCCGCATCCATCCCTGCAATCATGTCCGTAAAAACCGTAACAACCTCCAGCCCCAGCTCCTTCGCCCTATCCAGTGCTCCCAGAAGATACTGCATAAAAATCTGGTCTATGGCCTGGGTCTGCCGCTTTGGATTCAAAACCAAAGCCACTCTGTCGAACTGCTTTGAGGAAAGCGCAGCCGCAATGGAATTTGGTACATAATTCAGCTCTCTGATTGCCTTTTGCACCTTTTCCCGCGTGCTTTCGCTAATATTCGGATATCCGTTTAAAACCTTTGAAACCGTGGAAATTGCCACTCCCGCGTGTTTCGCCACCTCTTTAATGGAAACCATACTTTCCTCCTGCTGCCGGCTGTTACTGCTGCTGACTGTTACTGCCTCTGACTGTTACTGCCGCCCGATATTCATTCAGTTTCAGACAATCACCCAAAAGTTTTCTGATGCCTCACTCCCGTTACCTTACTCAAGTTGCACCAGCTTGTTCATTACCATATTATATGTCCCAAGAGCAAAAGTCAACGCCACCGACTCCCGCAATGTCCATAAAACCTTTTTGACATTCCCTCCGTTACAGAGTATGATTAACACAACAACTTTCTGCGGAGATAAGATTATGGCAACTATTACCGGCGTTCACGAAAAATATATGAAGGAAGCCTTGAAACAGGCAAAAAAAGCACTCGCATTGGGAGAGGTTCCCATCGGTTGCGTCATTGTCCACGAAGGAAAAATCATCGGTCGGGGCTACAATCGCCGCAATACCGATAAAAACACCCTCGCCCACGCGGAAATTACCGCAATCAATAAGGCAAGTAAGATTATCGGCGACTGGCGTCTGGAGGAATGTACCCTTTACGTAACATTGGAACCCTGCCAGATGTGCGCCGGTGCCATCGTGCAGGCCCGTATCCCCGAGGTTGTAATGGGCTGTATGAATCCCAAGGCAGGCTGTGGCGGCTCTATCTTAAACATTCTGGAAATGCCGGAATTCAATCATCAGGTACAGGTTACTCGTGGGGTTTTAGAGGAAGAATGCAGCGCAGTTTTAAAGAAGTTTTTCACTGATTTGCGCAAACGAAACAAACTGGAAAAGGAACAAAAAAAGAAAGAGCAGGAGCAATCATAACGACTGCTCCTGCCTTTTATTCTGCAATGTAGGTAGGAGCATTCTTCGGGCTCTTACCCTTGATTACATTATGATAATATGCATAGGTCATAGGGTCATCATTTTTCAACACATCCGCATCCAGTACCTTACCTAAGAATACGGTATGCGTGGATGTTTCCATCTTATCGATTACCTCACAGGTAATATACGCACAGGCATCTGCAATCACCGGCATATATCCCTTTACTACCGATTCCACTTCATCAAATTTATTGTTATCTCTGCCACTTTTAAAGCCAAAAATCCCAATAGTGGAAGGTTCTGAATTCTCTCCTAAAATGGAAATTGCAAAGCGGCCGCTTTCCTGTATGCACTGATTTGTGTAATTATCATGATTAATACTAACTGCAATGGTCGCGGGCTCTGAGGTAATCTGCATCGCACTATTGGCCGTACAGCCGGTAGGTCTGCCATTGTCCCATGTGCTGATTACATAAACTCCATAAGATAATTGTCTGAATGCATTTTTGTTCATATGTAAACCTCCTATTAAATCAGTAATAATTCCTATTATCAAATTATCATCTTTTCCTGAATTTGTCAACTGTATTTATTTTGAAATCCCAGTTGACAAAACTCTTTTAAAACGATACACTGTAAAAGCCGTACATTGTCTGGGTCACTGGGCATGGCGTTGAAATTTGGTCTCACGCAATGGAAATCTACGAACCGTGTCAGGTCGGGAACGAAGCAGCACTAAGAAGAACCTTTCATGTGCCGTGAGGGTGCCGGATGGAGCCATGTCTATACCCGCCTTGTGCGGTTTTTGTATTTTATTTCAGGTGAGGATGGGGATATTTTGGTAGGGGTCTTGGGAGGGCATGGTATGTGGTTTTGAGACGCGCTCTCGCTCCGTG
>JAZQCX010000002.1:0-4399 GCA_045546495.1 Acetatifactor sp. | reverse complement strand
TTCCATTATCATACGCTCCTCCAAAAGACGGGACTGGGCGTTGGTACGGTAAAGCACCGCACAGTCCTTGTACCGTGCACCTTCTTTTCGCACCTTTTTGCAAATATCATCCGCAATAAACTCCGCCTCCTCGTAGGCGTTGTCAAACTGGCGGAAACGGATTCTGTTTCCGGCGCCTCTGCTGGTCCAGAGTGCTTTTTCTTTTCTGCCGGCATTATTGCGAATCACCGCATTCGCCGCATCCAGAATAGACTGTGTGGAACGGTAATTCTGTTCCAGCTTTATCACCTTTGCCTCCGGGAAATACTTTTCAAAATCCAAAATATTCCGAATGTTTGCGCCGCGGAATTTATAGATGGACTGATCATCATCACCTACCACGCAAAGGTTTCTGTACTTTGCCGCAAGCATTCTGATCAATTCAAACTGTGCGGTATTGGTATCCTGATACTCGTCCACGGAAATATACTGAAAACGCTCCTGATAGGAATCGAGTACCTCCGGGCAATTTTTAAATAACTCCACGGTTTTAACAATAATGTCATCAAAGTCCAAGGCATTATTCTTCTTCAGGGTCTCCTGATATTCCCTGTACACCTTCGCATAAACCGACTTGTTATAATTTGCCGATGCCTCTATCTCATATTCCCTGACGCTGACTAAATTATCCTTTGCGTTGGAAATTGCACTAAGCAAAGCTTTTTCCTTATAAATTTTAGTATCCAGCTCCAAGCGCTTACAGATTCCCTTCATTACCGACTTCTGGTCATCCGTATCGTAAACGGTAAATCCGCTTTCGAACCCCAGCCTGTCGATATGTCTGCGCAGAATACGGATACACAGGGAATGGAACGTGGAAACCCAAATCTGATCGGCTCCAAATCCCACCAGACCGTCTACACGCTCCCTCATTTCCTCCGCCGCCTTATTTGTAAAGGTAATTGCCAGAATATTCCAAGGCTTCACGCCCATCTCATCAATCAAATATGCAATTCTGTGGGTAATCACGCGGGTCTTTCCGCTACCCGCTCCCGCCAACAGAAGAAGCGGGCCTTCCGTATGAAGCACCGCCTCCTTTTGCTCTCTGTTCAAGGTATCATAGATACTCATAATACGCTCCATTCCAAATGAAAACCCTTCGGATTCTCACATTGCTTTCATTTCAAAATTATACTTCTTCCACATCACTGAAATTCCATATTTTAATGTTGAATTCCACGATAGGTGTGTCACAGTACAGACACTTTTTCGCACCGAGCTTCGGCAGCGGTGCACCACAGTTTGGACAATTCATCGCAAGACCGGCATCTGCTTGGTTTTCCACAATATCTCTGTCCTGTATGTAAATCATCTCCACATTGTAGCGGGACTGTTCCAAACGCTCTGACGAACCGCTTATCAGCTTTCCGTCCCGTTCCTTATGATGATTGTACTGCACTGCAGACTGAAAGATAATACTGCAACGTCCTTTCAGCTTCCGGTAAATCTTTATTTCTGTTCGGTGTATCTTTATATTTCGGAAATGCTCCCAAGTATTTGCACTTTTTAAAGCATCAATTTTCATTCTCAATTTATCCTTCAGCTCGCTGGTCGCATCCTCTCCCAGCTCCGACATTTGCTGGCTATCAATCGCCTGAAGGAAGGAAATCAAAATATTTTCCGCCCGGTTTTTCATTTCATTATAGTGAAACTCCGGGAAATCCTTTATGATTCTCGGTAAATATAAGCTGGTCGCCGCTGACACAGACTTAGGCGTAATCTCCGCTTCCTTTTCCACGCTTTTAAAGCCCTCAAGAATATCCTCCGTTCCGAAGGCAAGCTGGGAAAATTCCCGCACACGCTTGCTGATTTTCTTATAGACAATAAACACAATCAGAAAGATTACCAGTATTAAAACCAGTATGATGATTGCACCAATTTCTCCCATGACCTTTCTCTCCTGTTATGAACCAAGTATATCTGCATTCCCTCTCACGCACCTGCCGCTCCAACGTAGCACGCATTACACAAAAATCCGCTTCTCCCACACAGAGAAAATCGCAGCAGTCCGTCTTCAGCCAAAGCTGAACCGCTGACTGCTGCGACACATCATTCACTCAGTTCATCTTACACTCTGTCGTTGGCATCAAAATTATCGCCGCACTCGGGGCAGAACTTAGGAGGATTTGCGGGGTCCTCCGGCTCCCAGCCGCACTTATCGCACTTGTACAGAGGTGCTCCCTCGGGCTTCTTTGCGCCGCACTCGGTACAGAACTTACCCTGATTTACCGTACCGCAGCCGCATGTCCATCCTGCCTCCACCGGCTTGGGTGCACCACATTCGGTACAGAACTTTCCTCTGTTATCCGAAACGCCGCAACTACAGGTCCAGCCAAGCACCGGTGCTGCCGCATTCATTGCGGGAGCCGGCTGTGCTGCCTGAGGCATCTGCTGCATGGGCGCCTGCTGCATAGGTGTCTGCTGTCCCATCATCGCACCAAATGCCGCATTATTTCCCATCATGTTATTCATCATGCCCATTGCCATCATATTCATGGCGCCGTCCATAACAGAGCCGCCCTCTTTACCACCGAACTCCATATTGTCCATCATGTTAGAGAATGCTTCCGTCTTTCTTGCTGCCTGCATGTCAGCACTGCGAAGCATAGCAGTATCCTGCCACTTCTGGAATCTCTCTCTGTCCTCACTGAGCATGTCAGCAGAATTAATGGACATCTTCACCATCTGAACGCCACGGATATCCGTCCACTGTCCGGACAACTCCTGTACCAGCAAATCACAAATCTGCTGGGAGAATCCGGGGATTTCGTAAGGACGTACACCCTGTGCAGAAATCTTAGCCAGAGCAGGCTGCAATGCCGTCAACAATTCTCCCTTCATCATAGGGAGCAGTTCAGCCTTCTTATAGCTGTCGGGAACATTTGCACATACATTCGTATAGAAAAGGATCGGGTCAACAATCTTAAAGGAATACTGACCGTTCACTCTTACCGCCGTATCGAAATCAAACCCTGTGTTTCTGTCAAGCACACGGAACGGAACGGGCGTAGGTGTACCGAACAGATTGTTCATAATTTCCTTCGTATTAAAGAAATAAACTCTCTGATCCTTTGCGGTATTACCACCGAATGTAAAACGTCTTCCCAAGGTGGTGAAGCTACCCTTAATGCTCTCACCGAGACCGCCGTAGAAAAGGCTGGGCTCAGTAGAAGTATCATAAACAAACTCACCTGCATCCGCACAAACGTCCACAATACCGCCCTGGTCTACGATAATCATACACTGACCCTCGTTTACCGCGATAATGGAGCCGTTTGAAATAATATTGTCGGAAGCCTTTGTATTACTGTTACGCTCCTCTGTAACTCTCTTCTGTCCCTTTACCATCAACACATCATTGGAAAGGGAATCACAGTAGAAATACTCTCGCCACTGATCAGCAAATATTGTCTGAACGGCGTCCTTTGCTGCTTTAATTAAACCCATCTGTTTATCCTCCGGTTCATTATACTCCCACCATAGATTGGCGGTGTTTCGCTGGAAATACATACCCGCTTATCATTGTATCAAATTATGGGAATTCTCTCAACAGATTTTAAAAAATATTCCGCTAATTCTTTACAAACCCGCATATTTTTACTACACTGAAAGAGATATATTTACCAGACATTTATATTTTATTACAAAGGAAAACATTTGACATGGGAAAAAAAGCTACAAAAGCCGCTGATAATATGTATTATCTCGCACGTTGCGAGGCCGCAAATACAAACGAAGACTTCTCCAGCCGTGAAAAAGCGGCGGAAATCGTCGGCATCGACCGCACCAGACTTGCCCGAATCGAGCTGGACACCATCGCCCCTTACCCTGAGGAGGTAAAGGCTATGGCGGAAGCTTATAATGTACCGGAGCTGGGCAACTCTTATTGTGCAAGGGAATGTCCTCTTGGCAGGGAACGGGTTCAGGAGGTCACTATCGTTGACTTTGACCGCCTTGCCCTAAAGGTACTGGGCTCCCTGAAGGATATCGATTCTCTTCAGGCTTCCCTGATTTCCATTTCCGAGGACGGTGTTGTGGAAGACTCTGAGCGCCTCGCCTTTGAAAAAATCCTGGACTCTCTGGAAAAAATCAGCACCAACGCGACTGCCCTCCGCCTCTGGGCAATCAAAAACATTCGCCTGAAGTAAGCCGGTTCGTGTCTTTGTCGGCAGAATACACTTAGGCCGCGACCTGTTCACCCCGGGAGTATGCCGGAATGTTGTCGGGAGATAAATGTGAGGATTTCTTATGTGCGCAACTTTGGAATAGGGTTCGTGTTTTTATGCGCTTGAACAAAAATTGAGTCGTGTCCGCGGGAGGCGGAAAAAGGAGCATGCCCTTTCGCTCATTTTTCCGTCCG
>JAZQCX010000001.1:0-3873 GCA_045546495.1 Acetatifactor sp. | reverse complement strand
CCGGACGCACGCATTACATCAATACGGATATCCTTATCCTCAATCACAATATCAATATCCTCATCCACTTCGGGCATCACTGCCACACTGATGGTGGAGGTGTGAATTCTGCCGCCGCTCTCAGTTTCAGGAACACGTTGTACACGATGCACACCGCTCTCGTACTTCATTTTAGAATAAGCGCCCTGTCCGGTAATCATAAACTGGACTTCCTTCATACCGCCGATGCCGATTTCGTCCGCGTTCATGGTTTCAACGCGCCATCTCTGACCTTCTGCGTAATGCACATACATACGATAGATTTCCGCAGCAAACAAAGCTGCCTCATCACCGCCTGCACCAGCGCGGATTTCTACAATAACATTCTTCTCATCGTTAGGGTCCTTAGGCAAAAGCAGAATCTTCAGCTCCTGCTCCAGCTCCTCTACGCGCTTTTTGCTGTCGCTCAAGGTTTCCTTAATCATTTCGCGCATCTCGTCGTCGCTTTCCTCGTCCAGCATCATCAGCGAGTCCTCGATGTCCTGCTTACACTTCTTATATTCCTTATACGCTTCCACGATGGGCGTCAGATTACTCTGCTCCTTCATCAGCTTACGGAAACGCTCCTGATTGTTTGCCACACCGGGCTCATTCAGCTCGCCCATGATTTCCTCAAATCGGATGAGCAAATCCTCTAACTTATCAAACATGTTTCCCTCTCATTCCGCCGCCAAACGGCTCTTCCAAATCAAATTCCTTATAGGCTGCCAAAGGACAAAACACCGGAAACTACTCTGTCCATTCCGGCATAATCCTTTATCACACGCACCTCCAGATAGCCCGCCTGCTCCATCATCTGTGCAACCGCTTCTCCCTGGTCGTGTCCTATTTCAAAGAACAGCATACCGCCCTTTTTCAGGTTCTTCTTACTGTCCCTGATAATTCTTCTGTAAAACTCCAGTCCATCCGCCGTACCGTCCAAAGCCTGCTTGGGCTCATAATCTCTAACCTCCGGCATCAGGGTCTCAATCACATCCGTGTTGATATAAGGCGGATTCGACACAATCATATCAAAGAGACCGTCCACGTTTTCAAACAGGTCACTCTGCATGAATTCATATCTCGGGATTTCCGCAAACTCATCCACCGCAGCCGATTCACCCGCTGTTGCTCTCTTGTTATTCGCTTCCCGTTGCGCTTCCGCACTACCGCCTGCCGGCTCCCGTTGCGCTTCCGCATCTTCGCAAGCCACCTTCTGTCGGACTTCTTCCTCACCAGGGCACTCCAAAGCTGCGCACCCCAGCAGTCTCTGTGCATTTTCTCTTGCAACTGCCAGTGCCTCCCCGGAAATATCCGCTCCTACACCCGTACAATCGTTTGAATAGTGTAGCAGGCTGATTAAGATACAGCCGGAACCGGTGCACATGTCCAACACATGCATGCCGTCATGAAGCTCCTTCAGTGCCTCTTCTACCAGCACCTCCGTATCCTGTCTGGGAATCAGCACATGCTCATTCACCGTAAAATCCAGTCCCATAAATGCCTGCGTACCTGTCAGATGCTGCAAGGGTACACGCTTTTCCCGCCTTGCAAGCAGCTCTCGGTATTTCGCCTCCTGCTCAGCTGTTACAGTCCTGTCACCATGCACCAGAAGGGTGTTCCGGTCGGTGCCGCAGACAAATTCCAGAAGCAGTCTTGCATCTAAGGATGCTTCTTCGATTCCCGCATCCACCAGCATCTGCTTACCCAGATTATATATTTCCTGATACGTCATCTTCTTTTCGAACCCTTTTTCTTTTTGGAAGACTTGACTTCTGCTGACTCAACTATCTCTTCGTCGGACGCATCATCCTCCGGCTCTTCATACCCGGTTGCGTCGTCCTGCCCTTCGTAGTAAGTATCTTCCGTATACTCCTGCTCAGCGTAACCGCCATCCTCGCAGTATTCCGCTTCCTCCGTGTATTCACCGTCCCCGGTCTCGGCGTACCCGATTTCATCGTCCTGATTTTCGTAGTAAGTATCTTCAGCGTACTCTCCGCTTTCCTCTTCGTAATATGCGGCTTCGTCCTCTTCGTACCTGTCTTCCTCGTACTCCGGTTCATCAGCGTACTGTTCAGCGTACTCGCCGCTTTCCTCTGCACCCTCCTGATAGCCGAAGTTATCCGCAAGATACTTCTTCCAATCAAAAACAGCCTCCACAGCAGCGATTGCCACCTCAATCATCTCTTTGTCGGGCTCTTTTGTTGTCATTCGCTGAATCAGCATACCCGGTGCAGAAATAATGCGCACAATGATATTATTGCTTCTTCCCGCAAGCCGGATGATTTCATAGGAAATCCCCGCCACTACCGGCATCAGTAAAATCCGAAGCAGTACCTTTAACAGGGGATTGCTCACTCTGATAAAGAAAAATAGTATAATACTGATAAACAAAACAAAAAAGATAAAGCTGGTTCCGCAACGCTTATGCAGTCTGGAGCTTCTCATGGCGTTACGTACGGTCAGCGGCTTTCCCCGCTCAATGCAGTTAATACATTTATGCTCCGCGCCGTGATAGCGGTACAGACGGCGGATATCCTTCATCAGGCTAATCGCCCAAACGTACAGGATAAAGACCAGAATACGGATAACTCCCTCCAGAATTGCCTTTAGGGATTCATTCCGAATCGGACTGCCCAACCATGCTGCAAGATAGTAGGGCAACACAACGAAGATACCGATTGCAATAACTACGGAAACAAGGGTAACAAGGGTATTCATCACCTTCTCGCCTTTACCGCCCGACTTTTTCGCATCCTTTCCCGGCTCATCCTCTTCATCATAGAAGGACGCGGAATAATTGATACTCTTCATACCGAGCACCAGCGAATCAATAAAGTTGAACACGCCCCGTACAAAGGGTATCTTCTTTATTTTATTTCCATGAAGCACGCCCTGATGGTTTTCCACATCAATGGCAATTTCGCCGTTCGGCTTACGAACCGCCACCGCATACTTCTCCTGATTTTTCATCATAACGCCTTCCAGAACGGCCTGTCCGCCGATACCGGAATAAAGGTTACATTTCTTTCTTGCCATAACTGCTCCCTAAAATCTTCCATACCAAATGCTTCCCGACCTGCATTGCAAAAGCAGGCGCACGAAGCATGTTCCAAAAGTTCTTAATATGAACAAAAGGTTGAGATACCAGCACCTCAACCTTTCCTTGCAATTCTTATTTAACGCCGTACTTCTTGTTGAACTTCTCAATACGTCCATCGGCTCTTGCTGTCTTCTGCTGGCCGGTGTAGAATGAATGACACTTGGAGCAAACTTCTACGTGGATTTCAGGCTTAGTAGAACCGGTTACAAAAGTATTACCGCAGTTACAGGTTACGGTTGCCTGATAGTACTCGGGATGGATTCCTTCTTTCATCTCTTTCACCTCTCTATGATAATTACAGTATATTTTTGTTCTCATCCGCACTGCTTATGGAACCACAAACAGCGGTATTATTGTATCACAAGGATTTTGTACTTGCAATACCTAATTCAACTTTTTTTCTATATTTTTTTCAGTTTCCCACGGGACTATCGTTCGCATGTTATACGAACTTATTTTTCTTTACCATCTGAACGAACTCGTTATTATTTTTCGTTCTGGAGAACAAGTCAAGAATTCGGTCGGCTGCCTCGTCTGCCTTCAAGCCGTTCAACGCCTTACGCATAATATTGATTGCTTCCAACTCCTCAGCATTCAGCAACAAATCTTCTCTTCTGGTGCCGGACTTTGCCAAATCGATTGCAGGGAAGATGCGCTTCTCGGAGAGCTTTCTGTCCAAAATCATTTCCATATTACCGGTACCCTTGAACTCCTCGTAAACCACATCGTCCATCTTACTACCGGTATCCACC